>JACNJX010000080.1 GCA_014382345.1 Alphaproteobacteria bacterium
CGGTGAACCCCCCGCCCAGTGCCCCCCCCACGGCGAGCCACAGATAAACCGACGCCATTCCGCGCCCCGGCGGTTTGCGTTTCCCCAGTCCACCGTGACAAACCAGCGCGGAAAAAAAAAAGGCCGCCAGAGGCGGGGCGACCCCCCCGCCCAACGCGCCGATGCGCAGATTGAACGTGAGCGCCAGCACGATCGCCAGCACCGCCTGTAAAGCGATCGCCCGGGAATGGGAAATCATCGGGCGGCGCGCGAACACGTTGACGAAGGTCAGCAGATACAACGCCAACGGCACCACCCACAACAACGGCGCGACCGCGACCTCGGCAGAGATATGGGCGGTCACGCCTAGCAGAAGACTGGACGGCACGAAGCTCAACACGACCCAGAGGGCTTTTGTTTTCCAGGAAACGGACGTAGCGGCGGACGGCTCCTCCCGCACGGGCTCTGAAACGGGCGCAGGCGCCGAAACAATCCCCCGGTTCGCCCGCCAGCCGCACCAGCCGATCAGGCCGACCAGCGCCACATAGACCACCGCCCACACGCTGCTTTGCCGGTCCAGCCCCATCATCGGCTCGAACACGAAGGGATACGCCAAAAGCGCGATCAGGCTGCCCAGATTGCTGGCGCTGTAGAGAAAATAGGGATTGTCCGCGTCCGCGTGCCCGGTGAAGGAAAACCAGCGTTGCAGCAACGCCCCGTTGGTGGCGACGGCGAAAAACGGCAGCCCCACCGATACCGCCATCAACCCGATCAGCCACGGGATAGGATTGGCGTCCACGGGCGGCGGACCTATGCCTGCCACCGCTACCGGCAGGACAACGAGCGGCGCCAGCATGACCAGCATATGCACCGGCGCCTGCGCCCGGGCGGGCAGGCGGGCGTTGAGGAAATGGGCATAGGCGTACCCCGCCAGCAGGCCGCACTGGAAAAACACCATGGCCGTGTTCCACACCATCGGTGCGCCACCCAGCAACGGCAACACCATACGCACGAATAATGGCTGCACCCAGAACAGCAACAGGGCATTAAGAAAAATGGTGGCGGTAAACAGAGGCAACATGGCTCAACCGGTCCTAAGCTTCTTCCTTGATATGGTTTATACCAAGGATCGCTAGCGTTTGCCCCGTTGACGAAAATGAAAACTCTGCGCACTCTTTCGCCCATGACCATCACGGCTGTAAAAATCTATCGTTATCCGGTCAAGGGGCTGACGGCGGAGGCATTATCCCGCGTACCCCTGAGCGCAGGCCGGGGACTGCCCAATGACCGCCGGTTCGCCCTGACGCTCGGCACCACGCCGGCCAGCGGCCCGACAATCCCATGGATGCCGAAAACCGCGTTTTTGTCGCTGCTCAGGCACGAAAAACTGGCCAAGCTGACGGTATGTTTCGAAGACGATACGGGAATTTTAAGTGTCGAGCGAGAGGGGAAACCGGTGGCGAAAGGCAACGTCACCACGCCCGTCGGCCGCGCCATGATCGAGGAGTTTTTCGCCGCCTACATGGGCGACGACGCCCATGGCCGCCCAAAACTGGTGGAATGCGAGCCCGGCGCCATGCTGTCGGACGTTGCCGACCCGCTGCTCTCCATCATCAATCTGGCCAGCATCAAAGACCTGGAACGGGTGTCCGGGACAGAGATCGACCCGCTGCGCTTTCGTGCCAATGTCTATCTGCAAGGGCTGGAGCCCTGGGCCGAATTCGACTGGATCGGCAAAGACATAACGCTGGGCAAGTCGGGGGATGGTGCAACCCTCACCGTCACCAAGCGCATCGACCGCTGTGCGGCGACCGGCGTCAACCCGGGCACGGGAAAAAGAGACCTTAACCTGGTGAAAGACTTGAAACGGGGCTTCGGCCACATCGACATGGGGATTTACGCCGCCGTCACGATGGCCGGAGACATCGCCGCCGGAGACAGCCTTAGCGTCCCCTAGGAGGCGGCTTTTTCCGGAACGGAATCAGCCTCGATATCCGCCTGGGAAGAATTCTCGGCATCCGCCGATTCACGCTTGGCGACGGCAGCCGCCAGCGCGGCCGGAGACGTGTCGATGACCTCCGCCTCGCCTTCTACCACAGCGTCCTTGGCAACCTTGTCCCTGACAGCCCTGGTTTTGGCCGGAGCTTTGCCTGTGGTTTCAGTCTGGGTTTCGGTCTGGGTTTCTGGCGCATTGCCCTGAGTATCAGTGGCAGAGGTGTCCTGAGACGCCTGGGGACGGGGGTTGCGTCCACCCCTGTTTTGATCCTGGCCTTGGCCTTGGTCTTGTTGCGGAGTCTTGGCGGTGCCGTTATTGGAACTGGCGTTCGCCACCCGGTAGTAGTGCTCGGCGAATTGGAAATAGGCTTCCGCCGAAATCCAGTCGCCGGATGACGACGCATCGCGCGCCAGGGACAGATATTTTTCCTGAACCTGCTGCGCGGTGCCGCGGATTTTCACATCGGGACCGTTGCTTTCGAATGAGTTTCGGCCACCGCCGGACTGGCGTTTTCCGCCGCCACCACCGCTTCGGGACCGCGAACGTCTGTTATTGGAACCTTGTTTCATGTCACCTGACTTTTTAGGGTAACGCACACTCCCCGCCTTCACTGGTTCGGACAACGTCCCGAACCGACACAACCGACCCGTTGATGGGCTTAACGAAACGGCCTAAGCGTGGGAAAATTTAAGTGGGGGCAACCACCCTTTGGCCGCTCCCCCGTGGCAACCCAACGGGTCGCTCAACATCAGCACCGTAATCGCTCAGAGCCTTTATTCCAACCTTTTTCTCGATTTTTTTCCAAATTCCCATCACGTTTCCTTCGAAGCCCCTGCCTCGATCACCCGGGCATTGCCGGCCAGGTCGCGGTGAACGGCCAACACCTCAAGCCCGGCGGATGTGAGCACGGCGGCGGCGGTTTCACCCTGATCGAAACCGATCTCGACAAAGGCCCGGGCACCGGGCGCCAGCCTGCGGGCGATGGCCGGGCCGAGGGCGCGGTAACAGTCCAGCCCATCGGCGCCGCCGGACAGCGCCAGACGCGGCTCATGCCTGGCGACTTCGGGGGCTAAGGCCGGAAAATCCCCATCCGCGATATAGGGCGGGTTGGAGATAATCAGATCGAATTGCCCGTCAACCGTCCCGTCCCAATCCGACATCTGGAACCGGACCCGGTCCTCCAGCCCGAGGCGGCGGGCGTTATTTTTAGCCACGGCCAGCGCCGCTTCTGAGATATCGACGCCCAGCCCCCGGGCCTCCGGCCATTCACTCAACAACGCCAGCAGCAGGCAGCCGGTGCCGGTGCCGAAATCGAGGATCGAGGGGGCGGCATCCTTATCAAAAGCCTTCAGCGCCACCTCGATGAGGGTTTCCGAATCCGGCCTCGGCGCCAGGACATCCCCGGTGACGGTAAAATCGAGGCTCCAGAATTCGCACTGGCCGACGATATGGGCCACCGACTCCCGGCCCTCGCGGCGGACCAGCAAGGCCTCGAAGGCTTCCCTCTGGCCGGGTTCCAGCATGTGATCGGGGTGGGCGATGACCCTGGACGCATCCCAGCCGAAGGCGTGCGCGGCCAGAAGGCGGGCATCAAGCCGGGCGCTGTCGATACCGGCGGCCTCAAAACGCAGGACCGCCTCGTCCAGAAGGGTGCCGAGGGTCTCGACCCTACCCATGCCCGGTGACTCCGTCGCTCATGTCATCTCCGCCAACCGCCGGGCTTCGTCATCGGCGGTCAGGGCGTCGATCATTTCATCGAGATCGCCGTTCATCACCGCATCGAGCTTGTGCATGGTCAGATTGATGCGGTGGTCGGTAACCCGGCGTTCGGGGTAATTGTAGGTGCGGATGCGCTCTGAGCGGTCGCCGGAGCCGACCTGGGCCTTGCGGTTCTGAGCGCGCTCGTCGTCCGCCTTCTGGCGTTCGGCTTCGTAGATTCTAGACCGCAGCACCCGCATCGCCTTGGCCTTGTTCTTGTGCTGCGATTTTTCGTCCTGCTGGGAAACCACGACCCCGGTCGGAAGGTGGGTGATGCGAACGGCGGAATCGGTGGTGTTGACCGACTGCCCGCCGGGGCCGGACGCCCGGAACACGTCGATGCGGAGATCCTTTTCCTCGATTTTGATATCGACTTCCTCGGCTTCCGGCATCACCGCCACGGTCGCAGCCGACGTGTGGATGCGCCCGCTGGATTCCGTGGCCGGCACGCGCTGCACCCGGTGCACGCCGGATTCGAACTTCATCTTGGCGAACACGCCGGACCCTGAGATCGAGGCGAAGGCTTCCTTGTAGCCGCCGACGCCGGTCTCGCTCAGGCTCATGATCTCGAACTTCCAGTTCCGCGCCTCGGCAAAGCGCTGGTACATGCGGAACAGATCGGCGGCGAACAGGCCAGCTTCCTCGCCGCCGGTGCCGGCGCGCACTTCCAGAATCGCGTTCTTGGAATCAGCCGCGTCCCGCGGCAGCAGCATCACCTGCAGGCGTTGCTCCAGTTCGGGAATGCTTTCCTTCAGGCCGGAAAATTCCTCTTCCGCCATGCCCTTCATTTCGGCGTCGGTGTCCGGATCGGCGATCATTGCGGCCAGATCGGCGATTTCATCCTTCGCCGCGCGGAGAGAGGAGATCGCCGCCACCACCGGGCCCAGTTCGGAATATTCCTTCGACAGCTTGGCGAAGTCCTCCGCCGCCGGAGGGGAGGAACTGGACATCAGGGCTTCCAGTTCCCGGTGGCGCGATAAAACCTTGTCCAGGTTTTCTTCCAGACTCACGTGTTTTCATCCTCGTTTTTGCCGCCGTCACCGGACGTTCGCGAGGACAGGCCGAACAAACGCCGGATGACGTCTTCCGCCGCCTGCCAGCCGCCGCCCCCAGCGCTACCACGGGCCGCCTCGTCGCGCATGGCTTCGGACGGCGTATGCAGCAGGCGATTGACCAGCAGCCGGGTCGCTTTTTCCGCGTCATCACCGGCTTCCTTCATAACCTGTTGGCGCACCCCCTCGAAGTGACCGCGCAGGTCGCCCAGCGCCGGCACCGCCACCCTCTCGGCACGTCCGCGCAGGAAGGCGTCGACCTCGGCGTCGACGATGTCGGACGCCTTGGCGGCTTCGCCTTCGCGCGACGCGCGGCCATCCATGACCACGCCTTCGAGATCGGCTAGGTCGTACAGAAAAGCCTCTTCGATACGGTTGACGGACGGGTCCACGTCTCCCGGCAGTGAGGTATCGACCAGGAACACCGGACGCCGGCGGCGGCGGTGAATGGCAACCTGCATCATGTCCGCCGTCACCACATGGCGCCGGGCGCCCTGCGCCGTCAGCACGATGTCGGCATCGTCCAGCAGCCCGCTTAAATCCTCGTAATCGGCGACATGACAGTTCAGTTCACGGGCCAGCGCCTCGGCCCGGGCGACGATCGAATGAACGACGATGAGGTCGCCCAGCCCTTCCGCCTGCATGGCTTCGGCCACCAGTTCGCCCATTTCCCCGGTGCCGATCAACAGCCCCGAGCGCTTGCCGAGATCGCCGTGCAGATCCTGCGCCAGCCGGGCCGCGGCGGCGGCGATGGTGACCGGACGCTCGCCGATGGCGGTTTCATTGCGCGCCCGCTTGGCCGCCGTGTACGCGGCTTGCAGGATCGCTTCCAGCCCGTTGCCGGCCATGCCGGCCTCCGTTGCCAGACGATGGCAGGATTTGACCTGACCCAGCACCTGTGGTTCGCCGACGACCAGGCTGTCCAGTGAGGCGGCGACGCGGAAGATCTGGCGCACCGCTTCGTCGCCGGTGAGCGCGTAGGTCTGCCCCTCCAGGTCCGAGACCTTAAGCTCCCCGTGTTCGGCCAGAACTTCTACGATATGGCGGGCGGCCTCGTCCGGGGCATCGTGGATGCCCTGGACCTCGACCCGGTCGCAGGTGGACAGCACCATGGCCTCGCCGACGCCGCGGCCGCGCAGCTTTTCCAGAACGCCCGGCACCTGGTCGTCCTCCACGAACAGGCGGTCGCGGATGCTCATGGCGCTGGATTTGTGGTTGGCACCGACCACGAAAGGCTTGGGTGTGTTGTTTGTGTTCTCGGACATAATCCCGCTACCTGTACCGCTGGAGGTGGTCTTCCAGCCCCGCGAGAGCGACGTCTGTCTGCTCGCCCGTTTCCATGTCGCGCACCGTCGCGCTATCCCCGTCAAGAATAACGGCGGCGGTTGCTCCGGCCTTGTTGGCCCGGTCCAGGCGTTTCTTGAGATTTCCCGAATAGCCGAGGTCCACGGCCAATCCGCCCCGGCGCAACTGCTGGGCCAGGACCAGGGCCTGGGTTTGGGCCGCCGGGTCCCTGGGAATGATGGTGACGGGACGAGGCGCAGGCGGCGCTTCGGCGGTCATCAGGGCGAGGCGTTCGACACCCGCCGCCCAGCCGATGCCCGGCGTCGGCGGACCGCCCATAAGCTGGATCAGGCCGTCATAGCGCCCGCCGGCGAGCACCGTGCCCTGTGCGCCCAAGGTTTTGGTGACGAATTCAAACGCCGTGTGGCCGTAATAATCCAGCCCCCGCACCAGGCCGGGGTTGATCTCGTAGGCGACGCCGGCGGCGTCCAGGCCGCCCTTGACGGCATCGAAGAAATCCGTCGAGGCCTGGTTGAGGTGATCGATCAGCCGGGGCGCGTTTTTGACCACCGCCCGGTCGCTTTCGTCCTTGGAATCGAAAATCCTTAAAGGATTGCGGCCCAGCCGTTCCAGGCTGTCTTCGGAAAGATCGCTCCGGAAGCCCTCGAGATACGTCACCAGTTTCTCCCGGTAGGCTTCGCGGCATTCCGCGTCGCCCAGCGTGTTGATCTGCAACGTGACCTTGTCGGCGACGCCCAGCGCTTCAAGAATGTGCGCGCCCATGGCAATCGCCTCGACGTCGCCCAAAGGCTGCGGCACGCCCAGCAGTTCGACGCCGAACTGGTGGAACTGGCGCTGGCGGCCTTTCTGCATACGTTCGTAGCGGAACATCGGCCCGCGGTAGAAGAACTTGAGCGGTAAAGGCTCCGAGCGCAGGTGCGTGATGAACGCGCGCGCCACACCGGCCGTGCCCTCGGGCCTGAGCGTGATGGAGCGCCCCTTCTTGTCGTCGAAGACATACATTTCCTTAGTCACGATGTCCGACGTTTCGCCCAGCGTGCGCTTGAATACTTCGGTGGCCTCGAAGATCGGCGTCGACATTTCCTCGAATCCGTAGCGCCCGGCGATGGCCTGGGCCGTGTCCGTGACATGGCGGTGGCGGCGCTGGTCCTGGGGCAGAATATCGGCGGTGCCGCGGGGCGGCTGAAGATTGGACATGGACTCCGGGTCCAGCTATTGGGCCGCGGCGGACGGGGAAGCGTCGGCGGGCTTTCCGTCGCGGCGTTTGTAGTGACTGTCGACGTAATCATCGACGATTGTCTGAAATTCCTCGGCGATGGCGGGGCCGCGCAGCGTCACCGTTTTCTCGCCGTCGATGAAAACAGGCGCCGCCGGTTCCTCGCCGGTGCCCGGCAGGCTGATGCCGATGTCGGCGTGTTTGCTCTCGCCCGGCCCGTTGACGATGCAGCCCATGACCGCGAGGGTCATGGTCTCCACGCCTTCGTAGATTTCACGCCATTCGGGCATGCGCTCGCGCACATGGGTCTGAATTTTTTCCGCCAGGTCCTGGAACACGGTCGACGTGGTGCGCCCGCAGCCGGGGCACGACGTGACCAGCGGCGTGAACGAGCGCAGCCCCATGGTTTGCAGGATTTCCTGGGCGACAATGACCTCACGGGTGCGGTCGCCGCCGGGTTCCGGCGTCAGCGATACGCGAATGGTGTCGCCGATGCCGTTCTGCAGCAGCACCGCCATCGCTGCCGTCGAGGCGACGATGCCCTTGGACCCCATGCCGGCCTCGGTCAGGCCCAGATGCAGGGCGTAATCGCCGGCGGCGGAGAGGTCCGTATAGACTTGGATCAGGCTTTGCACGTCGGACACCTTGCACGACAGCACGATCTGGTTGCGGTCCATACCCAATTCTTCGGCGCGCGCCGCGTTGTCGAGCGCGGAGCGCACCAGGGCGTCGCGGGTAACGTCGGCGGCGTCCTTCGGCTCCGGCAGGGCGGCGTTTTCATCCATCATGCGGGCCACCAGTTCCTGGTCCAGGCTGCCCCAGTTGACGCCGATGCGCACCGGGCGGCCATATTTCAGCGCCGTTTCGATCATCGACGAAAACTGCGTGTCGCGTTTTTCCTTGAAGCCGACGTTGCCCGGATTGATGCGGTATTTGGCCAGCGCTTCGGCGCACGCCGGGTGGGCGTCGAGCAGCTTGTGGCCGATATAATGAAAATCGCCGACCAGCGGCACATCCACGCCCCGCTTGTCCAGCCCGTCCCGGATATGCGCAACCGCCTTCGCCGCCGCCGGACGGTCGACGGTGATGCGCACCAGTTCCGAACCGGCCCGCGCCAGGGCCGCGACCTGTTCCACGGTACCGTCCACGTCGGCGGTGTCGGTATTGGTCATGGACTGCACCACGACCGGAGCGCCGCCGCCGATGGTGACGCCGCCGATGGTGACGGGAACGGTTTTGCGGCGTGCGCCGGGGATGTGAGAGTTGCGCGTCACGTTGTAAGTCTTTCCCTTTTATTCGCTCGCCGCCGTACCGGCCTTGAGCTTTTCGGCGTCCAGCCGCACCTTGCGCTTAACGTCGCCTTCGCCTCCGATCGGCGGCACGGCGGAACCGTCCACGAGAATTTCCAGCGCCCCTGCGTTGCCGGTGGACAGCGTCAGCCCGGAACGCCCGGGCACGGCGTAACTGTCGCCCGCGCGCAGCAAACGGGTCAACAGGAGTTCGTTGGCGTTGTCGTCGCGGACCTGAATCCAGCTATTGGTTTTGGCGCGCACGACAATGCGGCCGTCTTCAGGCGAGGGCTGGGGGTCTTTGGGGGCGGATACGGGGGCGGCGGATACGGGTGTGGTTTCGGGTGTGGTTTCGGGCGCGGGGCTTTCCGGCACGGATGCGGTTTGGGCTTTCGCTTCGGAAGCGGGCTCGGGCGCAGGAGTCGCGGTGGCGGCTTCCGATACCGTGGCAGCCGATGGCGCCCGCGCAGAAGAGGGAATCATATCCATGGGCACCTGGGCGGCCGGACGCGTGGGTTCCGGCGCGGGGGCGGGGGCCGGGGCGGGTTCGGGAGTGGGCGCGGACGCCGTAACCGGTTCCTTGTCTTCAGGCTTCGCTTCGGGCGCAGGGGCCGGGGCGGGTTCCACCGGTTGTTCCGGTTTTGCCATTTCGTCCGCGGGCTTCGGCGTTTCCACCGGCTTCGGCGCTTCGGTTGGCGCCGGCTCGGATGCCGCCGTGGTTTGTTCGGTCTCTTGTCCGCTTGGCGGCGTATTCGGTTTCGGGTCCGGTTCGGCTTGCTCCACCGCTTGTTCGGTTGCCGCCGCTTCGGGCTCGGGCTTCGCCGCCGGTTCCTCCATGGTGGAGGCTTCCGGTTCCGTTTTTGGTTTCCCTTCCGTTTTGTTTTCCAGGGGCATGCCCGCCGTCTCGGCCGGAGCGGAAGCAGCGGGGGCAGAGGATTCCGGTTTTTCTACCGTCTCATCGGCCTTTTCGGCCTTTTCGGCGTTTTCAGAAGCCGCGGCAGGAGCCGGCGCCGGCGCCGGCTGATTTCCCGACATCCTGGCCAGGCGTTCGGGCAATGGCGAAATCAGGTCAGCGAAGAAACCGTCCTCGGCGTTGTATATCTGCAATCCCCCGTAGGCCAAAAGCACAAGCACGACGCCCAAGAGGATGACGGCTCCGCCGGGCACCGCCGTTTCCGGCATCGGTTCGGGGAAGTCCAGTTCGGCGCGCTTTTCCAGGGGCAGTTCATGGGACTTGAAGCGGCGCAGAACTTCACCGCTGTCGAGCCCCAGATGTTCGGCATAGGCGCGGATAAAGCCGTGCGTATAGGTGGGACCGGGCAAATCCTCGAAACGGCCATCCTCGATCGCTTCCAGATAGACATAGCGAATCTTGAGAACACCGGCGATGTCCTGCAAATTCTCGCCGAGGCGCAGGCGCGAGGCTTTCAGCAGCGCGCCGACACCGGTGACGTTCGGTTGTTCGTCCGTTTCCGGTTGTTCAGAAGAAGCCATATATCCGATTCACCAATGTTCCGGAATTTCCCGGAAATTCCGACTTAAAGCGTGCGGGATGATCTCACGATACGATAAAGGACTTCAAGCGCGAAGCCACGAAAATGGGCCTATTCGGCGTCCAACCCATAAGCCGTGTGCAACGCGCGCAACGCCAATTCGGTGTATTCCTCGGCGACCAGGACACTGACCTTGATCTCGGAGGTCGAAATCACCTGAATGTTGATGCCCTTTTCGGCCAATGTCTCGAACATGCGCTGCGCCACGCCGGCGTGGCTGCGCATGCCGACGCCGATCACCGAAACCTTGACGACCTTGGAATCCGACACCAGGTCGGCGTATTCCAGTTCGTCCCTTTTCGCCGCGATGGTTTCCACGGCGCGCTCGAGGTCCGCTTCGGTGACGGTGAACGTCAGATCCGTCGTCTGCCCGTCGGCGGATACGTTCTGGACGATCATATCCACATTAATGCTGGCCTCAGCCAGGGGACCGAAGATGGCCGCCGCCACGCCCGGCTTATCGGCTACCTGCACAAGGGTAATCTTCGCTTCGTCACGGCTGTAGGCGATGCCGCTTACCATTTCCTGTTCCACGATTTCATCCTCATCGACAACAAGGGTTCCAGGGACGTCGGAATAGCTGGACCGGACCTGGAGGCGCTGGTTCGACTTCATCGCCAGCTCCACCGCCCGAGTCTGCAGGACCTTGGCGCCCAACGACGCCATTTCCAGCATTTCCTCATACGTAATTTTTTCCATTTTGCGCGCCGACGACACGATGCGGGGATCGGTGGTGTAGACCCCGTCGACGTCGGTGTAGATGTCGCAACGCTCCGCGCCGAGGGCGGCGGCCACGGCGACGGCGCTGGTGTCCGACCCGCCACGGCCCAGCGTGGTGATCCGGCCTTCGGGGCTGATCCCCTGAAAGCCCGGAATCACGGGCACCTGACCGGCATTGAGACATTGTTCCAAAGCGTCCGTGTCGATCTTTTCGATCCGCGCCTTGCCGTGCACACCGTCGGTGTGAACCGGAATCTGCCAGCCCAGCCAGGACCGCGCAGGCACGCCGATATTCTCCAGGCACAACGCCAACAGGCCGACGGTGACCTGTTCGCCGGTCGCCACCACGGTGTCGTGTTCCGGCGAATGGCTGCGCCCGCCGGCGTCCGCCACATAGCCGACCAGTTGATCGGTGACGCCGGCCATGGCCGACAGCACCACGGCGACCTGGTTGCCGGCGTCGCGCTCGCGCTTGACGGTTTCGGCCACGGCCCTGATCCGGTTGACGTCGGCGACGGAGGTGCCGCCGAATTTTTGTACAATAATAGCCATATCGCTTGTTCCGGCCGGCCACGGCGTCCGCTTCATTCAATCGCGGAGCAGCCGGCAGGCCAAAGGTGTTTTCTGTTCAATAGGTTGATGTGTCGGCGGCGCATACATACTCTATTAAGGCAAACGGAGGCAACCCAAGCATGAGCCCTTCCCCGGCTATTTTATCGACCGCATCGAAAGACGAGGTCGCACGCTTCACCGCCATCGCCGAGGCGTGGTGGGATCCGAACGGCGATTTCGCGCCGCTGCACCGGCTCAACCCGATACGGCTGGAATTCATCCGCGACCATGTGTGCGGCCATTTCGGACGCGATCCGATGGCCGACAAGCCGTTGCAGGGATTGGATGTTATCGACATCGGCTGCGGCGGCGGGCTGCTCGCCGAACCCATGTGCCGGCTCGGCGGCACCGTCACCGGCATCGACGCAGGCCTGGAAAACATCGACATCGCCAGCCTCCACGCGGGCCTCATGGGGCTCGATATCGAATACCGCCACCAGCTTCCGGAAGAGCTGGAATCCGAAAAAAACCGCTACGACCTGGTGCTCAACATGGAGGTCGTCGAACACGTCGCCGACCTGGATAGGTTTCTCGGCGCCGCGGCGGGGCTGGTCAAACCGGGTGGCGTGATGGCGCTGTCGACCCTCAACCGGACTTTGAAATCCCTGGCCCTGGCCAAGGTCGGCGCGGAATACTTGCTGCGTTGGCTGCCGCCGGGAACCCACGACTGGAAGAAATTCGTCCGTCCGTCGGAACTGGCCGCCGGGCTGGAGCCCCATGGCGTCAGACTCACCGACCTTAAGGGTATGTCCTATAACCCGATTGACGGGGAATGGCGGTTAAGCGCCGACCTTGCCGTCAATTATCTGGCCTTCGGAGTGAAGGGCTAGCGAAACGCAAAGCCCAAAAGCCGATGAGGAATTCCCGTTTTGAAATTGCCGTGATAAAGGGCGACGGCATCGGCGTCGATGTCACCGACGCGGCCCTCGCCGTCCTGGACGCCGCGCGAACGCGGGTCGGCGGGTTCGAACTGGACATCCGGGCCCTGGACGGAGGCGCGGGATATTTCCGGGAAACCGGGCGCGACATGGCCCCGGGCGCCGAAGAGGCCGCCGGCGCGGCGGATGCCATCTTCCTCGGCGCCATCGGCCTGCCCGAGGTGCGCCATGCCGACGGCACGGAAATCTCGCCGCATCTCCGGCTGCGCGAAAAATTTCAGCTCTATGCCGGCGTGCGCCCGGTCCGGGCCTACCCCAACACGCCCCGCCGCCTCGCCGATCCGCGCGCCGCCGATATCGATCTGGTAATCCTGCGGGAATCCACGGAAGGCCTGTTTTATAGCGCCGCCGTCCACGACCGAAGCCCGGTCGACACCGACGACGAGGTCCAGGACATCCTGCGCATAACGCGGGTGACAACCGAAAAACTGCACGACTTCGCCTTCCGCCTCGCCCAAAGGCGCAAGGCGCGTGGCCATAAAGGCATGGTGACCTGCGTCGACAAGGCCAACGTGTTCCGCTCCATGGCGTTGTTCCGGAAAATCTTCGATGAACGGGCCGAAAAATTCCCCGACGTGGAAAAGACCTATAACTACGTGGATGCCCAGGCCCTGGATTTAATCCGCAAGCCCTGGGACTTCGACGTCCTGGTCATGGAAAATATGTTCGGCGACATCCTGTCCGACCTGGCCGGTGGCCTTGTCGGCGGAATGGGCATGGCGGCTTGCGCGGAAATCGGCGACGAACACGCGCTGTTCCAGCCGGCCCACGGCAGCGCCCCGGATATTATGGGCCAGGACAAGGCCAATCCGCTGGCCGCGATCCTCAGCGCCGCCATGATGCTCGACTATCTGGCCGACACATCCGGCCACCGCCCGCCGGGCGATGCCGCGCACGTTATCGAAGAGGCCGTTTCCGGCGGTTTTGCCGCCGGCAGCCTGAATCCCGAGGAATTCGGCGGCGACATGGGCACCCGGGCCGTGACCGATGAAGTGATCGGGTTCATCATGTCCTCCCGGCCACGCGGGACGTAATCCAGACCCCTAAGAGACCCTTCCTCAAAGATCAGAAATGTTCCTTACCATTTCCATTGTCCAACCCGAAGGCTCGTCCTCCGACGGCGTCAGGCGCAGCGGAACGCAGTTCGGGATATCCCCTTCGTAACGAAGGCGGACGAGGCTTTTCATGGCATGGAAAATACCGCCATGGGAGACGATCAAAACCGGTCCCGGATGACTCAGGGCCTGGTTGATGCCCGCGATGGCCCGCGCGACAAAGGCCTCGAACGGCTCGCCGCCAAAATTTCCGGCATTGCGAATGATCGCGTCATAAGGCTCCGCGTTTATCGGTTTGCCCTCTGCCTCGCCAAAAGAACATTCCTGAAGTTCATCGATGATAACAAGCCGGCTTTTCAGGACCCCGTTGACCATCTTCGCCGTCTCCAGGGCCCGCCCGAGGGGGCTTGAGCAAATGGTCGTGATCGCTGTGCCCGCCAGGTGCGCTTTCGCCTCCCCCGCCTGTTTCACACCGGCCGCGTTGAGGGGAATATCGATTCGCCCCTGGCAAAGTCTCTCCGCGTTCCAGTCGGTCTGCCCGTGGCGCAGGAAATAAAAGGGTTTTCTGTCAAGCATCGCGCTTTTTGCCCCATCAGGGCAGCTTTTGCAACGCCAAGGCTGTGGGGGGCAAAGTCGGCGGCGCTATTTCGTAAAATCCGAGACCACGGCCATGAACGGCTGGGCGAAGTCCCTGAGCTTGGCCTCGCCGATACCGAAGACTCCGGCGAAGTCGATATCGTCCGTCGGCTTTTTCGCCGCCATGTCGATCAGGGTGCGGTCGGAGAAAATGACATAGGCCGGCACGCCGCGTTCGCGCGCCAGTTCCAGGCGAAGTTCCTTGAGCGCCGCGAACAGGTCTTCGTCTTCCACGGAAAGCTCGGCGTGCGCCGGCCCCTTCCCCGCCCCCCGGGACTTGCCGCTTTTCGAGACCGAGGCGCTTTTCCGGCGTGCCGCATCCCGGCGGAAGGCGAACGCGCCGCCGTCTTCCAGCAGATCCTCCAGCAACGCGTTTCCGTTTTCCGTCAGGTTGAGACCGCCGTAGCCGGTGATGTCGAGGCGCAGATAGCCAGCGGCGACCAGTTGGCGGATGATCGAGCGCCAGGTGTCCTTGTCCTCCGCCCTGCCCGACCCGTAGGCGGCCAGCCGATCGTGGCCGAGGCCTCGGATTTTTTCCGTATCCGCCCCCAGCAGCACGTCGATGATATGAACGGCGCCGAACCGCTGGCCCGTCTGGGCGACGGCGCCGAGCACGTTTTTGGCATGCGCCCGGCCGTCTTCCATGTCCGGCGGGTCGAGGCAAATGTCGCAATTGCCGCAAGGCTCCGAGGTCTCGTCGAAATAGGCCAGCAACGCGCGGCGGCGGCACTGGGGCGTCTCGCAATAGGCGATCAGGGCGTCCAGGCGCTTGTGTTCGCGCCGCTTGTGCCCGTCATCGTTCCCGTCATCGTTCACGTCTTTGCCCCCGGCGGCGGCATCGCCTTCGATGAAAATGCGGCGCTGGCGGATATCGTCGAGGCCATACAGCATGAAGGCGTCGGCGGGTGCGCCATCGCGCCCGGCGCGGCCCAGTTCCTGGTAATAGGCTTCCATGGTGCCGGGCAGGTTGGCGTGAAAGACATAGCGCACGTCGGGTTTGTCGATGCCCATGCCGAAGGCGATGGTGGCGACGATAATCACGCCCGGCTCGGTCATGAAGATATCCTGGGCCGAGGCACGGTCGGCGCTGGCCAGGCCCGCGTGGTAGGCCAGCGCGCGAAAGCCGTTCTTGACCAGCAGGGCCGCCGTGGTTTCGGTTTTTTTGCGCGACAGGCAGTAGACGATGCCGCTGTCGCCGGGCCGCGCGTTGACGAAATCAAGAAGCTGGCGTTTCCAGTCGCCCCGCGTTTCCACGGCGAGGCGAATATTGGGCCGGTCGAACCCGCTGACGAAGATTTGCCCCCGGCCATTGAAAAGCTTCGCCGAAATATCGCTGCGCGTCGCCTCGTCGGCGGTCGCCGTGAACGCGGACAGCGGGACGCCGGGGAACAGGTCTCCCAGCCTGCTCAGGGCTTCGTAGTCGGGCCGGAAGGACGGCCCCCAGCGCGAGATGCAATGGGCCTCGTCGATGGCGATCTGCACCACGTCGAGGCGTTTGAGCGCGGCCAGCATGCGGTCCGTCATCAGCCGTTCCGGCGAGATATAGAGCAGGCGGACAGCGCCGGACTGGACACGCCGCCAGGCGTCCACGTTGGCGTCTCTATCGCGCGACGAATTGATGGTTTCGGCCGCGATGCCGTTGAGCTTGAGAGCCGCCACCTGATCTTCCATCAGGGCGACCAGCGGCGAGACGACGACGCTTAAACCGACCCGGACCAAAGCCGGAATTTGATAGCACAGCGACTTGCCGGACCCCGTCGGCATGACGGTCAGAACGTTTCGGCCATCCAGGATGGTGGCGATGACCTCTTCCTGGCCGGGCCGGAACGAGGCATAGCCGAAGACCTCGCCGAGGATACGGCGAACCGGGGAATGGACCGGAAATTCAGACAAAGAAAGGGTGGTCAGTCGTTACGGCGGCGCGGATACGGCAGGCGGAAGAAATCGACGCCTTCTTCGTCCAGTTCCTTGGCTTCCTCGTCGGAGGCCTCGCCGTAGATACCGTGTTCCTCGGTCTCGCCGTAGTGGATGCGCCGGGCTTCCTCGGCGAATTCGTCCCCGACATAGTCGCAGTTGTCCTCGACATCCTGGCGCAGGCCGTCCACGGCCTCGAGAATTTTCTCCGCCACTTCTTGGGCGCGGTCTTCCGATCCCCTGCCAGCCGCCCGGTCATGCCCCCGGTCATGCCCCATGTCGGAACCCGCCTCGCTCCGGCGGCGCGCGATATTGGGCGCCATCGGGGCCTTGGCGACCTCCGTGGTGCCGCAATGCGGGCACGACACGTCATCCGACGACTGCTGGCTGTCGTAGGTGGCGCTGTTGAGGAACCAGGCCTCGAAATTATGGCCGCGCTGGCATTTCAGTTGGTAGAGAATCATAGCGAAACCGCCATCCTCGCGTGGGTTATAGATATTGTTATTTGTCTTGGTTTTATATCTTAGCGTTTATATTGCTTAATGACATAGAACAAAACGGTTAACGAATGGCAAACCCCGACCCGGAAAAAACCCGAAGCCGTCATCTCAGGATCACCGCGCCGTCGCCGTGGGTCGCCCGGTTTGCGCCGCTGGTGCCGAAAGGCGGCCCCACAAAGGGCGCAATCCTTGACCTGGCGGCGGGCGGCGGGCGGCACGGGAGGTATTTTCACGCGTTGGGCCACCCGATCACGGCGATCGACCGCGATGTGTCGTCTTTAGCCGATTTCGCCGATGAAGACGGCGTCACGGTGATCGAGACCGACCTGGAAGAGGGCACCAACGCGAAGGACGTTTTGTCGAGGCGCACGTTCGCCGGCATCGTCGTCATCAATTACCTGCACCGGCCATTGATGGATGTTCTGGTCGGCGCGCTGGAGCCCGGCGGGGTGCTGATTTATGAAACCTTCGCGCGCGGCAACGAAGACTTTGTCCGCCCGCGCAACCCCGACCATCTGCTGAAAAGCGGCGAACTGCTGGAACTGGCGCGGGGCAAATTACAGGTCGTCGCCTATGAGCACGGCATCATCAAGGCGGCCGACATCGAAGGCGTCAAACAGCGCCTGTGCGCCGTCAACAATCTGGGCTTAAGCACACGCGACGACGGCGACCCCGCCCCGCATCCGGTGCCCGATCCCGCTTAAGATCGCTAGAGCAAATCCCGAGCGGATGGAATCATCCGCGACGACGAATTTGCATCAAAAACAAAGGCGTAGAGCATTTGCAGTGAACGCAAGTGAACTGGAAATGCTCTAGGAGGTGCTTTCTTTTTTCGACTGGTAATGGCCGATCAGGGCTTCCGCCGCGACGGCGCTGCAGATCACTCCGATCGCCAGCACCTGCCAGAGGCTGAGCCGGGTATCGAGAAACAGCACCGCGAGGCCCGCCGCCAGCACGGGCTTTAGGAAAAACAGATAGGTTCCGCGCGTGATATCGGGCACCGCCGCCAGCCCGCCGATCCACAGCCATTGGGTCAGGGTGGTGTTGTAGAGCACCAAAACGGTAATCGCGATGATCGCCGGTGTGGCAAGACTCCCGATGGTCCAGAACGCCACCCAGCGCCCGAACAGAAGCCCGACCCCCAGCCACAGCGCCAACCCGCCCAGGAACAGCGTGATGGCGGTGATGCGAAGCGCCCCGAACTCGGCGATGTAGGGTTTGATCAGCACCAGATAGACCGACATCAAAAGCGCGCACATGATGGCCATGAAAATGCCGATCAGGTTGGACGCGTCGCCCGCCAGCGCCAGCAACGCGCCGTCGGTAACCAGGAAGGCGACACCCGTCACCGCGCCCAGGCCGGAGATAATTTTCGCCGCCCCGATGGGAACCTTGTTGGCATAGAGGTTGATCAGGCCGACGAAGATCGGCGCCGTCGTCACCACGGTCGCCACCTGCGGCACCGTGGCGTAATCCAGCGACCAGTGGAAAAACAGGTAGGCGCCCGCCAGCCCGAACACCGAAAACAGCACCAGCGCCATGCCGTGCTTCCTGATCGGTTGGGCCAGGTTCCGCGACGCCGGGATCAAAAGGGAGACCACGACCAGCCCCAGCCCGCCTAGGAAAAACCGCCATACCGAAACCTCCGGCCCGGAAATGGCGGCATTGGCGGAGATGACCTTGGAAACGAATTCGGAACTGGCATGGCCGAGCACGCCGATGAACACCGCCAGATAGGCGACCCAGGCGTACCGATGCCACAGGCTTTGTTTCGAGTCCCCGGTATCCGTTTCGGGCGCCATCACAGGCCTGCCACGAATTTCAGCAGATCCCCGGCCAGGCGCTCCGGGGTTTCGGCGGGAACCATGTGCCCGGCGTCGTCATAGGCGACGGCCTGGACGTCCTGAAAGTCCGCCAGCAGCCGTTCGATCACCGCGTCGTCGCGGAAAATTTGGTCCTGAAGCCCGGTGATATTGAGCACCGGAACCGTTAGCCGGGACCAGTCCACATCCCACACCGTTTCCTCGCCGGCCTTCAGCAGATGCCATGCGCCGTCGGCTTCGGACAGCGGCTCATAGCTGCCGGGTTTCAGAAAGTTTTCGCGGTTTTCGGCCTGCCAGCCCTCGCCCAGCAGCAACGGCGAATAGGCATCGCGCAGCAAGTCCAGCCCGCCGGTTTCCGCCAGCCGCACCAGGGCGGCGTTGACCCAGGCGAGCCTGGGGCCGATTTCGCGAAGGGTGTTGATGAAGACGAAGCCCCGGCAGGGCCAGGCGTCTCCGCCGCCCTCCCCGAAATCGCCAAGATGCAGCTTGGCGGCAAACAGCCCGCCGACCGACAGGCCGACATAGACCGGGTTTTGCGGCTGGACCGTTTGCAGCAAGGCAAGCGCATCGGCGACGACATTACCGGGGGTAATCTCTCCAGCCGTGAACGGGCTGTCCGCCTGGCCGCGCAGGTTCCAGGTCAACAGGCCGTGGCCCTGCTCCGTCAGCGCCGGCCCGATGCCGCCTTCCCACATCGCCTTGTCGCCGGTCAGCGGATTGAAACAGACGAAGGTGAAGCCGTCGGCGCTTTCAGGCGCCCGGTATTCATAGGACAGACCGTCATCGCCGGTCAGTGGAAGAAACATGCCTTAGCCTCAAGTTTGAAACGTCTGTACCGTTAGGCGATATCCCGGTCATGGGTCAGCGACGGAATCTTCGCCCGCGCGTCTGCGACCTTACCTAAGTCGATGTCGGCGCTGATGATGCCGACCTCGTCGCCGCCGTCGGCCAGCACCTGGCCCCACGGGTCGATAATCAGCGAATGGCCGTAGGTCTTGCGGCCGCTGTCGTGAACGCCGCACTGCGCCGCCGCGAACACGTAACAGCCGTTTTCAATGGCCCGCGCGCGCTGCAGGACATGCCAGTGGGCCTCGCCGGTGGGCCGGGTGAACGCCGCCGGGATCGACAGGAAATCCGCGCCCGCCTTGGCCAGGCCGCGATAAAGATGCGGGAAGCGCAGGTCGTAACACACCGACATGCCCAACCGTCCCCACGGCAACTCGGCGGTGACGGCTTTTGAGCCCGGCTCGTAATTTTTCGATTCCCGGTAATATTCACCATCGCCGAGATCGACATCGAACATGTGGATTTTGTCGTAGCGCGCCTGGACGCCGCCGTCGGGGCCGATCAGGATCGACCGGTTGACGGTCTTGCCCTCTTCGCCGACGATGACCAGCGAGCCGGCCAACAGCCAGATACCGGTTTCGCGGGCAAGGTCCTGGAAGGCTTTGAGGCAGGGGTCGTCGGCTTCCGGCACCGCCTTTTCCCGCATCAGGGCGCTCTTCGGTTCCATCAGGTTGACGGTTTCCGGCAGCAGGACGAAGTCCGCGCCGCCGTCCGCGGCCTGGCGGATAAGAGTCCCCGCGGCCTCGATATTGGCCGCGACCTCGCGGCTGGATGTGGTCTGAATGCAGGCAACGTTGAACGTGCTCACGGGCCGGGCCTCTCCCTACAGTCCGAGCCGGGCGTCGAGTTCGTCGTCGGCGTCCATCTCCATGATTTCCTCGCAGTCGCCCAGGTGCTCGCCGTCGACGAAAATCTGCGGCACGGTGCGGCTGCCGCCGCTGCGTTTGGTCATTTCCTCACGCTTAGCGGAATTCATCATTACGTCGATTTCCGTATAGGCAACGCCTTTTTTGTCGAGCAGGCGCTTGGCTGCATTGCAGAAGCCGCAGAACGGCGAGGTGTAGATTTCGATTTCGGCCACGTTTGGCTCCTCAAGCTCGGGAATTTTTGCTTTTCGTTCTTTGGTTTTTGTTTTCTGATTTTGGGGGCTTATATAGTCACTTTCCCCCAACCTTGAAAGCCCTCATGAAAGCCCGTTATCCCTCCGTCTTAATTCGATGGGCGGACCACGCGGGCGGGCATCAGCACACCGTAACGTGTTAAGCCGTTAAACGATCACGGAAACAACGTGTTCCGCCATACGCCCATAAATGACGTCGAAATTGGACACAGCCACCGCACCGATGTCCGCTTTGGGTCATGTGTGGACGGCTCCCTTTTGGCAAGGATTAATTTGACGCTTTGCAATTGGTCGGGTGCAGTCATGTGTCCGGCCTGTTTATGCGGCATACTTGGCCGCTGGCCCTAATGCGATTCGCGGATCGGGTCCCAATCATTAACACGCGCTTGGAAGCGCCCTGACCCAAACGGGTTTTCCCGACCCTCGGTTCGACCGATTTTGCATTAC
>JACNJX010000008.1 GCA_014382345.1 Alphaproteobacteria bacterium
CAACACGGGCGCCGGGTCCGGCTCGCGAACGCTTTGGAGTGGGGCGTCGGCCATGGTCTTCTCCGGCTGGCCGCAGCGCCGGCCGACCGGCGCCGGGGCGATGTTAATTTTCTGGAGGCCGTTGGCCCCGCCGGCGATGCCCCAGCCCCAGCCGTCGCGCAGGCGCTGTTCAATGGGAAATTCCTTGGAATAGCCGTACGCCCCCATGACCTGCAACGCGGCCCCGGTGACGTCGCGCACGATTTCGTTGGCGAAGCACTTGGCGAGGCTGGAATCCAGGATCGACGGCAACCCATCCGCCGAATTCTGGGCGGCACGCCAGATCAGCAACCGCGATGCTTCGACCCGCATCGCCATCTCGGCCAGCTTCAACTGCACGGCCTGAAAATCGACCAGCGGTTTGCCGAACTGCTTGCGCTCCTGCACGTAGGCCAGCGCGGTTTCATAAGCCGCCTGCGCAATGCCGAGGCACATGGTGGCGTTGCCGCAGCGTTCCAGATCGAACGCCTCCATCAGTTTTTTGAAACCGCCCGCCGGCACGATCAGGTTTTCCGCCGGGACCGTGACGTTGTCGAAGAAAATATCGGCGGACGGAATGCCGCGAAAACCCATCAGCTGTTCCTGGGCGCCGAAGCTCAAGCCAACGGTGTCCTTTTCCACGAACACCGCGCCGATGCCCTTCGCACCGGGATCATCGGACATGCGGGCATAGACGACGTAGCCGTCGGCATGACCGCCGCCCGAACACCAGCGTTTCTGGCCGTTGATGGTGATGGTGTCGCCGGAGAGTTCGGCCTTGGTCTTCAGGTCGGTCAGCGCCGAGCCGGCGTCCGGCTCCGACATGGCGACGGCGACGATCATCTCGCCGGAACAGACCTTGGGCACGATGCGCCAGGCCAGCCCGGCCTCGGCGAAATGCTCGACGGCGCGAACCGGGCCGACGGAGCTCTCGAAAATCGGGAACGCCACCGCCGGCGAGACCTTGGCGAATTCCTCCAGCACCAGAAGCGCTTCGACATTGCCGAGGCCGAGGCCGCCTAAGTCTTCGGCTACGTTGATGCCGAGGAAGCCCATCTCGGCGTAGCGTTTGACGTGCTCGCGCCCGAGGGCCGTGTTGGTTTCTTCCAGTTCGCGGGCGACGCCGCTCATTTCCTTGACGGCGAAATCACGCGCCACGTCACGCAACTGGATTTGGTCGTCGCTCAGTTTAAAGTCCAAGATTTATCCCCTAGCCCTGGCCGAATACCCGGGCCGCGAAGTCCGGATAGGTCTTGGCGATTTTAGGGCCGATGGCGCCCCGTAACAACGCAAGGCGTTCGCCATCCGGCTCCAGCGTCGTTCCGACGTCGTTAATCAAATCAAAATCGAAGCCGGTGTTGTCCCGGACCTCTTCCACCGTCACCCCTGGATGCACGGATACCAGCGTGAAACGTTTGGCCGCCGCATCGAACGTCATGCAGCACTTGCCGGTGACCAGGGCCTTCGGGCCGCCGGGACGGTGGACGTTGGGCGGGCTGGTGCCCGGCGCGCTGATGAAGTCGACCTTTTCCACCAGCACGCGAGCGGAATGCTCCGGCGCAAATAAAATAACTTTAGGTATGACGAAATAGACGTAGGCCGAGCCGAAGGAACCGGGGAAGCGTTTTTTCAGATCCGGATACTCGCCAACGCCGAGAAGGTTGATATTGGCTTCGCCGTCGATCTGCGCGCCACCGAGGAAAAACGCGCCGATGCGCCCCTGCCCCGCGCAATCGAACAGTTCCCGCCCGCCGTCGGTGAACGGGTTATTGGCGTCGCCGTGGATGATCGAAACCTGAACGTCCCGGCCTTTCTGCTTCGCCAGTTCCTGCGCCAGCAGCGCCGCGCAGCCGGGGATCGGCGACAGCGCACCGACGGCGACATGGCCGACGCCGTCGAGCAGCCCGGCGAAGGTGTTGATCAAGAGTTCCTCGGGTTTATAGGGGACCTCGCTCATGCCCCGTCCTCGTCCCCGGGCTCATTCAGGACATGGGCTTTCAGATAATCCGCAAAGCCTTCGGCGGTTTTCGCCTGTTCGGCATAGGCGCGGATGTGATCTGTGTCGCGCTCATAAAGCCCGGTCAGCCCCTGCGGCCACGCACCCTTTTCAGCCGTGGCGATGGCGGTGACGTACATGGCTCCGAGCGTTCCGGCCGCCGTTTCCTCGTCTTCCAGGAAATTCCGGTCCTCGACCGCCTCAACCGTGACCAGCGCCGAAGCGGACGCGTGCGCCATGGTCGCCAGTTCACGCCGGCGCCCGATCCAGACGTTACCGTGCACATCGGCGCGGGGGCTGTGAAACAGCGCCACATCGGGCTTGATGGCGGGCAGCAACACGACCGGCCCGCCACCCGCACCCAGCGGATCATCCACCACTTTCCAGTCGTCGCGATATTTCACCAGATCAGAGCCGATCAGCCCCGACAACGGCATGAACGGCACGCCCTTTTCCGACGCCTGCAGGGCGGTGTGGATGGCGGGGCATGTGGAATCGCGCATGTGGAGGGTTCCCGCCTCGACGGCGTCCGTAAAACGGGGCGCAAGGCCGGCCTCACCGAGGCTGACCGCGGCGGCTTCCAGTGTCCCGACCGCGCCGGCGCCGATCAACATGTCGGCTGCCAGCCCGCCGATGGGCACCGTCAGGAGATGCAGGTTCTTGACCTTGCCCAGGACCTTTCTACGGATCAGGGCGCGCACCAGCGCCATCGGCACCCAGCTGTAATCGGGGGCCAGCGCCAATAGTTGGCCGTCGCCGATGCGTCTGGCCAAGGTGTCCAAATTTTCGAAGGTTGTCATGAAAAGATCATAAGCCCGCGTGTCGGTAAGAAAACCTTAAATGACCTATTCATCCTCATCTTCATCGTCTTCGTATTTCTTCGCCAGGCCTTTGGTTCCGCGCTGGTCGGTTTTGCTCAGGTTGGTTCCGCGCAGATCGGCGTCGGTGAAATCGGCGTCCGTCAACATCGAACCCGAAAGATCGGCGTCGCGCAGATCGGCCTCGCGGAAATCGGCACCGGTCAGGTCCATGTTCTTCATCACCGCGCCGTTCAGCATGGCGCCACGCAACTTGGCGTTTTCCAGGTTGGCACGCCACGCCCCGCTGCCGGCGCGGATCGAGATGCTGACCTCGCCGAAGGTTGCCCCGACCATGTTGGCCCCGGTCAGATTGGCGCGCGTCATTTTGACGCCCCGGAGGTCAGCGCGGGCGAGGATAGCGCCGCGCAGGTCGGCGAAGGAAAAATCGGTCATCAGGAATTCCGATTTCGATAAATTTGCCCCCTTCAGCACAGCAAAGGACAGGTCCGCCGCCGACAGGTTGACGCCTTTCAGAGATTCGCCGGACAGGTCCATTTTCGACAGGTCGGCGCGCTCGCCTTTCTTGCCGTTGGTTCTGACCCACTTGCCGTGCTTGATGATGACATCCTTGATCTTGATATCCAGGTCGCCCAGGGTCTTGGCAATATGGGCCGCCGACAGGTTGACCTTGGAAAAATCCATGTTTTCGAACATGGCGCCGATCATATCGGCCCCAGTCAGGTCGGCGTTGTCCAGCGTCGTCGCCGAAAACACGGCGCCGTGAAAGATCGCGCCGGACAGATTGGCCTCGGTGAAATCCGCGCCTTCCAGGTCACACCCGGTCAGGTTCGACATCGACAAGTTGGCCCCCTTGAAGGACGCATTGCGGAGAATGCAGTCGGTCAGGTCCGTCTGCACGATCAGGTTGGCGGCCACCTTGGCGCGCGTCATATCGGCACCCTTGAGGGTGGTTTTTTCCAACCCCGCCGTGCCGTTTTCATGCTGCAAGGGCGTCAGGTCGCCGCCTTCCGCCGCCGAGCGCAGCAGCACTCCGTCGCGCATGTCCACATCGTTCATCATGGCGCCGGACAAATCGGCCCCGGACAAATCGGCGCCGGTGAAAACGGCGGCGCC
>JACNJX010000045.1 GCA_014382345.1 Alphaproteobacteria bacterium
GGGGAGCTGGCCAGCCAGGAACCGGGGATGGGTCAAGACCTAGCCGAGCACCGCCGGCGACGCCCGCCACGGGTCGCGCGCACGCCAGTATTCGCCGGGAAAGTCCTTGCACAGCGCGCGGACGGGGTCCCGGATTTCCGGATGGGTCTCACTCATTGTTTTACGGGCCTCTCATTGAACCAGAACGGAGGCACCATAGCCGGGCCGTACCCCGGATAACAATCCCCTGATGGGGACGGGCAAGCCCTTGCCGGGCCTTAGCGCGCCGCCGGCCCACCCGCAGCCAGATACAGCGCCACCCCATGCAGGCTCATGGAAAGGCCGCGCCCCCAATCCGACAGGCGGCTTTCCACGTCCCGGCGGAACAGAGCACGTTGCGCAGCCCGGCGAGAGCCCACGCTGACGGCCAGATCATGGCCTTCCTCGTGGTTGTTCATATAGGTCCGGCGGTCTTCGTCCGGGAAATCGGGATGAAAATGAAATGCCGTCAGCGCCTTGTTGGCGTATTGATAGGACGTGAACGACATGACTTCATTCTCGACGATTTTGTATTTCCGGACCACCATAGGCGAGGCGTCCAATCCCCGTTTAATCACCTCGAACCCGTCGTCATAGGCTTGAGAGAATTCGATCAGCCATTCATCTTGCGGCCCGGCTTCACTTCCGTATTCATTGTCGTGCTCGTGTACGTACTCCATCACTGGGTTACTCCCTCTGCAAACCGTAATAGCCCGCGGAACATCCGCAGGCGGGTCGTCTCCCAGGTTTTGCGTGGTAGCCTCTCACTTGTCTCCGTTATCGCGGCCCTGCCCAAGGGGCCGGTCGGAGATCTAGGGAAGGAAATAATGAAAGGCTTGAAGCCTGACAACTAGAATATATTCTCTTAAGAATCTCTTTTACCACATATCCCACCTTTTTTGGAGCCTCGCCTTGACCTTTGTCATCCCCCAGCCTCCCGTTCCCACCGTCGCCATCGCCGGAAGCGATCAGGTGTTTCCGGTTCATCGTGTCTATTGCGTCGGGCGGAACTATGCCGAACACGCCCGCGAAATGGGGCACGACCCGGACCGCGAACCGCCATTCTTTTTTCAGAAATCACCGGACAACCTTTTACCAGCAGGCGCGCCCGGCGGCGGGGATTTCCCTTACCCGTCGAAATCCGAAAACGTACACCATGAAATCGAACTGGTCTGTGCGCTGAGCGGCGGAGGAACCGACATTCCGGAGGACAAGGCCATGGACCTGGTCTGGGGTTTCGGCGTCGGGCTGGACATGACGCGCCGCGATCTGCAGGGCGAAGCCAAAAAAGCCGGGCGTCCATGGGACGTGGGCAAGGCCTTCGAACATGCCGCCCCTATCGCCCCCCTGCATCCGGCGACCGAGACGGGAGACATGAGCCAGGCCCGCGTCTGGCTCGACATCAACGGCGAAACCCGCCAGGACGGCAACACGAACCAGTTGATCTGGTCCATGCCCGAAACCATTGCCTATCTGTCCGGGCTGTTCGAACTCCGCCCCGGCGACCTGATTTTCACCGGCACGCCGGCCGGCGTCGGCCCGGTGGTCCGGGGCGACGTTCTGGAAGGCGGCGTCGAAGGATTGACGGGCATAAAAATCACCGTCACCTAGAGCAAATCCCGAACGGATGGCTCCATCCGCGACGGCGCATTTGCGTTTAAAACAATGGCCTAGAGCGCCGAATAATCCACCGCCTTGCCCGGCTCCAGGAAATTGGTCATCGGCGGCATCGGCGACTTCAGGCCGCTTGCCGAATTAAACAGGACGATACGGTCCTTTGGCCCGACCCGCCCGGCGGCGCGCTCCATTTCCAGCGCCACGACGCAGGCCGCCCCTTCGGGACACATGTGAAAACCTTCTTCGGCGCAGATTTTAGCGCGCGCGGCATGCACCGCGTCGTCATCCACGAGCGTGCCGAAGCCATCCGATTCATACAAAACGTCGAGAACCATTGAACCGCCGATCGGGTTCGGTACGCGCACACCATGAACATTGGTGGTCACGTCGCCCCACGGCTCGACGTCCCGCAGGCCCGCATCAAACGCCTGCACAATCGGCCCGCAGCCGGTGGACTGCACCGCCACCATGCGAGGCAGCGGCCCTTTGAGCCAGCCCATTTCCTCCAGCTCCTTGAAGACTTTCCACATGGCGATCAGGCATACCCCGCCGCCGGTCGGAAAAAAGATGATATCGGGAAGCTCCCATTCGTACTGTTCGGCCAGTTCCAATCCCATGGTTCGCTTACCCTCGACCCGGTAGGGCTCTTTCAGGGTGGTGAAATCATACCAGTCCATGGCGTCCGCTCCCTCGGAGACGATTTTGGCGCAATCGCCGACCAGCCCGTCCACCCGCCAGGCGCGCGCGCCGTGGAAAGCGATTTCACTGGCCGTGACCTCGGGCGTGTCGGCAGGGGTAAAGACGAAGGATTCGATCCCCGCCCGCGAGGCATAGGCCGCCAGGCCCGCGCCCGCGTTGCCCGCCGTCGGAATGGCGATACGCGTGACGCCCAAGGCCTTGGCCATGCTGACGGCGACGGACATGCCCCGGCCCTTGAAGGAGCCCGTCGGCAGGCGGCCTTCATCCTTAACAAGAATCTCCGCCGCGCCGAGCCGCGCCTCCACAGTCGGCAACCGCACCAGAGGCGTCATCGGCTCGCCCAGGCTAACCGGCTCCACATCTTCGCCAAGCGGCAGGAACTCCCGGTAGCGCCACATGTCGGGGGACCGCGAGGCGATGGTGTCCTTGCTCACAGCCCCCGCCAGTGCGTCCAGGTCGTAGCGAACGAGCAAAGGCGCGCCGGCCTGGGACAATCCCAACAGGGTGTCCTTAGGGTAATGCTCGCCGGTTTTCGAACACTCCAGATGGGTAACGAAAGCGGAATGGGCGCCCGGCCGGACGATGGCGTCAGAGTCTGTTGGTGCGGTCATTGGATACTTTCCTTTGTTTCAGGAGCAATCATCACAGGAATGCCATATTTCCGGCAAGAAAATGTCACGCTGAGCGTTTTTAATGCCTTCTCATCGACGGAGCGGAACAAGAACTTAATGGCGAACCTGCGAGGCGGATATGAGACGGTTTGAATATTGGCTACGTGGTGTCACACACCTTTTGGGCTTCGGCTTCAAAGGGCAAACCGTCGCCGTCGCCCGTTATCGTCACCGTTATCTTCGATGACAATACCGTTCAATCAACTCTCTCCCCCCGAGTTGAAACGTCACCAAACAACCTGGGCCCGCTTCGGCGGGCCCTTTTTTTATACCAGGGTCTGTAGAAAAAACGTAAAACGCCCCGAACCAGCCTCAGGACACCAGGATTTCCGGTTCCGGCGTATTCAACAGGTCGTCGATGCAAAACCCCTGAAAAACCGTGATGCCCAAATCCTGCCCGACCTGGATGCCGGTTTCGTCGTCGAGGCGGGCCAGTATGAAAATCAGACCGTCCGCCTGCATGCGTTGGATTTCCTCGCGCTGCGCCGGCAGGCTTTCTTCAGCGCCAGGGCGCCAGAAAATCTTGGCGAACGTGGCACCCATCTTGTTCAGATTCACCAAACCCACGGTTTCCGGAAAAATAGCATCAACGGCGATCAGACCGCCCCGCGACTTGATCAGGTCGGCGGCAATTTTGAATTCGTCGAACTGTTGCAAAATATTGTCCTGGCGGAATTCAAACACCATGTTGGCCACGGATGGCTCATCGCCTTTGCCCAAAAAGGTCTCAAAGGCCTTGGTAAAGACGCTTTCAACGTTGAGGTTGATGGAGCATGCCTTGCGAACGGGATTGATCTGATCGAAGGCGCCGATCAGGACCCGGTCCAGGGTAATTGTCAGCTGGTTGAACAAATTCCCTGAGCCCCGCATTTCCACGTTTGGAAAGACGTGCTTTTTCAAGGCATCCATGCGGATGAAATATTCATTCATCAATTCCTTGGGCGCATGGTCGGGCTTGATGTCGGCCATGGCCTGATGTTGGACAAAAATCTTTTTGAACTGTTCCGGGCCGACCTTGCGGTTGACCTCGAGGACCATCTTGATGTCCTCTTCCTGAAGGGGACGGATTTTCATGCCCTTTTCACCGGTTTTACCTGGCTGGCTTTCAAAATGTTCCAGGAACTTGATAGCGGGCCCGAGCTTAAACCCGAGATTAATCGTGCGCAGCATTCGCGCCTGATCAATCATTCCAAAATGTTCCGGGTAAAGCTGCTGCACCAGACGCAAGACCGAAACCTTGATGTCGGAAATCATGCCGACTTCGGCGGTTTCCGACATTTTCACCAGGATCGCGCGGTCGACCAGCGACAGTTCGTACAGCTCGCCTTCGTAGCGGGCTTTGAATTCAACCAGGAATTCATCCAACTGCCCCCAGAACTCGTCTTCTTCTTCAGACGGCAATGCGCTCAAAGAAACAAGCATCAACGACAGGCCCTGAGAGGGCTTGCCCTCCATTCCTTTGAGACGTTTCAGCAAAACGGCGCCGGGTGGTGCTTTGTGCCTGGCCATGGCCCGAGTAAAACCTTTTCCAACATACCGGCGAAAACCGGCCTAATTTTATGACATTAATAAATAAACTAATGCCCCAGTCATGGTTAAAGTCCCCTTAAGAAACCCATGATTATCGCTTCCGTCAAGGGTTTCAGGCTTTCACGCGTTCACTTTGCGAATCATACAGGGGCCGGAGGGAAACGTTGGCGGGGAAGCGCACCCCGGCAACGTCTATTTCATACGCGCCTTTCTGGATGAATTCTGTGCTCACCGCTCCACCGTTGGTATTCTCGACATAACCAAGGCCGACGGCGCCGCCCAGGCTATGGCCGTACATACCCGTGGTCAGAGAGCCGACGATTTCGCCGTCGCGCCGGATCGGCTCGTTGCCGTAGAGCAGCGGCTCCGGGTCCTTGAGTAGAAACTGCACCAGACGCCGCCCGATGCCTTCGTCCTTCTGTTTCAGCAAGGCGTCGCGGCCGATAAACCCGCCCGCCTTGTCCCAGGCGACGGCAAAGCCGAGCCCCGCTTCCAGCGGCGTGTCCTGATCGCCGATATCGTGGCCCCAGTGACGATACGCCTTTTCGATGCGCAGCGAATTCATTGCATGGACGCCCCCCAGCGTCCGTTCGTGTCCCGCGGCCGCCTCTACAACCCCGTCGAACACTCCATGCGCGCCGGCGTTCGGGATATAAAGTTCCCAGCCCAGTTCGCCGACATAGGTGATGCGCGACGCCCGGACCCGGACGCCGGCGATATCGATGTCCATTGATGTCTGATACGGGAAGGCTTCGTTGGCAAGGTCGGCCCCGGTCACACCCTGCAACAGGGTTCTGGAATTCGGCCCCATCACACCCAGCACCGACCAGTCTTCGGTGATGTCGGACAGCGCCGCCTCCGCGCCGCCGGGAATGTGGCGTTTCAGCCATTGGAAATCGCGCACCTGGGACGCCACGCCGGAAATGATCCAATAGCGGTCTTCCGCCAGCCGGGTCACGGTCAGGTCGGCCTCGATGCCGCCCCGTACATTAAGCCACTGGGTATAGACGATGCGACCCGGCGGCACGGCGACATCGTTGGCGCAGATCCGGTTGAGCACGGCTTCGGCATCACGACCGGAAAGCTCGAACTTGGAAAACGACGTCTGGTCGAACAACCCGACGTTATCGCGCACCGCCCGGTGCTCCTTTGCGGAATGCTCGAACCAGTTTTGGCGGGTGAAGCTATCGATATATTCAGGTGTAGCCCCTTTAGGCGCGTACCAACCGGGACGCTCCCAGCCCTGCGCCTCGCTAAAGCACGCCCCCCGTGACGCCAGCCGGTCATGGAAAGGCGACAAGCGCATGCCGCGCGCCGTTTTCGGATAATGAAACGGCCAGTGCACGGCATAGAGTCTTCCAAGCGTTTCCGACACCCGTTCGCGCAGATAGTCCGAGTCGGCCTGGAACGGCATGTTGCGGCGGATATCGACGGTCCAAAGGTCGGCGGGCGGCAGACCGTCGCGCATCCACTCCGCCAGCACCCGGCCGACGCCACCGGCCGACTGGATGCCGATGGAATTAAGGCCGGCAGCGACGAACAGGCCGTCCAGCCCCGGCGCCTCGCCCAGGTGATAGCGGTTGTCCGGGGTGAAGCTTTCCGGGCCGTTGAAAAAGGTCTGGACCCCGGCATGTTCCAGCGCCGGCATGCGGCGGAGCGCCATTTCCAGGATCGGCTGGAAGTGGTCGAAATCATCGGGCAACTGGTCGAAACAGAAGTCTTCCGGGATTCCCTCCATGCCCCAGGGCTTGGCCACCGTCTCGAAGGCTCCTAAGAGAATTTTGCCGGCGTCTTCCTTGTAGTAGGCCTGGGAGTCGTAATCGCGAAACACCGGCAGGTTCGGGCTCACGCCCTCAAACGGTTCGGTGACGATGTAGAAATGCTCGCAGGCATGCAGCGGCACCGCCACACCCACAGTCGATGCGATGTCGCGCGACCACATGCCCGCGGCCAGCACCACGAAGGGCGCATCGATGGCGCCCGCATCCGTCTCGACCCCGGTGATGCAGCCATCGGAATGGTTGATGGCGGTGACCTTGGTGTCTTCGAAAAATCGCGCGCCGCCGTTCCGCGCGCCCTTGGCCAGCGCCATGGTGACGTCGGTCGGGTTGGCCTGTCCATCGGACGGCACGAAAATGCCGCCCAGCACGTCATCGACGGTGGCCAGGGGGTAGAGGTCTTTGCATTCTTGCGGCCCCACCACATCGACCTGGAGCCCGAAGACCCCGGCCATGTCGGCGCGGCGCTTGAGGTCCTCGAATCGGCCTTCATGGGTGGCGATGGACAGCGAGCCGTTCTGCTTGAAGCCGGTGGCCTGACCCGTTTCCGCCTCCAGCCCGGCGTACAGTTCGGCAGTATATTTGGCCAGCTTGGTCATGTCGCGGTTGTCGCGCAATTGGCCGATCAGCCCGGCGGCGTGCCAGGTGGTGCCCGACGTCAGTTTCTTGCGCTCCAGCACGACAACATCCGACCAGCCGATCTTGGTCAGATGATAGGCGACCGAACAGCCGATAACGCCGCCGCCGATGACGACAACTTGAGCTTTATCCGGAAGTGTCGCGCTCAAGGCACCGTGCCTCCTTTTTTGTGCTTCCGACAGTAGAACGCGCATGACGAACCGGGCGCAACCGTTATAATCGCCGCCAATGTTCGAACTCTGGATTCCCCTCACCATCGCCGCCGCGTTCTTTCAGAATTTGCGCTCGGCGTTGCAGAAACACTTAAAATCGCGCCTGTCGACGGGGGGCGCTACCTATGTGCGCTTTTTTTATGCCTGGCCGTTCGCGGTCCTGTACGTGTGGGGGCTGCACGAATTCGGCGGCTTCGCCATTCCCGCCGTCAACGCGACCTTTTTGATGTATTGCCTGTCGGGCGGTCTGGCGCAGATCATTTTTACCTTCCTGCTGATCTGGCTGTTCTCGTTCCGCAACTTCGCCGCCGGCACCATTTATTCCAAGACCGAGACCGTACAGGTGGCCCTGCTCGGCTTTTTGATCCTGGGCGATCCGCTCAGCCTCGGCGGCGGGATCGCCATCCTGGTCAGCCTGATCGGGGTGTTGGCGTTGTCGATGGCGGAAACCAAAATCACCGCCCGAAACCTGATCGCCAGCCTGAGCGAGAAAGTGACCCTGATCGGATTAACCTGTGGCGCGTTCCTGGGCGCGTCGGTGGTATTGTTCCGGGGCGGCGCGCTGGCGCTGGGCGGGGACGGCTTCATCATGCAGGCGGCATTTACCCTCGCCGTTTCGGTAGTCCTGCAAACGGTGATGATGGGAGGCTATCTGGCCGTTCGCGAACGCGATCAGTTGAAAGCCGTGATCGTCCACTGGCGACCGTCGCTGTCTGTAGGGGTGGCAGGCGTGCTGGCGTCGATCGGCTGGTTTTCGGCGTTTACCTTGCAGAACGCGGCCTATGTGCGGGCCCTGGGTCAGATCGAGCTGGTTTTCACCATCATCGCGTCCGCCGTCTTCTTCCGGGAAAAGATCAAAAGCCTGGAATTCGCCGGCATCGCCTTCATCATCACCGGGATTCTGATCCTGGTGCTGGCCGGTTAACGCTCGCCGGAGTCCATCCAGATCGTCATCGGACCGTCGTTGACCAATTGCACGTCCATGTGCGCGGCGAAGCGGCCGGTCTTCACCGGCACCCCTTCTTCCGCCAGCCGCTTACAGAATAGCGCATACAGCCGTTCCCCGGTTTCCGGATCGGCGGCGGCGGAAAAGCCGGGCCGGTTGCCGCGCCGCCAATCGGCCGCCAGGGTAAACTGGCTGATCACCAGCGCCTCGCCGCCGACATCCTGCACCGACAGGTTGGTCTTGCCGTCGTCATCGGCAAACAGGCGCATATTGGCGACCTTGCGCGCGAAGAAGTCGACCGCGTCATCGCCATCGCCCTTTTCGGCGCAGACGAACACCACCAGCCCCGCCCCGATGGCCGCGAGCGTTTCCCCATCAACGGCGACGGAGGCTTCAGACGTCCGTTGCAGGAGCACCCTCATCCGATCTCGCTCAGGGTTTCCTTCAACAGGCCGATGATCTGGTCGATGTGTTCCTTTTCGGCGATGAACGGTGGCGCGATGATGCCGGTGTCGGCAGTGAACTTCACATGCAGGCCCTTCCAGAACAGATCCTTCTGCATCTGCGTGCCGCGTGCGCCGGGCGCCGCGCCCGTGGCGATGTCGAAGCCTGCAATCAGGCCATAGCCCCGGATGTCGGTAACCACGTCCATATCCTGGAGCGAGAACACCTGATCGAGGAAATAGGGCGACAACTCGGCGGCGCGTTCAAACAGGTTTTCTTTTTCATAAATTTCCAGCGCCGCCAGTCCCGCCGCGCAGGCTACCGGGTGCCCGGAATAGGTATAGCCGTGGAACATCTCGATGGTGTTGTCGGGCGACGCCCCCACCACGGTTTCGTAAATCTCGTCCCGGACGGCGACGGCGGCCATCGGCACGGCGCCGTTGGTCAGCGCCTTGGCCATGGTGATGATGTCCGGCGTGACACCGAAGGATTGCGCGGCGAACGCCTGGCCGGTGCGCCCGAAGCCGCAGATAACCTCATCGAACACCAGCAGGATGCCGTGCGCGTCGCAAATTTCGCGCAACCGTTCCAGATACCCAACCGGCGGCACCAAAACGCCGGTGGACCCGGCAATAGGCTCGACGAAGCACGCCGCGATGGTCGATCCGCCATGGGTCTCCGCCGCGCGCTGAAGATCGTCCGCCAGATAGGCACCGTGTTCCGGTTGGCCCTTGGCGAAACGGTTTTCTTCCAGCCAGGTATGGCGCATGTGGACAATGCCCGGCATCAGGCCGGAAAACGTCTCGCGGTTCTTGACCATGCCGGCCAAAGATGTGCCGCCGATATTAACGCCGTGATAGGCCCGCTCGCGCGATACGAAGCGGGTCCGCTGGCCCTCTCCCTTGGCGCGGTGATAGGCCATGGCGATTTTCAGCGCCGTGTCGACGGCTTCGGAGCCGGAATTGGTGAAGAACACGTGATCGATGCCGTCCGGTGTCAGACGGGCAACCTTCTGGGCAAGCTCGAACGATCCCGGATGGCCCATCTGGAACGGCGGCGCGAAGTCATTTTCGAGGAGCTGTTTGTGAACGGCGTCGGCGATTTCCGGGCGTCCGTGGCCGGCTGCGGCGCAGAACAGGCCCGACGAGCCATCCAGCACCTTGCCGCCCTTGTGGTCCCAGTAGAAGACGCCCTCCCCCTTGACCACGAGGCGGGGGTCACCCTTGAAATCCCGGTTGGCGGTAAACGGCATCCAGTGATTTTCAAGCGAATTGGCGGTGTATTGCATGGGGGATCCTCCGGAAAGATTCAGGGCATTTATTGGGGAGGATTATGACAGGCGCGGTTGTCCCGGTCACGCCTTCCCGGCGGCCCGGTGTTCCAGCTTGTCCGGTCCGGGCAAACCTCTTAATCTCCCAACAAAGCGACACCCAGGAGAGGAAACACAAAAATGAAAATGACAACGGAAGAGGCCTTTGTGAAGGTCCTGCAAATGCATGGCATCGAACATGCGTTTGGCATCATCGGCTCGGCCTTCATGCCGATTTCCGATCTTTTCCCGAAAGCCGGTATTACCTTTTGGGATGTAGCGCACGAAACCAACGGCGGCCTGATTTGTGACGGCTATACCCGCGCCACCGGAAAAATGGGAATGGCCATCGCCCAAAACGGCCCCGGCATCACCGGCTTCGTGACGCCAATCAAAACCGCCTACAGGAACCATACGCCGATGCTGCTGGTAACGCCGCAGGACGCCAACAAAACCATCGGCCAGGGCGGCTTCCAGGAAGTCGAGCAAATGGCCCTGTTCAAGGACATGGTCTGCTATCAGGAAGAGGTCCGCGACGCGTCCCGCATGGCGGAAGTCCTGAACCGCGTCATCGAAAAGGCCTACCGTGGATCGGCCCCGGCGCAGATCAATGTCCCCCGGGATTTGTGGACGCAGGTGATCGACATCGACCTGCCGCAGATCGTGCGCCTGGAGCGTCCCGCCGGTGGCGCCGAGGCCATTGCCAAGGCCGCCGAATTGCTGTCCGAAGCCAAATCCCCGGTCATTCTTTCGGGCGCCGGCGTCGTCATCGGCAACGCCATCCCCGAATGCCAGGCCCTGGCGGAACGGCTGGATTCCCCGGTATGCAACGGCTACCAACACAATGACAGCTTCCCCGGCAGCCACCCCCTGGCTTGTGGGCCGTTGGGATACAACGGCTCCAAGGCGGCGATGGAATTGATCGCCCAGGCCGATGTGGTCCTGGCGCTGGGAACACGGCTCAACCCGTTCTCGACCCTGCCGGGTTACGGCATCGATTACTGGCCCAAGGACGCCAAGATCATCCAGGTCGACATCAACGCCGACCGGATCGGCCTGACGAAAAAAGTATCGGTCGGCATTTGCGGCGACGCCAAAATGGTGGCGACGCAGATTCTGGAACAGCTTTCGTCTTCCGCCGGCGACGCGGGCCGCGAAGAGCGCAAGGCCCTGATCCATCAGACCAAGTCCGCCTGGCTGCAAACGCTGTCCAGCCTGGACCACGAAGACGACGATCCCGGAACGAGCTGGAACGAGGATTCCCGCGAGCGGGACAAGGACCTGATGTCTCCACGCCAGGCATGGCGCGCCATTCAGGCCGGTCTCCCGAAGGACGCCATTATTTCCAGCGACATCGGCAACAACTGCGCCATCGGCAACGCCTACCCGGCCTTCGAAGAAGGCCGCAAGTACATGTCGCCGGGGCTGTTCGGTCCATGCGGGTACGGCTTCCCGTCCATTCTCGGCGCCAAGATCGGCTGCCCGGACGTGCCCGTGGTCGGTTTTGCCGGCGACGGCGCGTTCGGCATTTCGATGAACGAAATGACGTCGTGCGGGCGAGACGAATGGCCGGCCATCACCATGGTCATCTTCCGCAATTTCCAGTGGGGCGCGGAAAAGCGCAACACCACGTTGTGGTACGACAACAATTTCGTCGGCACCGAACTGAACCCGGGTTTGAGTTACGCCAAGGTTGCCGAAGGATGCGGCCTGAAGGGGGTGCAGGTGAAAACACAACAGGAGCTGACCGACGCCTTGAAGGAAAGCTGCGAGGCTCAGAATAAGGGCGTCACCACCTTCATCGAGGTTGTTCTCAACCAGGAACTGGGCGAACCCTTCCGCCGTGATGCCATGACGGCGCCGAACGTGGTCGCGGGCATCGATCCGGGCGACATGAAACCGCAGGAACCCCTTTAACCCATTCGGGCCGAGGCAGGACAAGGACCGGAAACAGCCATGGCTGAAAGCATCCTTGTTCTGAACGCCGGTTCCTCGAGCATCAAGTTCGCCGTGTTCCCGGCGACCCGTCCAAACGGGGGGGGCCGGGATACGCCCGTTTTCAGGGGGGCCATCGAAGGCATAGCCCGTAATAGCCGGTTCCGAGTCGCCGACGCCAACGGTGATACGCTTTTTAACGACGACGCCCCCCAAGCGGCGAACCATGACGAGGCCATCGGCCTGTTGTTCGGCTGGCTGGACAATAACCCGGACGCCCCGGACCTGGTCGCCGCCGGCCACCGGGTCGTCCATGGCAGCGACGTTTTTTCCGAACCCGTCCTGGTTACGCCGGAGATCATGGAGCGGCTGGATGGATTCTCTTTCCTCGCCCCCCATCATCAACCGCACAACGTGGCCGCCATCCGGGCCGTCCAGGAAAGACTGGGTATTCCGCAAGTGGCCTGTTTCGACACCGCGTTCCACGCGGCCCAGCCCGCGCTGGCGCGGCAAACGGGGCTGCCTGCGCGCTACTGGGAAGACGGCGTCCGCCGGTATGGCTTTCATGGCCTGGCCTTCGAATCGGTCATGGATTCTTGGCGCGGGACAACCGGCCGGGAAATTCCGAAACGCCTGGTGCTGGCGCACCTCGGCAACGGGGCTTCCATGTGCGCCGTCCTGGATGGCCGGAGCATCGCCGCGACGATGGGCTTTTCCACCGTCGACGGCCTTCCCATGGGCACGCGGAGCGGCGCCGTCGACCCGGGCGCGTTACTCCATGTCGCCCGCGCCGAGGGCCTGGATATCGAAGGTCTGTCGGCGCTTATCTACGAACAATCGGGGCTGCTCGGACTGTCCGGGATCGACGCGGACATGCGCACCCTTCTCGACAGTCCAGAACCCACGGCTCGAACGGCGATCGACTTCTTCTGTTACCGTATTTGCCGGGAGCTGGGCTCCCTTGCCGCGGCGCTCGGCGGGTTGGACGCGCTCGTCTTCTCGGGCGGCATCGGCGAGAATGCGGCGTCCGTGCGTCAAACGGTCATGGAGGGGGCTACGTGGCTGGGCCTGGAACCGGACGCGGACGCCAACCGGGCCGGTGGGTCGATGATCTCGACGGCGGCATGCCGGGTTTCGGCATGGGTGATTCCAAGCGATGAGGAGCGCATCATCGCCGGCCACACGCGCGGACTGACCGCCGGTGGCGGCGAAGCGATATAAACTCATCGCACATGGGAACGGCACGGAACCCGTGGTAGAATTCCCCGGTCATGCCTTCAAACCGTCCCTACACAGCGATTGCCCGGGTCTACGATCTGTTGGACCTGCCCTTTGAATACAGGCGTTATCGTCCAATCCGCCACCTTCTTTTCGAAAGCACCGGCGGTAATATCCTAGACGCCGGCGTCGGCACCGGGCGCAACATGGCCTTCTATCCGCCGGGCGCAACCGTCACCGGCATCGACCTCAGCCCCGCCATGCTGGCCCGCGCTGAAAAACGCAAAAAACCCCTGGGCGTTTCTTGTCAGCTTCTGGAAAAGGACGTGGCCGCGACCGGCCTGGAAGACAGCTGCTTCGATTTCATTATCGCCACCTTCCTGTTTTGCGTTCTCGACGACGAGGACCAGTTGCCGGCCCTTCGGGAATTGAAACGATTGTGCAAGCCGGACGGCGAAATCCGTATTCTGGAATACCAACTGTCGGAAAAACCTTTGACCCGGTTCACCATGCGCTTATGGGCGCCCTGGGTCCGCTTCATGTACGGAGCGACATTTGACCGCCAAACGGAACGCTATGTTCCCGATGCCGGACTGACCCTTGTGGAAGACCGCTTCGTGTTCAAGGACATCATCAAGCTTCTGATTTTACGCCCCTGAACTTTCGATATCCTTATTTTTCATATCCGATTCGTCTTCTTAGACAATTGGTTTATACTCCGTTTTAAATCAGGGGAGACCGAATGCCGCTCCGGCGAGCAGAGCGGCGGCCAGTTCAAATATGAACGATTTCGATGATCACGTCCGATCTCTGTCAAGGCTGCACGGCCTGATCGAAGCCGACCCGGCCCAGGGGGCCGATGCTGCGGCGAAGGAGCTTGCCGAGGACATCGCCGCGACGGCGGGGAAAATCCGGGAAGACGCCGAGGCGGTGGTTTCACGAATTCACGCCGAAGCTCAGTCCGTCTCGGTCAGGCTGCAAGCGGAAACCTCCAAGTCCGTGGAAAATCTGAAAAAAGAATCGCTTCGCGCCGCCAGCGATCTGATCCGTGACGGCAAGGGCGACGCCAGTGAGAAGGACAATGCCCGGGCCGCGAACAGGATCATCGAAGACGCTAACAAGGCCCTGAACCTGCTCAACAAAAAAATTGAGGACTCCTTGAAAGCCCTGGCCGAAGACGCCGATTCCACGGCCTTCAAATTCAACCGGATCGCCGAATCCGAAAACAGGAAACTGACGGACCTGGAACGCGATGCCGCGCAACAAGTCGCCGACGCCGGGAAAGAAGCGGCCGCAAGATTCCCGAAACCGTCCGACGACGAGAGCTGGAACGACTCCGAATTGCAACAGGCCCGCCTGGCGTCTGCGGGCGTCATCAAGGCGCTGGCCCTCGCCGCCGACATGGTCCATCGGGCGACGGCGGAGGCAACCCGGAAAATCCAGGAAGCCTCGGAAGACGCCGCTCTGTTCATGAAGAAAGCCTCCGCAAAGGCTACCGGAGAGATCAACACCGCCATCGACGAAGCCAACAGCACAATCCTTCAGGCCGCCGAACAGGCCCTGAAGGATCTCGCCGGCGATGAAGAAACGGAATTCTTCGATCTTGCGCCGTTGAAGGAAAAATGGGGCAAACGAAAAACCTGACGCCGTGATTTTTACTCCTGGTCCCGGCCAGTGATACCGCCGGGGCGGACCTCTCCACATCACAAAACGATCGGAAATGACTATGCGCCTGAAAGATAAAACCGCCCTGATTTTCGGTGCCGGACAAGCCCCCGGCGAAACCCCGGCCGTCGGCAACGGCCGCGCCGTCTCCTTGCTGTTTGCCCGCGAAGGAGCCCGCGTTCTGTGCGTCGACCGGCACCTGGACTCGGCCGAGGAAACCGCACGCCTGATCCGCGACGAAGGCGGCGAAGCCCAAGCCGTTGCCGCCGACGTGACCAGCGAAGATGAGGTCAAAGCCGCCGTGGAGGCCTGCACGGATCACTGGGGCCGCATCGACATCCTGCACAACAACGTCGGCATCAGCGTCGAAGGCGGCGATGCGCCGGTGACCGAAATCACCACCGAGGCCTTCGATAAAATCGTCGCCGTAAACCTGCGCTCCATGGTCTATGCCTGCAAACACACCATTCCGGTGATGCGCGAACAGAAAAGCGGCGCCATCGTCAGCATTTCCTCCATGGCCGCCTGGGAAAACTACCCCTGGGTGAGCTACAAGGCGACCAAGTCGGCGATGATCGCCCTGACTCAGCAATTCGCCATCCAGAACGCCGAATACGGCATCCGCGCCAACGTTATCCTGCCCGGCCTGATGGACACCCCCATGGCCGTCGACCGCCGGGCCGAGGCCTGGGGCCGCCCGCGCGCCGATGTCGCCGCCGAACGCGATGCCAAGATTCCGCTGTTGGGGAAAATGGGCGATGCCTGGGATGTCGCCCATGCGTCCCTGTTTCTCGCCTCCGACGAAGCAAAATTCATCACCGGCGTAGCGCTCCCCGTAGACGGCGGGCGCGGCCTCAAGGTGGGTTAAGCCCCGCCCTCCCCGACACCCTGCTCCCTCATTCAAGGAACCAACCCATGCCACGCTTGCCAGACCTCGACCCCGCCGCCCTGACGCTCGAACAACAACGGGTCCATGACAACATCACGAGCGGCCCCAGGGGCGGGGTGCGGGGTCCCTTCGCCGCCCTTTTGCATCACCCCGGCGCCTGCGACCATGTCCAGGCCATGGGCATCCATCTGCGTTTTGACGGCGTCCTGCCGGGACATTTAAGGGAACTGGCGATTTTGACCGCAGCACGCTTTTGGGGCGCGGAATACGAATGGAATGCCCATGCCCCGATCGCCGAGAAGGAAGGCTTGAGCCAGGGCGTGATCAACGCCATCGCCGAAAACCGGCCGCCGGATTTTTCAAGCGACGCGGAAAGTGCCGTGCATGCCTTCTGCCGGGAACTGCACGAAATCCACCACGTCGGTGATGAAACCTACGAGGCCGCCATTGCCGCCATCGGGCAGGATGGCGTGATCGAGCTGACGGTGCTGTGCGGGTATTACACGATCATAAGTATGACTTTGCGGGTATTCGATTGTAAATAAAGGGTTTTTTGGGGTTGAAATTTGGTACAAATCAGCACAAAAAACGCTTAAAAATTCAATGTTTTCAACTACTTAGTATTTTAGAATTCCTATAAACTATGACCAAGTCGTTACAAAATTTAGAACAAAAGATGAACCGATTACTTTTTACAAAATCAGCACAAACAAAAATACGTATTAAAAAAAACTGGAACATCAGAACCTTAATTTTATACCGCTGAACGATCATAAGCATGACCCTGAATACCTTTCATGTCCGTCCCCCCGAAGGCGCCCAAAAGCTGGCCTGATATCCAGATCCATAAAAAAGAATCCGCTACCCAGGAGCATTTTTTTCAGTTTAGAATATCCCTTGGTTTTTTAGGGAAAACTTTTAGGGGTGGGATCACCATGGATAACGGCATCAGCGTATCGAAAGCTGCGAAACTTCTCGGAATGAAACGTTCCGAATTAAACGAACGGCTGTCGGCTGCCGATATTCCAACCTTCGAAGGGGAAGTGGATTTCGAAAAAGTAAAATGCATGTCCCCGTCCCTGGATCTCAGCGACCCCGAGATTCTGGACCGGGTGAAATACATCCGCGAAAACCTGGCCAAGCCGGCCGCCAATATGATCGTCGATCATCAAGGCCGCGACCTGACCATCGAAGTGCAGAAACTGACCAAAGACCTGATGATTGAAACCCAGACCGCCAACAACTACCGCGACATCATCAATGATCTGGCGGGGAAACTGGCCGACCTGCAGAAATCCGACGACCCCAAACAGCAGGAAATCGGCTTCCAACTGTGCCAGTGGCTGCGCAATAAAATCTGCGCCGAATAAACCAACCGCCCCCGGTTACATCCGGACCTTACATCTGGACCAGGGCCTCGTCGCGAATTTCCGCCGCCAGCCGGGCGATTTCCACCGGGTCGGCTGCATTTGCCGGATCCTTCGCCGCCAGCACCGTTGCCGCCGCCTGAATACACGCGCCCATCAAAATGTCCGGATCATAACCGATATCTTTGTCCGTCATAAAATCCTCCCTTTCCTCTCGGCAATGTCGTCGTAGAACCCTGGATACCATAGACGTTAGCATTGCCGCGCCAGCGAAATCTTGTCTTTGGTCAAGTTTGCAAGGCAACCCAATCAAGCGCCAAAAATCAACAAGAAAAGAACAAAAAAAGAACATTGACCCGGCGCAACCGCAAGCCCATGATAGGCGCATGTCATCCCATGTTGTCAGAACCGGCCGGACCGCGCCCGCCCCCGGACCCGCCGACGATACCCCTGTCCCCGCCGTTGAGCGGCCGTCCGCCCTGGCGCTGCCGTTTTTCGGGGCAGCGGTGCAGGCCGGCTTTCCATCCCCCGCAGACGATTACCTGGAAGGCGCGCTTGACCTCAACGAACACCTGATCCGGCGTCCGGCGGCAACGTTCTTTTTGCGGGTGCTTGGTGATTCCATGACCGGGGTGGGCATTCATTCCGGCGATTTGCTCATCGTCGACCGTTCCGTGCCGCCCATCGACGGGCGCATCGTCATCGCCGTTCTGGACGAGGAATTGACCGTCAAACGCCTGTCGCGCCGGCGCGGGAAGGTTCGGCTGATGCCGGAAAACCCCCGCTACCGGCCCATCGAGATCGGCGACGGACAGGACTTGCAGATCTGGGGCGTGGTGCGTCATGTCATCCATTCCTTTGTCTGAGGGCCGCCCGCCTACGCAGCGTATTGCCACACCCGCACAACGCATCGCTCTCGTCGACGTGAACAACTTCTATGCCTCGTGCGAACGGCTGTTCGATCCCCGGCTCGAAAGCCGCCCGATGGTGGTGCTGTCCAACAACGACGGCTGCATCATCGCGCGCTCCGACGAAGCCAAGGCGCTGGGCATTGCCATGGGGGTGGCCGTGCATAAGGTACGGGACTCACTGAAACGCCAGAAGGTGCAAATCTATTCGTCGAACTACGCGCTTTACGGCGACATGTCGGCGCGCGTGGTCTCGGTGCTGAAGCGCTTCACGCCGTATCTCGAGGTCTACAGCATCGATGAATCCTTCCTCGACCTGAGCGGCTTTGCCGACCCGGAGGCCTACGGACACGACATCCGGGACACGGTTCTCCGCTGGACCGGGCTGCCGGTGTCCGTCGGCGTCGGCGCCACCAAAACGCTGGCCAAGATCGCCAACCGCATGGCTAAGAAAAACCCCGCCCTGGGCGGCGTCTTCGTCATGCCCGGCGATGACGCCGACGACGAACTTCTCGGGAGGATCGAGACCGGGGATGTGTGGGGCATCGGCCGCAGGTTGGCGGCGCGGCTGGAAACCTTAGGCATCGTTACCGCGTTGGACCTCAAGCGGGCCGATCCGAAATTCATCCGTGCACGGTTCAGCGTCGTCGTCGAGCGCACCGTGCTGGAACTGCGCGGCACGCCGTGCCTGAGCCTTGAGGCGGCCACGCCGCAGCAAAAGGGGATCATGGTGTCGCGGGGTTTCGGAAAACGGGTCCGGGATTTCGGCCATATCGAGGCCGCGGTGGCCACCTATGCCAGCCGCGCCGCCGAGAAACTCCGCCGCCAGGGACTGGCCGCCAACAAACTCACCGTCAGCCTGCGCACCAGCCCCTTCGATGCCGCCCGGGAACGCTATGCCAATGCTGCAAGCTTCGTGTTTCCGGAGGCCACCACCGACACCGCCGAAATGATCGGCGCCGCCGGGCGCTGCCTGAAAAGCATTTTCAAGCCGGGGCTGGCCTATCAGAAAACCGGTGTCTTCCTGGATGCCCTGGAAGACGCCGGGCACGCGCAACGCAGCCTGTTTTCCCGGTTTGATTCCGGACCCGGCGCGGACCCGGCCCGCACCCGCGCCCTGATGCAGACCATGGACCGCCTCAACGCGGCCTGGGGGCGTGACACCGTGCGCTTCGCCGCCACCGGCCTGCAACGGCCCTGGGCCATGAAACAGGGAAACAAAAGCCCGTGCTACACGACCCGCTGGCGGGATCTGAAACAGGTTCAAGCCTAGGTTTGACAAAAATCAAGGGCGACCCGCCGGCAATGTGCCAGCATGGCGGCTGTCTTGGGAAGGAGGGCCTTTCCAAGGAGGGGAAGTTTGCCTGTCATGCCCGACCCGGCCCATAAATATCCGCCGCTGACGCCCGCATTACTGGCCGGCATCGCGCTCAGGCCGCTGCCACCGATCTTGTTGCAACCTTTCCTCGATGCCGCCATGACCGTCCTCAGCCGGCGGCACCCCGATCTGTTCGCACACTTCACAGACATGGAGGGAACCGTTTTCCTCATCGACCCGGTGGATTTGCCTTTCGGATTTCTGCTCAGGCTATCTAAAGCGCCGCGCTTAAAAGCCATCGCCAAGGGCACGGCCCCAGACGTGTCAGCGGACGCGTCCGTCGACATGAGGCCAACGGCAACGATCCAGGGGCCGCTGGCAACATTGACGCGACTGCTCGAAGGCCGGCTTGATGGCGATGCCCTGTTTTTCTCGCGCGACCTCATGGTTGAAGGCGACATGGAAGCCGTCGTCACGCTACGCAACGCCGTTGATGGCGCGGGCATTGATCTCCTCGATGATCTGGCATCGCTCTTCGGGCCGTTAAGCAAACCGGCGAAGCTGGTGGCCGGCGGGGCGTTGCGTGTTCTTACCCGCATGGAACACGACCTTAAAAGCCTGAGAAATACCCTAACCGCCCCAGTCGCCGAGCACTGCAAGGCCCAGGGCGCCGAAATCAGAACGCTCCGGGAGGCGGTGGAAAAACTGCAACGCGAACAGGCTCCAAAGCCCCACACCCGGCGCATGCACCCGGCGAAGGTACAATCCTGATGACCGCGGCACTGGAACTGGTCTGCCCGGCGGGAAACCCGGCCAGCCTGAAAGCGGCGGTCGATGCCGGAGCAGACGTAGTTTATGCCGGCTTCGCGGACGATACCAACGCCCGTAACTTTCCCGGCCTGAATTTTACCCGTCCGCAAATGAAAGACGGCATCGCCTATGCCCACGAACACGGATGCGGGGTTTTTATCGCCATTAACACGTACGCCAGAGCCGGAAACCCGGACCCATGGCGCACGGCCATTGACGATGCGGCAGCATTGGGCGCGGACGCCGTCATTCTCGCCGACATCGGCCTGTTGGATTATGCCCAGCGATCCCAACCCCGGTTACGCCGCCACCTGTCGGTTCAGGCATCGGCCTCAAACCCGGAAGCCATCGGATTTTATCACAAAGCCTTCGGGGTCAAGCGGGTGGTTCTGCCGAGGGTTTTGACGGTCAAGGAAATCGCCGCCCTCAATGCCCGGATACCGGTCGAGACCGAAGTCTTCGCCTTCGGCGGGATGTGCGTGATGGCCGAGGGCCGGTGTTCTCTTTCGTCCTATGTGACCGGACAGTCCCCCAACACCGATGGCGTGTGTTCACCGGCAAGTCATGTTGGTTACGAAAAACGTGACGGCAAGCTGATCTCCAGGCTAGGCGATTTCACCCTTAATATCTTCTCCGAAGACGAGGCTGCGGGGTATCCCACATTGTGCAAGGGCCGCTTCGTAACCGAAGGCCAGGCGTCTTATTTGTTTGAAGAACCGGCCTCCCTCAACGTATTGGGGCTCCTCTCCGAATTGGCGGAGGCAGGAGTCTCGGCCTTGAAAATCGAAGGGCGTCAACGCGGCCGCGCCTACGTCAGCCAGGTGGTAAAGACATTCCGCAACGCTGTCGATGCCGCGGGCCGGGGCGAAAAAGTCGCCGCCGGCGAATTGGACGCCATGACCGAAGGCGGACGCGACACCACGGGCGCCTATGAAAAAATCTGGCATTGATCGGAGGCCGACGTGACCGAAACACTTTCCCTGGGTCCGTTGCTGTTTCATTGGGACGCCGAGAAAAAACGCGATTTCTATTTCCGTATCGCCGACGAATCCTGCTTCGATACCGTCTATGTCGGCGAAGTGGTGTGTTCCAAGCGGGCGCCCTTTTTCGCCCCGTATTTAACGGAGGTCGTGGAACGGCTCCAGCGCGGGGGAAAGCAGGTCATCCTCTCGACCCTGGCCCTGATCATGAGCGAGCCGGAGATGGAACACGTCATTAATCTGCCTGAAACCACCGATCTATTGATCGAAGCCAATGACATCGGCACCGCCGCCTTGTTGACGGGACGCCCGCACGTGATCGGCCCCTTCGTCAACGTCTATAACGAAGGCACGTTGGAATACCTCGCCAACCAGGGGGCGGTCAGGGTATCGCTGCCCTGGGAATTGCCGTCGGAGTCCTTAGCCGCGTTGGCCAAATCCGCAACTGTCGAACTGGAAGTACAAATTTTCGGGCGCATGGCGCTGGCAATTTCCGCGCGGTGTTATCATGCCCGCGCCCACGGTCTGCACAAATCGAAATGCCAGTTCGTCTGCGCCGAAGACGCCAACGGCATGAGCGTCGAAACCCTGGACGGCGAGGATTTCCTTTCCGTTAACGGTTGCCAGACCCTGTCCCATACGGTCTGCAACCTGATGGATGAGCTCGAGAGCCTCCGGGAAATAGGCATTCAGGCCTTCAGGATATCGCCCCATGCCATCGACATGGTCGCGATCGGACAAACCTTCCGCGATGTCCTGGACGGCGAAACATCCGCCGCAGAAGGTCAGAGAAAACTGGCGGATTCTGTCCATTTCGCGCCGTTCTCAAACGGCTTTTATCACGGCGAAGACGGCGCCGCTTACGTTTCTTAGCAATTCAGTTGCCTGTCTTCGCCGCTTGCCAGTCGTCGAGAATGCCGCGCGCGTTGTTGGTTGCCGGATCGAGAAAGGAATCGTGGTTGTCCGTCTTCGCCGTCAATTCGATGACGTAGCCGTTGGGATCCCGGAAATAAATGGAATGGACAAACTGATGATCGGCGATGCCGCGGGTTTCGATGCCTTCGGCCTTACCCCTGGCGAACATCGCCTGCAAATCCTCCGGCGTCACCTCGAGCGCGATATGCAGGTCAAAATCGTGCTGTTCCTTGAATTCGAAAGGCTGGTCCGGGGCTTCAAAGAAGGCCAGGCAGGAGCCGTCGTCCATTTGATAAAACGTATGTAGAACCCCGGTTTCCCGCCCGGTCTTGGTCTCGTTGATTGCCAGCGAGCCGACCAATGGCAAGCCGATAAAGTCTTCATAGAACTTGCGGGTTTCTTCAGAATCCCGGCAGCGGTAGGCGTTGTGGTGAAGGCCTTTAATCATGACGTTTCCCTCCGTCCCTGTCCTCGGCGTTTCCTGTATTTGGGTCTCACCACGTCCAGTGTCCACAGACGTCTATTCCCCAAGCAGCGTTTCCCCCGGCCTGACGCGGGTAAAGTTGACCGGCTCGGCCGTCGTTTCGATGGCATCGCCCTTGATGCGCACGCGGGTAAAGGTGGACATCTCAAGATTACGGGTTTCCGGGAAATCGGCGCGGTAGTGTGCACCCCGGGAATCGTCGCGGGCCAAGGCGGCTGCGGTGATCGTGCGCGATACCAGAATCAGGTTTTTCAGGTTCATCCAGTCGTGCCAGGTCAGGTTATAGGCCAGGTTGCCGCCATCGACACCAATAGCGTCCAGATCATTCTCCAGCGCCGTCAGGGCCGTGGCGGCGCGGGCAAGCGTGTCGGCGTCGCGGATGATGCCGACGTCGTCCCACATGATATCGGCGAGCCGGGTGCGGATATCCTCCAGGTCGCCCGGCGGCCGGGACAGCGGAATCCGGCAGCGCTCGACAGCGGCCTCGACAGCAGCGGAATCCGGATCGCGCAACGCCTTCTGCGCGCCGCCGTCCTTCAGCCACGCGGCCATGGTGTCGCCAGCAATACCGCCGTACACGGTGGAATTGGCGACCCCGTTGCCGCCTAAGCGATTGGCCCCGTGCACACCGCCGGTATCCTCGCCGGCGGCAAACAGGCCATCCAGTTCGGTGCTGCCGTCTACGGCGAATTCGACCCCACCCATCATGTAGTGCGCCGTCGGCACCACCTCGACCTTGTCGCCGGCGAGGTCAAAACCGCAATCGGCGCAACGCTCCACCATGCCCTTAAACTGGCGTCGGACCTCGGCCTCGTCCAGATGCGCCATGGAAAGAAATAACCCCCCAAGAGGACCGACCTTGCCCAGACGCATTTCCTCGAACATCGCGCGGCTGACGATGTCGCGGGTCGCCCGTTCGCCGCGCTCATCATATTTATCCATGAACCGCGCACCGTCGCCGTCGAGAAGATACGCGCCATAACCGCGCAGGCCCTCTTCCAGCACCGTCCCGGTCATCCGGGTTTCCTCCCCGGCCAGCAAGCCGGTCGGGTGGAACTGCACCATTTCCATATCGCGTAACGCCAGCCCGGCGCGCAACGCCATCGCCATGCCGTCGGTGGTCTTGTCACCGGACGGCGTGTGATAGCGGTACATGGTCGGCCCGCCGCCGGTCGCCAGCAGCACGGCCCGCGCCCGGACCAGTTTGAAGCCGCCGGTGCGCATGTCGATCATCAAGACGCCTGCGATGCTGCTGCCATCCCCTGCGGGAATCAGTTCCACCGCGCGATGGTCTTCCATCCGGCTCAACCCCCGCGACCACACCTGTTCGGCCAGCCGGTTGATGATTTCGATCCCCGTCAGGTCGCCCTTGTGCACGGTGCGGTCAAAAGTCTGCCCGGCGAAAGCCTTCTGGTGCACGGAGCCGTCTTCGTTGCGGTCGAAGAAACAGCCCAGTTCGTTTTCCAGCTCGCGGATGCGCTCTTGCGCAACCTCGACCAGCGTCCAGGACAACTCCTGATCGTTGAGCCACTTGCCGCCTTCGATGGTGTCCATGAAATGGCGCTCGACGGAATCGCCCGGCGCCAGGGCCACGTTGTAGCCGCCCTGCACCATGCGGGTGCAGCCGCATTTGCCCAACAATCCCTTGACCGCGACGGTGACCGCGAGCTCCGGCGCGGCGTCATTGACGTGCAGGGCCGCGAACAGCCCGGCCCCGCCGGAGCCCAGGATCAGCACATCGGTTTCGATGGTTTCGATGACCGCGGCGTCGCTCAACTGTCGACACCCATAGCGGCGAGCGCCTGTGCGCGTTTGCCTTCGGCATCGCCGCGGACCGTGTCATAGAGGCTGTTGCCGTGGGCATCCATGGCCACCAGCAGCGGCCCGAAGTCCTTGATTTCAAACTGCCACAGGCTTTCCGGGTTGAGGTCGTCCATATCGACGTCGAGAATCCGTTCGATCCAGGTGGTTTCCATTGCCGCCGTGCCACCGATGATAGCCAGATACACCCCGCCCAATTCCTCGAACGCCTGCAGGCTGTCGTCGCCCAATCCACCCTTGCCGATAATCATGCGAACGCCGTTCTGCTCCATCAAGGGGCGGGTAAATCGCTCCATGCGGGCGCTGGTCGTCGTGCCGATACATACCGAGTCGTACCCGACGGGGCAGGAATTGCTGACCGGCACCTTTTTCACGTTGGGCGCGGTGTGGATGACGGCATGCCCGTTCAAATCAAGCCGGGTTTCGCGGGCCTTATCGAACATGTGGATCAGCGTCGCATCGCGGATGCCGAACAACATGTCCTGCAGCACCACATGATCGCCGGCTTTGAGCTTGCGAACATCGTCTTCCGTGACCGGCATATGAAATTCGTGTTCCGCCATGACGCCTCTCCTAAAACCCGATCTCGACGCCTGTCGGCGTAAACGTCGCCTTGGCCCGCCTGGCCGAATGGCACTGGATGTTGACCGCCACCGGGTTCATGGTGATGTGGGTCGCCGCCGTTTCCACGTGTACGGCAAACGCCGTCGAATCCCCACCCAGCCCCTGTGGCCCGATACCGAGGGTGTTGACCGCCGCGCTGAGTTGCGTTTCCAGCTTGGCGCCTTCCGGGTCGTCACACACCGAGCCCAGCGCCCGCGTGGCCGCGACCTTCGCCAGTTTCGTGCACAGGTCTGCCGTGCCGCCGACGCCGACACCGACGATGGTCGGCGGGCAGACCTTGCCGCCGGCTTCCAGCACACGGTCGATGACGAAGGTTTTGACCCCGTTCACGCCTTCGGCGGGGATGCACATTTTCAGGAACGATCCGTTTTCCGAGCCGGAGCCCTTGGGGATCATCTCGATCACCAATTCATCGGCATGATCCGAGAAATCCACGTTGATGACCGGCACCCTTCGCCCGCAGGAGGTATGTTCGTTCTCCCGCGTTACCGGATGCACGACGGACGATCGTAACGGGTATTCCGTCGTCGCCCGTTCGCAGCCCTTTTTGATGGCGGCCTTGAGGTCGATGCCATCGACCGCGACGCCGCGCCCGATGGTGACGTTGTAGATCGGGATGCCGGTGTCCTGGCACAGCAAATTATCGGTGTCCTCGGCGACGTCGATATTCTGGATCATGGTCGCCAAAATGGACTTGCCGGTGGCGTCGGTCTCGCTGGCATCAAGACGCTGAAAGCCCTCCTTGATATCGTCGGGCAACACTTTCAGCGCCCGGATATAAAGCAGCTTCGCCGTTTCCTCGATGGCTTCCAGATCGACGTCCATGGTTTCCGTCCCGTTTCCTGTTCCCCGCCCGTTTAAACCAGCAGGGTTACGCCCAGCACCAAAAGCAGCCCCAGAACGATACGTTGAAACTGCCGCTCATCCAAGCCGCCGTAAACTTTTAGGCCAAGCCACATCCCGGCGGCGATGGCCGGCAAGCACCAGAGAAAATTGATCCCGGTCCGCGCATCGACCAGCCCGCCCGCCGCCAGCCAGCCCAGCGCCATGGTGTGCATGGCCAGGATATAGGGCTGAAACACGCCGCGCTGCTCGGCCCGGGGCCAGCCCCTGAGGTAAACCCAGACGCCGGGCACGATACCCGACAACCCGGCCAGGCCGCCCAGAAATCCGCCGGTCGCGCCCACCGCCCCGTCCGCCGTCATGCCGCCGCCCGTTACCTGTGAGCGCATCGGAAAGAGCAGGAAGACCGCGCCATAAAAGACCAGAAACACACCGACACCTGTCCGGAACAGCTCCGGTTGAATGACGCCAAGCAACATGCTCCCAAGCGGCACACCAATGATCCCGCCGATCAGGAACGGCCACAGGCGGGAAAAATCCAGATCGCCGCGCAACCGCACCAGGGCGATCAGGTGAATGGCCATGCCCGACGCCACCACCAGAGGCACGGCCTCGACGGGGGACAGGACATGCAGCCAAATAGCCGCCACGATCAGGCCGTCGCCGAATCCGGCCGCCCCGACAACCAGGGCCGCCAGGAACGCACCACCGGGGATCAGTAAAAATTCAAAAGGCATTGACCAGGAACAACAGGCCGACGGCGAGGCTGACGCCGCCCGCCAACGCCGCAAGCGTCTTCTGCCAATCGCGCCAGGGCAGAAATTCCAGTGCCAACAGGCGCACGCCGCCGGTCAGGTGCGCCGCCAGCAATACGATCAACCCGGCTTCGGCCAGCTTGACCAACGGCTGTTCCGTCCAGATCAAAGCGCCGTCGAGCGCCGCCTCGCCCTGGATAGCAAGGCCCAGCACCAAGAAGTGCACCGGCAGGAACAACGCCAATGCCACGCCGGACAACCGATGCAGTGCGAACGCCCACCAGGTGGCGTGGTTTCGATGCGTAACTTTGATCTGTCCCGCCATCAGACCGCCCCCAATTGGTAGAAGCCCAACACGGCGCGCAGGCCCAGAACCAGCACGGCGACGGCGAACACCCCCGCCACGCCGTCGGCCACGCGGGGGTTCAGCGCCGTCATTTCCAACAAAACCGTACGCAGGCCGATCGGCGCATGCACGGCGGCGGCCAGTACGAAGATACCGTAAAACGAAGCCGCCACGCCGTTGCCGCCGACGCGCTGGATAATTTCCGCCGCCGTCAGGCCGCCCTGCACGGCCAGGATCATGCCGCCCAGATGCACGGTGACGGCAACGGCCAGCACCATGGCGCTGAGGCGCTGCGCCAGCCAGACCCGACTCTGAATTCCTTCGACGCTCACAGCTTGCCCTTCAAGACCGCCACGACGACGGCGCGCTTCAGCCCGGCGATTGCCGCCGTTGGACTGAGGGACTTCGGGCAGTGTTCCTGGCAACCCTGCTGGGAATGGCAGCCGAGGCAGCCGTCATCCCCGGCAACCAGCCGGAGCCGTGCCCGGCCTAAGCCGTCGCGGGTATCGTTGACCAGCGTCCAGGCGCGATTGAGCGCGGCGGGGCCGAGGTACCCCGGCTTCCACGTCACCACGTCGCACGATGTGTAACAGACCGCGCAGCCGATGCACTCAATCCCGGCGTTGGCCTGCCGGCGTTTCGCATCACCGGGCGGGATGGCGGCAAAATCGTCGGCGCGGCTTTTCGTCGGACTGAACGCGCCGCCCGCCTTGGCCCATTTGTCGAAGAAATCCACCATGTCCACGGACAGGTCCTTGACCACCGGAAGGTTCCGGAGCGGCGCGATTTCCAGCCGCCCGTCATCGGCGACACGCGACACATGGGTGCGGCACGTCCACCGGGCGCGGCCGTTAACGGTCATGGCGCAAGACCCGCACATGCCAACGCGGCACGCGAAGCGGTAGCTTAACCCCGGGTCCAGCTTACGCTGGACATAGGTGACCACATCCAGAACCGTCTGATTTTCAAGCCTTGGTACGTCGTAGGAGACGAATTCCCCGTCTTCCCCTCCGCGCCAGATCGATACCGCAAGCATGTCTTCCATGGGTTTGAGTATAAAAGGTTTTTTAAGGGTGTTCCAAGCACGCGCCTTGTGCTTAAGATCGGCCATGCCTATCCGGACGATAACCCTTCACCGCTTCTCCCTGCCCCTGCTCCGGCCCTATAAGCTGGCGTTTGGGGCGATCGAAGCGTTCGATACCATTCTCTGCCTCGCCCACGATGAGAACGGAAACGAAGGGTTCGGCGAAGCCACCATCCTGACCGGCTACACGCCTGAAACCATTGATGAAAGCTGGACCATTGCCTGCGGGCTGGCGGAAAAGATTTTGGGCCGGGACATCGCTGACGCGAAACCGATTATTAGCGCCGGGCACGCCACGGCCCCCTTTACCTCGACGGCGCTGATGACGGCGCTGGAAATGCTGGACGGCCATCCCCTGCTCGATGTGGCTCAGTCCATGGCGGTGCCGCTACTCGCCATCGTCAACGCCATGGAAGAGACAGCCATCGCCTCCGAGATCGACGCCCGTCTGGCGGAAGGCTACTGCACGCTCAAGGTCAAGGTCGGTTTCGACGCCGACGCAGACATTACGCGGGTCCGCTTTATTCAGCAGCATCTTCGTGGCCGCGCCCTGATCCGGCTCGACGGCAACCAGGGCTATTCGCTGGAAGACGCCCTCAGGTTCTGCGCCGGGCTCGACCCCGCCGGGATCGAACTGCTGGAACAACCCTGCCACGCCGATGACTGGAACGCCGCCACCGCCGTCGCCAATGTCGCGACGGTGCCGATGATGCTGGACGAATCGATCTACGGGCCGGATGACATCGACCGCGCCGCTGACCTGAAAGCAGCGGCCTATGTCAAACTGAAGCTGATGAAATCCGGCGGGCTGACGGCGCTGGCCGACGGACTCGGGCAAATCCGCGAGCGCGGCATGACGCCGGTGCTCGGCAATGGGGTCGCCAGCGACGCCGGCTGCTGGATGGAAGCCTGCGTCGCCCGCTCGCTGATCGATAACGCCGGCGAAATGAACGGCTTCCTCAAACCCAGGGAGACCCTGTTCGAAACACAGCTTGGCGTCGAAGACGGCAATATGATGCTGCCCCCGGGCGCGCCCAAACTGAAATCCCCCGACGCCCTGTCCCGTCTCGCCCTGGACACCGTCCACTTTCCGATGGGGGCCTGAGCCGCCATGTTCGGACTGGAATGGCCCCTCGTCGCCATCATGTCGGGCGCGCTGATTTTCGGCGGCATCGTCAAAGGCGTGGTCGGGCTGGGCCTGCCCATCGTCAGCATCGCCATCCTGCTAAATTTCCTTCCCCCGTTGACAACGCTGGGCATTCTGGTCGCCCCGATCTTGGTCACCAACCTGTGGCAGACGGCGCGCGCCGGCAACATCATGGAACCGCTGCGGCGGTTCTGGCCCATGATTTTAACCGGATTTATCTGCCTGTTCATCGGCGCCGAACTGATCGTCTCGATGGACACGAAACTTCTGTTCGGCGTACTGGGCGCCTGTGTCGTTGTCTTTTCCGGCACCAACCTGTTCCGCCCCCGCGTGCATCCCCTTAAACCCGAAACGGAAAAGTGGGCCGGCCCCCTGGCGGGTGCCGCGGGCGGCCTGCTGGGCGGCATTTCGACCATCTGGGGGCCGCCGATGATGATGTACTTCGTCATGCTGAAGCTGCCCAAGGACACGTTCGTGCGCACCGTCGGCATGACGTGGCTCACGTTTGCCATTCCGCTCGCCATTGCCTACTGGCGCAACGGCATCTTCGCCGGCGATGTTATCTATCTATCCCTCTATGCCTGCATCCCCGGCATGATCGGCATTCGCATCGGCGAAGTCATCCGCGACCGGATCGATCAGGAAACATTCCGCAAGGCGATGCTGGTGATGCTGTTCCTGATCGGTTTGAATTTGATCCGAAGGGCGATATTCTAAAAGCCTTCGGACGATGGAAGGGCCAAGGGGAAAATATGGCAGGGGAACGCGGACATTTCGGAACACGGCTGGGATTCATTCTGGCCGCCGCCGGATCGGCCGTCGGGCTCGGCAACGTCTGGAAATTTCCCTATCTCGCCGGAGAGAACGGCGGGGCGGTCTTTTTGTTCATCTATCTCGGCTTCATCCTGACCATCGGGCTCAGCGTCATGCTGGCGGAATTCGCCATCGGACGCCGCGCCCAGCGCAACCCGGTCGGCGCCTTCAAGGCGTTGAAAGGCGGCCCCTGGGTCGCCGTCGGCGGCATGGGCGTGTTTTGCGGCTTCATCATCCTGTCGTTTTACAGCGTCGTCGGCGGCTGGACCGTAGCCTACGCCGTCAAGTCGGCGACGGGACTGCTGGCCAATGGCGATGCCAAGGCACTGGGCAACGCCTTCGGCGGCTTTATCGGGGATCCGGTGGAGCCTCTCATTTACCACGCCCTGTTCATGGCCGTGACCATGGCCGTCGTCGCCAAGGGGGTCCATGGCGGGATCGAACGCGTCTGCCGGGTTTTGATGCCGGTGTTGTTTGTTCTATTGGTGGTGCTGTGCATCCGCTCTGTGACCCTGCCCGGCGCCGGGGCGGGGATCGCCTTCTTCCTGGAGCCGGATTTTTCCAAGGTCAACGGCGCCATGGTTACCGCCGCCCTGGGGCAAGCTTTTTTCTCGCTGTCGCTCGGCATGGGCGCGATGATCACCTACGGGTCATACCTGTCGGCCAAGGTCAGCCTGCCCGGCGCGGCGCTTTGGGTGACGTCGCTGGACACCCTGATCGCGGTAATGGCCGGGTTCATGATCCTGCCCGCCGTGTTCGCCTTCGGCTTCGATCCCGGCGCCGGGCCGGGGCTGACCTTCATCACGCTGCCGGCGGTGTTTTCGCAAATTCCCGGCGGCGCGTTTTTCGGCACGTTGTTCTTCGTTCTGCTGGCGGTCGCGGCGCTGACGTCGGCGTTCTCCCTAATCGAGGTGGTGGTCGCCTATCTGGTCGACGAGAGGGGCATCAGGCGCTTTCAGGCGGCGATGGGGGCAGGGTTCGTGATCTTTATTCTAGGCATTCCGTCGTCGCTGTCGTTCGGCGTGTGGAGCAGCTACACCGTCGCCGGTAAAAACTTCTTCGACATCATGGATTATCTGGCCTCGAACCTGATGCTGCCGGCGGGGGGGATTTTCATTTCCCTGTTCGCCGGCTGGGTGGCCTTCCCGAAACTCATGGAGGCGGGCGAAGGCGGCATCGAAAAAAGCTTCCGGCTGGCCCGCATCTGGCAGGCCATCTGCCGTTACGTGGCCCCCGTCGCCATCGCCTGGACACTGATCAACGGACTGTAACCGCTCCACGCTTCTTCGTTTAAAAGGTACCCTTTTTTTGCGTCAATTCGCGGACACGGTTGACCATGATCTTGAAAATTCCCCGCATCACCGGGTCCATGCTGGAGAGCCGGCGCTGGAATTCCTCGCGGGAAATAGCGGTGGTCGTGGTGTCCTCAATGGCGATGGCGCTAGCGACGGGCAACTGATCGTCGAACAGCGACATTTCACCGATCACCGCCCCTTTGCCAAGCACCGCCAGGGTTTGCGGGTTGCTGCTCACCGCCCCCTTGCGAACCTCGACCTTGCCCTCTGTCACCAGATAGGCCGCATCGGACGGTGCGCCTTCCTTGATTAAAAAATCCTGGGCTTTGAATGATTTTTGTTCGAATCCGTTCGCCATGACGATATATCCCCCCTTCCCTGTCCCAAAAATTCCCCCAAGGTCATTTTAAAGACCTGGAGGAAAAGGGTAAGCCTTTTTACAACCAAAACGTAACTTTCGGCCCGGAAAGCTCCGATAAAAGGGGTTAGCCGCCCTCCACCGCCAACAACATCTTGCCTTTGGATTGACGGCCTTCCAGCGCGTCGTGGGCGGCCTTGGCGTCGGCCAGGGGAAACGTGCGGTCGAGCGTCACGGTGAGCGCGCCGGACCGATAGAGCCGGTACAGATCATCGCTGCGTTCCCGGCGGGCTTCGGGCGTCGGGATGTAATCGGCCAGATGCGGGCGGGTGAAAAACACGGAGCCGGCCTCGGCCAAATCCAGCGGGTCGAGCGCGCCGATAGGCCCCGACGCATTGCCGTTGTTGGACAGGACGCCACGGGGCTTCAGGCATTTCAGGCTTTGCCGCACGGTGTCCTTGCCGACGGAATCATAGACCACGTTGACTCCCTCGCCGCCTGTAATCTCACGTACTGCCCCGGCGAAGTCCACATCGCGATAGAGGATGGCGTGATCGGCCCCCCGTTGTTGGGCGATTTCGGCCTTCTCCGGGCTGCCGACGGTAACCAGGACGGTCGCGCCACGGGCCTTCGCCAACTGGATCATCAATTGCCCCAGACCGCCGGCGCCGGCATGGATCAGGCAGCTATCGCCGTCTTTCAGGGGATATAGCGAATGGGTCAGGTAATGCGCCGTCATGCCCTGAAGTTGTAGCGCACAGGCGACGTCCGTGGGCACGTCCTCGGGCACCACCGCCAGCTTCCAGGCCGGAACGACGGCGTATTCGGCATAACTGCCGAGCGCCAGACAATAAGCGACGCGGTCCCCCGATTGAACGCTATCGACGCCGGGGCCTATCGCCTCGACGACGCCGGCCCCCTCCATTCCCGGTGTGAAGGGCGGCGTATTGGGGTAGGTCACGGATTTCCGGAACACGCCCGAGCGCATATAAACATCGATGAAATTGATCCCGGCGCGGCTGACCCTGACAAGAACCTCGCCCTCGCCCGCTTCGGGAATGTCCACATCGACCAAAGCCAACTGGTCCGATCCGCCATAATCCCGGACCTGGACCACCCGCATGACTTACAGGCTCTCTTTAAGCGCGTCGCCGACGTGAGACGGTGTCGCGAGCACGGTGACGCCGGCGGCTTCCAGCGCCTGCTTCTTGGATGCATACGTCCCACGGTCGCCCATGACGATGGCGCCGGCGTGGCCCATTTTCTTGCCCTTGGGCGCTGCCCCGCCGGCGATAAAGGCGATCACCGGTTTTGACATGGTCGCGGCGTATTCGGCGGCCTCTTCCTCCATGGTGCCGCCGATTTCCCCGACCATGACCACGGCGTCGGTGCCTTCAAACCCGTCCAAGGCCTCCAGCGCGTCACGCGTCGTGGTGCCGATGATGGGATCACCGCCGATGCCGACAAAGGCCGACTGGCCGTATCCGGCGGAAACGATGTTCTGGCACATCAGGGTGCCGAGGCTGCCGGAGCGGGAAATCACGCCGACGGAGCCTTTTTTGAAGATGCGTTCGTTAAAGGCCGGCATGAAGCCCTGAAAACATTCGCCGATGGTGACCGAGCCCGCCGTGTTGGGCCCGGTGATGTGGGTTTCCGCGCCACGCGCGGCCATGATGTACATGACATCCTGCACCGGGATGTGTTCCGTCAGGATGCACAAATTTTTTGCTCCGGCCTCGATGGCGTCGAGCGCCGCATCCTTGACGCCCAAGGGCGGGATAAACAGGATCGAGGCGTCGAATTCGACCTCTTTCATGGCATCCACGGCAGACGCGAACACCGGCACGCCGCAATGCTCCGTGCCCGCCTTTTTCGGATTGACGCCGCCGACCACGTTGGTGCCGTAGGCCTGCATCAATTCGGTCCAAAACGTGCCCTGCTTGCCGGTGATCCCCTGGACCAGCACCCGGTGTTCCTTGCGCAGGATGATCATGCGCCGTCTCCCTTCGCGGCATCCCTGGCGGCATCAACGGCGGCCTTGCTGGCGGCATCCATGTCCGGATAGGGGACGAGGCCGAGACGGTCCTTCAGCATCTTAATCGCTTCCTCGTCGCCGGTACCGGCGATGGAAAAGAAAACCGGGATTTCGGGCTGAAGCTCATCCCAGGCGTTGAGCAGGCCTTCCATCATCACCTCGCAGCGGGCAAAGGCGCCGCAGAAGTTGACCACCAGCGACTTGATGCCCGGCTTGTCCAGCACCATGCCGAGCGCCGTCTGCGCCTTGGTGTAGGCCTCGCCGCCGATCTCGCAGAAATTGGCCGGTTTGCCGCCGTGATGGCGGACCACGTCCATGGTCGTCATGGTCAGCCCGGCGCCGTTGGCAAGCACGCCGACGTCGCCGTCCAGTTCGATGTATTTGATGACCGCGTCCTCGCCGCGCTGTTCCAGCTCCGTCAGCTTTTCAGGCGAGCCTTTCGCCGCCAGGTCCTCGTGGCGCTTGATGGCGGAATCATCCAGCACGAACTTGCAGTCCAGCGCCACCAGCCCGCCGCCCGCCACCTGGGCCAACGGATTGACCTCCAGCAGTTCGGCATCGTTGTCGCGGTACGCCGTATAAAGGTTAACCAGAAAATCGGCGATGGCGTCCACGGCTTCACCCAGATCGAGTCCGTCCAACAGGGCGCGGGCGGCATCGGCATCGAAACCGGTACGGATATCGACGGCGGTTTGTTTCAGCTTGTCCGGCGTTTCCGCCGCGACCTCTTCGATATCCATGCCGCCTTCGGTGGAAAACAGCACCAGCGGCCCCTTGGAGCCCGAATCGTTCATCACGGCGGCATAGAATTCGCGGTGAATGTCGGAGCGTCCCTCGACCAGCACGCCTTCGACCCGGTGCCCGGCGATCTCCATGCCGAGGATGGCTTGTGCCGCGTCCCGCGCTTCATCGGCGGTGTCGGCGATCTTTATACCGCCCGCCTTGCCGCGCTTGCCGGTCGGCACTTGGGCCTTGATGACACTAGGGCCGATGGCGTCAAAAGCCTCGGCGGCATCTTCGGGTGTGCGGACATAGCGCCCGTCCGGAATGGCAATGCCCGCCGCCTTTAACAGCGGTTTGGCGGCGTATTCTTCGAAATTCATTTGCTGTATTTCGCCCAGTAATCGCCGAACAAATCCTCTTCAGACGGTTTGTCTTCGGGGATTTCCGTCACCAGATGGGTGATGTTGATGAAGTGGCGGTAGTTGAGATTTTCCGAAATGGAGTTCCCGGCCCAGGTGCCGCAGCCCATGGACAGCGTAAACGGCAGGCCGTTGGTGAAGCTGCCACCGTTGCCGAAGGTATGCGCCTGATTGACCAGAACGCGCACCGTCGCCAGGTCTTCCGCCAGCTTGCGGGCGTGGTCCATATCTTGGGTGTGGATGCCGACCGAATGACCACGTCCGCAGACGTCCATGATGGTGTCCACCTGGGCCATGGCGTCGTCGAAGTCGCCGGCCTTGTAGACGGTGAGCACCAGCGACAGTTTTTCGTCGCAGAACGGCGTGTCGGGGCCGGGGTTTTCATCTTCGACGATGAAGAACTTGGCCGAGGCGGCTTCCGGCGCAAGACCGGCTTCGGCGGCGAACACGTCCGGATCCTTGGCGATCACCTTGCGGTTGAGGTGGCCGTCGACCCAGAGCGTGTTTTTAATTTTTTCCTTCTCGTCCGCCGTCGCCAAATACCCGCCGGCGTCCTGCAACGCCCGGATGGCGTCGTCATAAACGTCTTGCAGAATAATCACCTGGTTTTCCGAAGAGCACGACGTGGAATTGTCGAAGATCTTCGACATGGTGATCTTTTCCGCCGCGTCCTTGAGATCGGCCGTGGAATCGATAATCACCGATACGTCCCCGGCGCCGACGCCGATGGCCGGCGTGCCCGAAGAATAGGCCCGGCGCACGTTGTTCTGAGACCCCGTAACGACGACCAGATCGGCGGCCTCCATCAGGGACTGGGTCAGCGCCTTGTTGACCGGTTGCGGCAGCACCTGCACCAGATCGGCGGGCAGGCCGATTTTTTCCAGCTCGGCGCGCATATAATCCACCGTTGCGGTCGTCGTGCCGGCGCCGGCGGGGCTGGGCGCGACAATCACGGCGTTGCGGCCCTTCAAGGCCATCATCGCCTTGTTGACGGGTGTCGCCGCCGGATTGGTCGACGGTGCGATGGCCGCGACGACGCCGACCGGTTTGGCGTATTTGACGAGCCCTTTCGCCGTATCTTCCTCGATCACGCCGACGGTCTTCGCCCGCATCAGGTCGCGCAGGCAGCCGAAGGTCTTGCGCTGGTTCTTGATGATTTTGCTGTCGACGGCGCCGAGCCCGGTGTCGGCGACGGCGCGCTCCGCCAGTTCACGCGCACGGCCGGGTTCGTATATGGACCACGCCAGCGCGGTCACCGCCTCATCAACGCGGGCCTGATCGGCATCGGCGAAGGCCGCCATGGCGGCGCAGGCGCGCTCAACAAGGGCGGCGACAATTTCTATCTCGTTTCCCGGTTGAGGGGCGGCCTGAGGGGCGGATTGGCTCATTTAATGCCTCTTGGTGTTTCCTGTTGGTTTTTTATTTTCAGGATTATAGGGGGCGGGAAAGACGCGCGAAACCCTATTCACCCCAGGGGAACGGCAAAAGCCGGTCGAGCGGCTCGGAGATTTCATAAACGCTGCTGACCGCCAGATTATGATCGTAAGCGACGCCTTCCTCCTCGGCCCGCTTTTTCAGCCGTTCGGTATGGACCTCCGCCACATCATCGGCGAACACCAAGTTGCCGGGGTCATAAATTCTGAGATACCCATCCACGTCGCGCGCCGGCATGACGCGGGACTGAACATGCCGATTGGGCGACCACGGAATATCGAGCGCACCGGCCTCCAGGGCTTTCACGGTGCCGATGGCGGCGTCGCCGTCGCCCATTTCCAGCACCCGATCGATGATGGCGCGGGTTTCGCGGCGCAGCAGGTCGGCCTCGGTCTGGAACTCGGGCAGGTCGTCGAGCCGGATGTGGCGCGCCATATAGACCGCCATGCGGGTGGTGCGCAGGCCTTCGGCATTGGCCTGGGGCGTCGGGATACCATAGGCCTCGTGCGTGCTTTTGGTGGTAACGCTGACGGCGCCGCCGACGGCCGCCAGCGTACCGCCGTAAGCCACCAGCGCCTGGCACTGGGCGTCATCCTGCGGCCACGCCCCCATCCAGTGCAGCGACGTCACCGGCAGGAACATGTCCTCATATCCGGCGGCGGCGAGATATTCGTGGGCCAATTCACCACACACCCGGATCGCCGCGGCGTCCTGGATCAGGTGCAGGGTCTGGGCCAGCTCCAGGCCGTAATTGCGCACCCCCTGGCCCGCCGCAAGAAGCGCATCCAGCACACCGACGGCGATGGCGATGCAGGGCGGCACGTTGGTGCCGGTCAGAAAGCCGGGCTGACGCCGGTGCAGGTCGACGCCGTGTTCCAGATAGAGTGCCGCCAGACGGTCCAGGTACTGGTAATTGCGGATGCCTTCGGCGATGGAGGTGTCCTTGGTATAGGACGTGGTATAGGCGATGCCGGAGCCGAGATAGCCCGAATACCCGGCCGCGAACCCGATCTCCACCGTCAGGCGCGGCATGGCGGTTCCGCTGAGCACGATCGCGGGTTTGTCGATGGCCTCGATCAATTGGCGCGTCTTGATAGGGCCGTAATTGACCATCGGATAGCCGTTGAGCATGGAGCGCCCTTCGCGTTCCGATTCCTCAATACCGGTCTGGGCTTGCGTCCATTGTTCGTTGCGGGTGTAGCTGTCCGTCGTCGTCGGCACGATGTCGGCCATGCCGTCACGGTCCAGTGCCTGCATCAGTTCCAGTTGCAACTTCAAGGTGCCGAACCCCCCGCGCGGTTGGGTCAGGCAGCGGCCTTCTTCCGCCGCCCGGCGCATCACCCATCCCAGTTGTTTGTGTACGGGCAGGGATTTTTGAAAGGCCACGGCCTCAATCAGGTCCACCTCGGCCCCGGTCGGCCAGCGGGCCAGGTTTTCGCTGCGCATGCGGGCAAAGTCGTCGGCCGGAATTTGCGCCGCTGAAAGGGGAATATGGTTGGAGTCGGAAGCCATGTGGTTCAATCCTCATCCACAGGATGCATATGGGCGAGGCCGAAGGTCAAGGCGGCGTCCACGTCGACCGCCGCCAGCAGTCCACAGGCGTAAAGCACGTAGTCCGAATCCAGCAACAGCTTCGGCGTCTTGGGTTTAAGGTTTTGTGGCTGCGCCGCATCGGCCAGCGCGGCGGACAAAACCGCGTGCGCACCGCCGCCATGCGCCAGCACGCCGCCGGTGCCGATCACCGTTTCCACCGCGCTCAAGTCCTTGCCGGTCTGCATGCTGACCGGGCCGCTCACCGTCTGCACGATGCTGAGGCTTCCGGCGTGCCGGGTGACGGCGGCATCCACCGCGGCGCGGGCCAGAGCCCGATCAAAACGAGTCTCGTCCTCGTCTTCCGGCAGGCGCTCAACATCGCCGGTCACGGTTTCAAGAATTTCCCCGGCCCGCTCCAGCGGCACGCCGGCTTCTTCGGCCACGGCTTCCAGCCCCGCCGCCTCGACGATAGCGGCGGCGTTGTGGCGCATCCCGAGATCGCCCTCGACGGTGCGTTTCAGGTAGGGTTCGGGCAGGCCGTGGGCGATGACGCCTTCCATGGTCGGCTCGCCCAAGCACACCGAATGCACGTCCGTGGTCGCGCCGCCGACGTCGATGACCAGCAGCGGCCCCAAACCGGATTTTTCTTTCGTTCCTTCCGACAGCAGTTTCGCGCCGTCCAAAACCGCCGCCGGCGTTGGCATCAGCACTGCGTCGAACATTTCAGCCGCGCGGTCGATGCCCTTGGCGTGAACGATGCGGTCGATGAAAACGTCGCGGATGGCGGCCCGGGCCGGTTCCACGTTCAGTTCGCCGAATTCCGGCATCACGTTTTCGGTAATGGTGACGGGTTTGTCCGCCGACCGTAACAGGCGCGCGGCCTCGTCCGCGGCTTCGCGGTTTCCGGCGACGACGATGGGACAGGCCACGGCGCTTTTCGCAAGTTTCGCCGCATTTTCCAGGATCACGTCTGCGTTGCCGCCGTCGGTGCCGCCCGCGAGCAGAATAATGTCGGGGGCGTGGGCCTCGACCTCGACGATATCGCCAGCGGTCAGGCCGTAGGAGAAGGCTCCGGTCAGCTTCGCGCCCGCGCCCAGCGCCGCCTGGCGGGCGGCTTCGGCGGTCAGTTCCCGGACCAGCCCGACGGTCACCATTTTCAAACCGCCGGCGGCGCTGGAACACGCCAGGCGGTGCTTGAAATCCGGCAAGCCGCCGATGTGGGCCTCCAGATCGCCCAATGCCGCCGTCAGGCCTTCTGTGACATCGGTGGTGACGGTGGACGGCCCCTGCCCCGCACCGATGATGGACGCCTTCTCCAAATCCACCGCGCGCAGTTTGGTGAAGGTGGAGCCGAAATCGATGAGCAGGGCGGTTGTCATTTTCAGCCTTGCCGCCGGGCGGCGAAGTCCTCGTCCAACACGGCGACGACATCTTCGGTGCGGGTGGCGTTGGGAAAGGCGCGATCAAAGCCCAAGTCCCGGTAGCGCGCCTCGACCTCGGCCCAGTCCTGTTTGCCGACGACAAGATTGCCGCCAATGTAGAGCAGGATATCCTGCAGGCCCGCCTCGACGCACATGTCGCGAAAACCCCGGCAGTCCAGTTCGCCCTGGCCATAGAGCGACGACACCATGATCCCGTCGGCCGCCGTCTCAATCGCCGCCTTGATAAATTCATCGGCCGGCGTCAGTGCGCCGAGCGCCACCACCTTGAACCCGGCCTCTTCCAGGGCCATGGACAAGATCCGGTTGCCGACGATGTGGGTGTCGGCGCCGATGACGCCGGTGACCAGCGTGATCTCCGCCCGATTGGAATTTTGGCCGCCCGTTCCCATTTCACTCCCCACTGTTCCGGCCTTTCCCCAGAGGATTCTCCGTCTTAAGGTAGCCAACCCGAAGGCGGCTGAAAAGGACATGGTATTTCAAACGCTCCGGCCACCGATGCAATCCCGGTCTCGAGCCCGGAGGAACGCCGCAAGGCCTTTTTTAGAGGTGTCGGCGATGGGCTCAGTATGCCGTTTTTTATGGTTCTGGCGTCGATGATGGGGTACGGCTCGCTGGCGCGCGACAGCGGCCTCAGCTTCGGCGTCTCCGTTGTTTCCACGGCCACCGTCTGGGGATTGCCGGGACAGGTGGCGTTCGCCGAACTGTTCGCAGTCGGCGCGCCGGTGCTGGCGATCATGGTCGCCTCCTCCATGGCCAATCTCAGGTTCTTGCCGATGTCGCTGTCGATGTTGCCGTTGTTTCGGGGCGACAGCCAAGCCTGGCGATGGCGCTATATTCTGGTCGCAATCATGTCCATCAACACCTGGGCGCTGACGCTCAGGCATGGCCCGTCCATGACCCAGGACCAGCGCTTTCCCTATTACCTGGGCCTTTGCATCGTCTGTATGACCGCCGGGCTGGCAGGCACGGCGCTGGGCTATCATCTGGCGGCGTCATTTCCGTTCTACGTCACCGTCAGCCTGATTTATCTGAACCCGGTCTATTTCGTGTTCCTGTTTTCCGGCGTGCGCCACCGCAACTGTATCCTGGCGTTGATGTTCGGCGCCGTGCTGGGGCCGTTGTTCCACCTGATTTCGCCGGAATGGGGGTTGCCGTTCTGCGGCGTCATCGCAGGCAGCGCCGCCTACTGGATCGACAAACGGATGGCGCCCTTGAAAGGCGATGGGGAAACGCCATGAGCGAGCTTACCCTCATCGGCGGCCTGTGGGGCCTGTTGGTTCTGGTCAGCCTGTCGACTTACATCTGGCGGGCCGGCGGCGTGCTGATCGCGGCGCGCATCGACCCCACCGGGCCGCTGTCGCAATGGTTCACCTGTGTCGCCTACGGCATGCTAGCGGGGCTGATTTCCCGCATCATGCTGATGCCGATCGGAATCCTGGAACAGACGCCTCTGGCCGACCGGCTGGCGGCGCTGGGCATCGGCTTCGTTCTGTTTTTCCTGTTCAAACGCCAACTGCTGCCGGGAACGCTCGGCGCGACAGCGGTGTTCCTGATTTTGACGACGCTCAGGGCCAAGGGAGTGATCTGAGCCATGGTTTCGTTCCGCATTCTTCGCCCGATGATGCTGGCGCTGCTGGTTCTGACTTTGGCTCTGCCGGCACAGGGCAAATCTCCCTGCCACGCCCCGGACGCCGTTTGCGCCGCCGCATCGCGGGTGTTCCGGATCGCCTCGTTCGATCCGTTGGCGAGCGCCGTGCTGATCGAGACCGGTCTGCTGGTCACCAACCGCCATGTTATTGCCGAAAACCGGGAGGCCGTGGTCTTCCTCCCCTCCGGCGAACACGTCACGGCCACCGTTGTTCCGACGGCCTACAAAGGGGACTTGATCCTGATCCACGCACCGGACATCAAGGCCAAGAACCCTTTCCAGACCGCCCAAGCCAACCCCAAAACCCGGCTTTACACCATCGGCGCCGACATTCGCAGCCGCACCGTCCGGGTTTACAAGCCGGGCCGGCTGCTGGCGCCATTGGCTGAAGGCAAGCCTTTGGCCCGGCTGCACAACGACGCCTTCAGTCAGCCCGGCAATTCCGGCGGCGCATTGGTCGATTCAAAAGGCCGTTTGATCGGCGTCGTAACGTCGGGCGGCGAAGGCCGCAACGAAACCATTCCTGCCGCGGAAATCAAAAAGTTGAGGACGCGGTCCGGTCCGGAACACGAAACGGCGAGCCGGGCCTTGGGGCTGGCCTACCGGAAATGCATCGAATCGCTGGAAGCCGTTCCGGCCTCCCGCAAACGTTTGCCGCCCGGCCCCGCCGCCGTCCTCAAGGATCAGTGCGGGCGCACCAATAACCGCCAGCTTTGGGATTTGGCCGGACAGACCTTCGGACGTCAGGGGTATACGGAAGACGCTATCGAAATGTTTTCCCGCGCGCTCAATCAGGACCCCAGCGCCATCAATTCGATGGTGTCGATGGCCGTCGCCCTTCACCTGAGTGGCCGTTACGCGGACGAAGCGGTCCTTCTCCGCCGCCTGATCGACATCCTTCCCTCGGACCCCGGGGTATTGAGGCTCGGCGTTCAGGCCGGAGCCTGGGGCAACGACAAGGCGCTGCTGGAGAAATCCCTGAAATTGATGGAAAAGCACTTTCCCAGCGTAGCGCCCACGGCACGGGCATTCATCGAAAAAAACCCGACGCCGCCGAAGCGGCGCAAGAGACAGTAAAACGCCTCGTTAAGCTCCCGGAATCAACACCCGGCCTTCGAACAAACGCCGTTGGGTGCGGTAGACACCGGCCCGTTCCGCCACCCAGCCGTCGGCTGTATTCGTGACGCTACAGGCGACCGGAAGAACCCCCGACGGCTGCATGATGCGAAGGTCGCTTTCAGTGTCGTTGGCTTCCGCCGCCGCCCTGCGGGTGTGGCGATTGACCACGGTGCCGTCGATGCGGGCCGCCGTGGCGCAGCAAAGCGCGCCGGTCAGCGGCAGCGCCCGGTGGGTATTTCCCGAAGACACGATGCGCGCCGTCAGGTCGCCGTCATCGGCCACAAGACTTTCCCCGGCCAGGGTTTGGGCGTCTTGCGGACCGGCCACCATGCCGATGAAGGGGGACGCCGGTGCGTTTTCGGTGGCGTCCTCCGGCGTTTCGGCCAGCCCCATGAGGACGGCGCCCCGGGAACGAATGGCCTCCAGGTTGGCCATGACCTGCCCCATACCGTCGATATCGGAAGGGTCTTCCGTTCCGGTGATACCCAAGGCCTCGGCCTCGACGAAAATGCACGGGTTGGCGGCGTCCACCAGCGAGACTTCGACCGGCCCTAGCCCATCGACCTCGATCACGTCGATAACGTTGCCCGTCGGCAGCAGCCGCCCCGTCGCCGCGCCGCCGGGTTCGAGGAAATCCAGGCGCACCGGCGCGCCGGTGCCAGATACGCCCTTGAGATCGAAATCGCCGTCCACGGCGGCGGCCCCGTCATCCAGGGAAAAACGGGAATGAATGATCTTGTCGGTGTTGGTGTTGTAGATGCGCACCATGGCCTCGTCGCCCTCGACGCTCACCAGCCCTTCATCGACGGCAAACGGGCCGACGGCGGACGACATGTTGCCGCAGTTGGCCTTGTAGCCGACGTTGTCCCGGTCCACCGAAACTTGAGCGAAGGTGTAATCCACATCGGCGTCGTCGCGGGCCGACGGGCCGATCACACAGACCTTGCTGAGCGACGAGATACCGCCGCCCATGCCGTTGAGCTGGCGTCCGTTGGGATCGGGGCTGCCGATGGCGGCCTGAAAGATGGCATCCCATTCGGCGCGGTCTTCGGGCAGATCGCTTTGGCGGAACATGATCGCCTTGGACGTGCCGCCGCGCATGAATACGGCCGGGAGTTTGCGTTGCTTCATAGCCTTGGTCCGATCCTAACTCTTTTCGGATGCCGCGCTGCGCCCGGCGATGCGCCCGAACACGGCGCCCGACATCAGGCCCGAGCCCGCGCCGTAATTGTCGTGGAACAGGCCGCCGACCATTTCGCCGCAGGTGTACAGGCCCGGAATGGGCCGCCAGTCCGTTCCCATCACCCGCGCCTGACCGTCAATCTTGAGCCCGCCGAAGGTGAAGGTAATGCCGCCCGTAACCGTATAGGCGTGGAACGGCGGCTTATCCAGCTTCAGGCCCCAATTGGTTTTTTCAATATCCAACCCCGACGTGGAGACCCCGTCCTTTTGCGACGGATCGAAGTTTTCAGGCCCCTGCGCCGCCGCGTTGAAGTCTTCGAGCGTCTTTACGGCTTGCGGCTTGTCGTCGATATCCAGCTTGTCAATAAGCTCTGGCAACGTATCGGCGGCGATAGGTTCGCTGGTGGAATAGCGCGGTTCCAGCAAATGCACGGTTTTCTGATCGAAAATCTGGAACGCCATGCCGCCCGGCTCATTGAGGATGATCCGGCCATACTTGGCATAGGTGAACAGTTGCATGTCCAGCCCTTCGTCCAGGAAGCGCTTGCCGAGACGGTTGATCAGCACCCCGTAGAGGTAGCTCAGCCGGTTGCTTTTATCGGTCAACTCGCGCGGCGCGAAATGGCCCCAGTCGGCGCTGATCGGCGTCGAATGGCAGCCGCTCCACTGGCCCCAGGCCATGGCCCCGATATCCAGCGCCATGCGCAGCCCGTCGCCCTGATTGTGCGGCGTGCCCCGGACCTTGGCCTGATCCCAGGGCGCGCCCAGATATTGCGCACGCATGTGGGTATTGGCCTCGAACCCGCCGGCGGCCAGGATTACTGCATTTGCCGTAACCTCTTCGACGCCGTCCGGGCCGCGCACGCGGACGCCGGACACCCGGCCCTTGGTATTTTGCAGCAATTCCACGGCGGCGCTTTCGTAGCGGATTTCGACGCCCATGCTTTCCGCCGTTGCAAACCAGGATTTCGACAGGCCGACGCCTTCGTGTTCGGCGCGCACCACCATGCCCCGCTGGAACTGGATGACGCCGTCCTTTTCGACCCCGGAAAGCCCGATCGCCGGCTCCATGGGGATTTTGCCGACATCATGCATCCACTGCACCGTGTCGCGGGAATTGGAGACAAGGATTTCCGAAAGCTCCGGGTCGGTCTGGCCGCCCGTGAGGCGTTGCAGGTCGCCCATGAAATCATCATAGGTGTAGGGCGTCACCCCTTCGTAGAAACGCGGATAGGTGTTTTCGATCCCTGCCAGCAAAAATTCCAGATCGCGCGGCGCATCAAACGCGAAGCGAAACACGCCGCCGCTCCAGTGCGTGTTGCCGCCCCGCATCTCGACGGGCGCTTTTTCCAGCAGCAGAACCTTGGCGCCGTTCTCGGTTGCGGACACGGCGGATGCCAGCGCCGCATTGCCGGCGCCGACGACAATGACGTCAAAATCAGCCAACGTTTTCTCTCCTGTTTTCCGGGATCAGGGCATCGGTCAGGTCCGTGATCGCGGATACGGCCTCGAAATTCTCCAACTGCTTGAACACGCTTGCGATTTGGTCTCTCTCCAACACCCGGCTGGCGCAGTCCTCGAACTTGGACCACAGCTCTTCGCTGCTCATGGGATGGGCCGGGCCGCGCCCGAGCTGGTGGTTGATGCGGGCGGAAACAGTTTCGCCGTCCTGTTTGGTCACCGTGACTTCGGCGCCGAACTGGTTGGCCGTCTCCACACCCATCTCCGGGTGTTCGCCGACGCTGACGCCAGCCATGATCTTGCGCACCGCCGCGTCGTGGAAGGCGTCGCCCTCGAAATGGTCCAGAACCACGCGGCCGTCGGTCAATGCGCGGGCTACGGCGTAATGCATGGAAAACTTGGCCTCCAGCGGCGTTTGTGGATCCGGGTTGTTGGTGTGCGGCAGGCGCCTGGGATTGGTTTTGATGTCGACGGCGCTGACATCGTCGGCAGTAAGCCCGTGGTCCCGGACCAACTGCAACATGCAACTGATCGCCGGATGGGTCGAGCCGCAACACGGGAACTGCTTGAGGCCAAGGCCGGGGTCGATGATGTCGAGCGGATCGGCCCAACCATCGAAGATTTTGTCCGCGTCGAAATTTCCCGGCCCGTTGAAGACGTTGAAGAAGCCCTGCTTTTCCTCGAACGCCTCCTGGTTGGCGCTAAAGCCGTCTTTCGCCAGCAGCACCGCCTGCACCCCGTTCCGCACCGAATGACCGACATGCAAGGGCTTGGTCATGGTGCCGAAGTTGGCCTTGACGCCCGACGCCAGCGACACCGCCAGCGCCAGCGCCGTCGCCGTCCGATCTTCGTCCAAATCCAGCAGATGCGCGGCCGCCGCCACGGTGCCGAAGATGCCGAGCGTCGCCGTCGGGTGCCAGCCCTTTTCGTAATGATGGAAGTTGACCGCCTTGGCGATGCGGGACTGGGTCTCGTACCCGGCGACGTAAGCCTGGATCACGTCCTTGCCGCTGGACCCCTGCATTTCGCCGAGCGCAATCAAGGCTGGCACCAGCGGCACCGAAGGGTGGCCGCCGATGGTGATGGCGAAGTCGTCGAAATCCAGCGCGTGGGACGCGGTCCCGTTAATAAGAACAGCATCCAAGGGATGGGTGCGCCGGGCGCGTCCGAAAATCAGGCAGGGCCCAGGGCTGAAATCGGAACCGGAGGCCTGGACCCGCTCGACGATTCGCACACAGTCTTCAATCGCACCGGCCAGCGTGACGCCGACGGTATCCAGGATCGCCGTCTTCGCCCAGGTGATCGCATCGTCCGGCAAATCGTCATAGCGAAACGCCTTGATGCGGCGCGCCAGTTCCCTGGAAATGATCACAAACCGTTCTCCCTGTCGCCTTTACGGCGTTGGGCTTATTTTGCCCGCATCACAACGGATTGTATACAATTTTTAACTTTGGTTTTTCAGCGCCTTCGGGTTGCTTTCCCGCACCCGGTCGAGCGCCGTCTGCCACAAGTGGCGGCGTACGGCCTCATTATTAGCGTCAAACCCGCCGTCCCGGATGGCCTTGGCCAAGTCCCGGTTGAGGTCGGCCAGCGTTCCGTCGCCGTCCAGGATTTCACGAAGGCGGTCCCGTTCCGCCTGTTCGGGCGCATCGCCTAAATCCCGTTGCCGTTCGGCGATGGCGCGTGCGCTGGCCAGCATCAGGTCACGGTAGCGGGCGTCGCCCGGCACCTCGACGCCTGTATCCCCGCCTTCAATGCGGCGGACGAGGTCCATGAGTTCCGGGCCGTCGGGACGATCACGCATCGGCCGCCTCCCCGATCATAGTGGCTCCGGTGCGTGCCAGGATCTCCATCTCCAGTTCCGGCACCAGATGCTGGGTCAGCGCCAGTTCCAAAGACACCTGCTCACCCGAGACATGCCGCGCCGCCTGCTGGCAGGCGATCACGGCCCAACGCACATGGGCCATGGTTTCCCAGTAATCGACGCGGGAACGGTCGATGGTGCGCCCGGATTCATCTTCGTAAGCGCGGTAAAAGGCGTCGCGCCCGGCGATGCCGCCGGCGGCTCTATCGTCAGCCCCGAAGCGCCAGCACTTGGCGCAGAACCAGCCGATGTCTTCTTCCTGCTCCCCCCAGCCGGAGAATTCCCAGTCCAGGATACCGGTCAGTTGGCCGGCGTCATCGACCATGTAATTGCCGGTCCGGTAGTCGCGGTGGCAGAGCACGATGTCGCCCGTCTCAGGCGCGTTCAATTCCAGCCACCGAAGCCCCCATTCCAGCGCCGGGCGGGACTGGCCCAGTTCATTCAGGAGCTCATCCAGATAACGCCGGTATATCGCCACGGCGGCAAACGCCGGAGAGCCTTCGGGAACATCAAGAAATGACAGCGTCTCGTCGGCCTTGATCGTATGAATCCGCGCCAGTTGCTTTCCCAGTTCGGCGGCCAGATTGTCATCTTCCGGACGCTTGACCAGTTTGTGCCCGGCCGCCGTTCCCTCGACGCGGTGCATGATGAAAAACGGCCCACCAAGGATATCTTCGTCCGTCGCCAGCAGGCACGGCAGCGGCACGGTGACGCCCGCCTTGTGCGCCTGTTTCAGCAGCGCGAATTCCTGCACCCGGTCGTGGCTGGTGGACACCCGGGAGCGGGCGTCGCGGCGCAACACCAACTTGCGCCCGCCCGCCCATTCGCCGCCGTTGACGGAAATATCCAGCAGCCAGTTTTCCTGAATGGCGCCGCCGGACAGTTTCTCGAATGCGGTGATTAAAACCGGGGCTCCGGCGACATCGGTCAGGAAGTCCCGTAGCCGCTGCCTGGCATCGCCGTCGATCAACCCCATTGCCAGAAATCCAGCCCTTCCTGGCCGAAGAACCGCGCCAGCACCATTTCGTGCACCTCGGACGCGCCATCCACCAGCCGCGCCTGGCGGGCATAGCGGTACATCCATTCCAGAAGCGTGTCCTTGGAATAGCCCTTGGCGCCGCACAACTGGATCGCCGAATCGACGGCCAGATGCAGGGTGTCGGCGACGGCGACCTTGGCCATGGAGACTTCCTTGCGGGCGAAATCGCCCTGGTCGATTTTCCACGCCGCGTTCATCACCAGCAGGCGCCCGGTATGGATCGCCATGGCGGCTTGGCCCAGCTTCATCTGAATGCTTTCGCGCTCGATCAGCTTCTGGCCGAAAGCTTCGCGCTCGGAAACATAGTCTCCTGCGATTTCCAAGGCCCGTTTCGCCATACCGAGCCAGCGCATGCAGTGGGTCAGACGTGCCGTGCCGAGGCGGATCTGCACCACCTTGAGCCCGTCGCCGACCTCCAACAGGCGGTTTTCGTCGGGGATTTCGAGGTCATAGAATTTCATCTCGCAATGGCCGCCGTGTTCCTCCGGCCCCATGATCGGGATGCGCCGGGTGATTTCCCAACCCGGCTGATCGCGCTCGAACATGAACGCCGTCAGGCCTTTGCGGGCATCGTCGCTGGTCCGCGCCACAAGAATGTAATGCTGCGCCGCCTCGGCCCCGGTGATGAACCACTTGTAGCCCCGGATGGTCCAGGTGTCGCCTTCCCTGGTCGCCGTGGTCTGCATCATGCCCGCCGGATCGGAACCGGCGCCGGGGTGCGGTTCGGTCATGACGATGGAAGAGCGAACCTTGCCGTCGATGATCGGTTGCAGCCAGCGTTCCTTTTGGTCCTCGGTGCCGACTTTGTTGAGCACCACCATGTTGCCGTCGTCAGGCGCCGCGGCGTTGAAGATGACCGGCCCGAAGATGGAGCGCGCCATTTCCTCATAACACGCCGCCATGCCGACCGTATCCAGCCCCTGGCCGCCCCGTTCCTTGGGCATGGAAAGCGCCCATAGGCCTTCCGCCCTCGCCTTGCCGCGCATTTCAGCCAGCAGGTCCTCGGTGATGTTCTCGTGCTCGTCATAGGACGCCGGATCGTCTTCCAGCGGCAGAATGTGATCGGCGACGAAGGCGCGGATACGCTTGCGATAATCCTCGACCTCAGGCGGCAGGGTAAAATCCATGTTCTTAAGCCTCCTAAAGCGCGCTAACCAAATGGCCGCCGTCGACGGCGATGATGGAACCGGTCATGTAGCTGGACGCACCGGACGCCAGCAGCAACAGCGGCCCGTCCAGCTCCGTCATGTTTGCCGGGCGGCGTTGCGGAATGTTTTTGATCTGTTTCTGGCCGTGGTCGCCGGAAAGATATTCGCGATTGAGGTCCGTTTCCACATAGCCCGGCGCCAGCGCGTTGACGCGAATATCATGGCGCGCCCATTCGAGCGCCAGCGCCTTGGTCATCTGGATCAGCCCCGCCTTCGACACCGCGTAGGGCATCACGCCCTTCGACACACCCAACCCCAGTACCGAGGCGATATTGACAATGACGCCGCCGGTTTCAGCCTCGACCATGCGTTTGGCGGCCTGTTGGGCGACGGTCCATGCGCCCTTGAGGTTGGTGTCCATAACCCGGCCCCAGTCGTCTTCCTCCAACTCCAGCGCCGGTTTGCCGCCGGCGATACCGGCGTTATTGACCACCACCGTCACCGGCCCGGCCTGTTCCTCGATCAGGCCGAAGGCGGCGGCGACGCTGCCTGAGTCCGTGACGTCCATTTCGACGCCGAAAGCCTGCCCGCCGGTGGCTTCGATCTCGGCCACGGTTTGCAAAACCTTGTCCATGCGCCTGGCAGCCGCGCAGACTTTGGCCCCGGCCCCGGCCAGGACGCCGGCGAAATGCCGCCCCAAGCCGCCGGACGCGCCGGTGACCAGGGCGATTTTACCGTCGAGGCTGAACTGTTCACTCATATCCGCATCCTATAGCCCTTGCGCCCGTTCGCGCAGGACGAATTTTTGAATCTTTCCGGTCGATGTCTTCGGCAGCGGCCCGAAGACCACCTTTGTTGGCGCCTTGAAATGGGCCATGTTGTCCTTGCACCACTGGATGATGTCCCCTTCCGTGACGGTCGCGGCGTCGGGCGTCAGCGTCACGAAGGCGCACGGGCTTTCGTCCCATTTTTCATGCGGCATGGCGACGACGGCGGCCTCCATGACGCCGGGGTGCTTGTAGAGCACCTCTTCGACCTCAAGCGAGGAAATGTTCTCGGCCCCGGACAGGATAATGTCCTTGGAGCGGTCCTTGACCTCCACATAGCCGTCCGGGTGCAGGACGCAAAGATCGCCGGTGTGGAACCAGCCGCCCCGGAAGGCGCCTTGCGTCGCGTCGGGGTTTTTCAGATAGCCCTTCATCACCGTGCTGCCGCGCAGCATCAGTTCGCCGATAGTTTTCCCGTCGGCGGGAACCGGCTCCAGGGTTTCCGGGTTGAGGACCGCCTGGCTGGACAGGGTCGGATAGCGCACGCCCTGGCGCGCCATTTTTGCGGCTTTGTCCTGCAATTCCATACCCGCCCATTCCGGCTGCGGCGCGCAAAACGTCGACGGCCCGTAACATTCCGTCAGGCCGTAGAGATGCGTGACGTTGAACCCCATTTTTTCCATCGCCGCGATGACGGCGCTCGGCGGCGCGGCCCCGCCGGTGGCGACCTCGACAGGAATCTCAAAGGTTTTTTTCACGTCATCCGGCGCATGGGCCATCATGTTGAGGATGATCGGCGCACCGCACATGTGGGTCACGCCGTGCTCTTCGATCAGGGGGAAAATTTGCGCCGGGTCCGGCGTACGCAGGCAGACATGCGTGCCGCCCACTGCCGTCACCCCCCAAGTATAGCACCAGCCGTTGCAATGAAACATCGGCAGCGTCCAGAGATACACCGAGCGGCTGTTCAGCCCGAACACCATGGCATTGCCCATGGCGTTGAGGAATGCGCCGCGATGGTGATAGACGACGCCCTTGGGGTTGCCGGTGGTGCCGGACGTGTAATTCAGGCTGATCGCCTGCCATTCGTCCGCAGGCGGCTGCCAGGCGAAATCCGCATCGCCTTCGGCGAGGAAGGATTCGTAGTCCGTCTCACCCAGCATTTCGCCGCCTTCCCCCAAAGGATCATCGATGTCGATGACCATGATATCGCGGCCCAATTGCTTGAGCGCATCGGCTATCACCGGTGAAAACTCCCGGTCCGTGATCAGCGCCTTGGCCTCGCCGTGACCGAGGATGAAGGCGATGCCGGCGGCGTCGAGGCGGAAGTTCAGCGCGTTCAGTACGGCGCCGCTCATCGGCACGCCGAAATGGGCTTCCAGCATCGGCGGCGAGTTGGGCGCCATCACCGCCACCGTGTCGCCCGGGCTGACGCCGCGTTTTTGCAGCGCCGACGCCAGCCTGCGGCAGCGTTCTCCGAACTGGCGGTAGGTATAGCGCGCATCCCCGTGGATGACGGCGGTCTTGTCGGGATAAACGGATGCGGCCCAGTCGAGAAAGCCTAGCGGCGATTGCGGCTGGAAATTCGCCGGGTTGGCGTCCAGCCCATTATCGAAGATGCCGCCCGCGCCCACCGGGCCTAGCCCGTGGTTCCCGCGTCACCCGCTAGCAGGGCGTTGCGCATGCGGTCCTTCAGGACCGTGCCGTCGTTGGGCGGCAGGACGAACGCAAGGGATTCGGCGCGCACCTTGATCGTATAGAACACCGGCCCCGGATCGCCCAGGATGACCGGAAGCGCCTCAACAAGCCCGGCCTGATCGGTGACGGTTCCCACCGTCCGGAAACCGGCGGCCAGGGCGACACCCGGCAGGTCCGCGCCGAAAGCGGTGTGGGTCTGCTGCATGCCGGTTTCGCCGTAGCGTTCGTTGTCGAACACGACGACCGCCAGATTGCGCGGTTTCTGCAGGGCGATGGTGGCCAGCGAGCCTAGCCCCATCAGCATTTCCCCGTCGCCGGTCAGCACCAGCACCCGGTGATCGGGTTTTGCCAGGGCAAGGCCGAGGCCGATGGCGGCAGCGCCCCCCATGGCCCCCCACAGGGGGAAGTTCAGGTCATGGTCACCGGCGTCCGTGATGTCCCAGGCGCACGATCCCAAACCGCCGACGACGACAAGGTCTTTGCGGTCGGCCAGCAGGGCCTTGGCGACTTCGCGGCGGCGGAGCGGGAAGGATTCACTGTTATTGCTCATCATGCCTGCCTTTACTTACCGAACGTTTTCACGGGCATCACTTTCTGATGCACCATGATGGCGATACGCGCGTTGTCGTCGAACACCGGGCCGATCGCATCGGCCACGGCGGGACCGACGGAAGCGGCGTCTTCGATCATCCGCGCCGTAACACCTGCGGTTTCCAGATAGCCTTGCGCGTTTTCGCCCATGGGGTTCTGCCACGGATTGAACTCTTGGTGCTGGCCCCGCATGGTAACGATCATCAACAACGGGATTTCACAGGTCCGGGTCAGCGAGAACATGTTGAGGCAATTGCCGACGCCTGAGGACTGCATCATCAGAACGCCCCGATCGCCGCCCATCCAGGCCCCGCAAAGCAGCGCCAGACCTTCTTCTTCCGTGGTCAGGGGCACGGCGGTCATGGCGTCATCGGCGCGGCACAGCTCAATCAGGTTCTTCAGGCCCATGTCGGGCACGTAAGCCGCCTGGCGCACGCCCGCGGACGACAGAACCTTAAAAACGTCTTCCGCCCATTCACTCATGAGATCACCCCGAAGCTTCGACCTGCCAGCCACCCCTGGCGCGCTGCCACAACTGATAGGCGCCGAAGGCCACGACCAGCGTCGCCAGGATCGGACGCGGCACGCCGCCCATCATGTATAGCGGTATAGAAGCCGCGAAACACCCAAATGGCAGGTAAAACAGGGTCCATTTTTTCTTCTTCTCACGGTGAAATTGAAACAGCGGGAACAGGGCCGAGAAAATCGCGATAATCATGAAAAACAGCGACCACGGCCGGGTGACGAAGGGGCTGAGGTCGGTGGTGATGGCCAAGGCCCGGGCCAGGTTCAATTCGGCGATATTGCCAAGCACGACGCCCAAAATCATCGGCGCCAGCGGAAACCCGTAATGGCGCATGACGAAACCAAGGATACCGAACCACAACAGCGTCCAGATATCGAATTCCACGTTGTTCAGCGCGAACACGCCGATGCCGCAAAAGCCGAGGATAATGCTGGCCAGAACGTACATGCGGATTTTCGTCACCAGTACGAAGACGCGCAGCATGAACGATTGCATCGTGACCATCATGAAGGTGGCGGCGAAGAAGGCGATGAAGATGGAGTACGCCAGGACCGGCTCTTCACTGATGAAGGTCGGGCTGGGGATAATATCGTGGATCAGCAGCGCGCCCAGCATCACCGCCGCCGTCACGTCGCCGGGAATACCGAGCGCCATCAGGATAATCAGCGCGCCACCTTCGACCGCGTTGTTGGAGCTTTCCGGCGCGATGATGCCTTCGGGAACACCGGTGCCGAATTTTTCCGGGTGCTTGGACGCTTTCTTGGCCTGATCGTAGGCCAGGATATTGGCGATGGACCCGCCGGCGCCCGGCAGGATGCCGGTGAAAACGCCGATCAGGGCGGACCGCAGCAGGACCGTCCAGCGTTTGGCGATTTCACGGATCGCCCGCATGTGTTCGATTCGAATCTTCACGTTGCCGCCCCGGTCCGTCAGAGCCTTGCGGGCGACTTTGGGGTCGCGAACGTCGTTGAGGAGCTGGCTGAAGGCGAACATGCCGATCAGCACGGCGATGAAATCAAAGCCCGACAACAGGGGATCGATGCCGAAATCGAACCGGCCCATGCCGACGGCCTCATCCTCGCCGACGGTACGCATCAGCAGGCCCATGGCGCCGGCGATCAGGCCCTTGATCATGTTCTTGCCCGACAGGCTGGCGGTGATGGTCAGTGCGAACATCACCAGCATGAAGTAATCCCACGGATTGAATTCCAGACCGATGCGGGCCAGTTGCGGCGCCAGGGTCATCAACAGAATGGCGCTGATGATGCCGCCAAAGAACGATGACCACACACCGAGGCCGAGCGCCAGGCCCGGTTCCCCCTTGCGCGCCATGGGGAAGCCGTCAAAGGTTGTCGCCACCGACGACGGCGTGCCCGGAATACCAGTCAGAATCCCCGCCATCAGGCCGCCCGACAGGCCGCCGACCAAAACGCTGACCATGGTCGCCAACCCCTGCGACGGCGGCATACCAAAGGTAAACGGCAACGTCAGCACAACCGCCATGGCGATGGTGAAACCCGGAATGGCGCCGGCGATCAGGCCGCCGGCGACGCCGATCATCATCAAAGACAGGGTCTTGATGGTGGCGATCTCGGCCGAAGCGGCCATGACATTTTCAAGGACCATCTAAAACCTTCCCAAAATCATGCCCGGCGGCAACAGCACGCCGAGACCGAAGGTGAACACGCTCCACATGACGCCGATGGCGCAAATGGCGATAACGCCATGAACGACGGGCTTGTTGCCGTCCCAACCGCCGAGCATGCCCAACAGCACGTATACGAAGGTAATGCCGCCGATCAGCATGCCGAGCACCGGCAGGGTCAGCAGATAAAGGAAAAAAAGAAAGAAACACCAGAGCGGGTTGCGCCAGTGTTCGAGCCATCCCCGAAAACCCGGTTTGCGGGTGTGTTCGGCGTCGTATTGATCGTCTTCGATCTCTTCCTGGCCGAGGCTCAAAGATTGAATGAGATACAGCACCGAGAGAAACGTCATCACGCCCAATATCACCCGTGGCCAGGTGGACGGCATCAGGACGCCGTAATCGGGTTGGCGAATATCGAAACTGGCCCAGAAAAAGACGCCGCAGAACGCCAGCAAAATAATGGCGATAATGGCGTCACGGTTAAGACGTTGCATTGAAACCCCTGGGAAACTCCGCGAAGGACGGAAAGCCGAAAGCGGCCCGAACCCTATCAGGGTCCGGGCCACACTCCGGCAATCGTGGATGTGATTACTTTTTCTTGTACATGCCGATCTTGATGGCGACCTTTTCATAGTCCTTGTAGGTTTTTTCCGCCCACTTGCGGTATCCCTCGGGCCCGACCCAATTGATGTCGGTGCCTTTGGCGTCCATCTGTTTCAGCAGACCCTTGTCTTCGGAGGCTTTCTTGAAGACGCCGGACCAGTAATCGATATATTCCTTCGGCGTTCCCTTGGGCGCGACGATGCCGCGTTTTAGGGCAAACTCCATGTCGACACCCAGTTCCTTCATGGTCGGCAGGTTCGGCAGGTGCTTGGAACGTTTAGCGTCGGCGATGCCGTAGGCTTTCAACTCGCCGCTTTCCATATACTTCCGGCCGGAAGCGACGTTCAAGGTGCCCATGGTAATCGCGTTGGACAGCAGCGCCGTCATACGCTGGCGGGTGCCGTCGAAAGGCACGTATTTGAACTTCATGCCGGTCAGGTCTTCCAGGATCAGCCACATGAACTGGCTGGTGGACCCGAAGGTGGCGCCGACCAGGATCGTGCCCGGCTTGGCCTTGGCGGCCTTCTCAAACTCGGCGTAAGTGTTCCAGGGCGCCTGACCCGACGCGCCGACGATGTCCGGCGTAGATGTCAACTGCGACACCGTTTCAAAGCCCGGGAAGTGAAAATCAATACGGCCGTTGAGGTAGCTGGTGAGGGCGCTCTGGTGGATGGCGAACAGGGTACAGCCGTCGGGTTTGGCTTTCGCCGCTTCCTTGGCGCCCTTGTTACCGCCCTGGCCGGGAATGGTCACGACCTTGAGCTTGGACGGAAAGTTCATGCCCTGGATGGTTTTTTCATAAATCGAGAACAGCACGTGGGTGCCGCCGCCGGCCTTCCACGGCACAATCAGCCTGGCGGTTTTACACGACGGCGCACCGGCTTCGGACGGCGTGCTGACGGTCATGGTCACGGCTGCCGCAACAATGGCAACGCCCGCGGTCAGACCGCGAAAAAATCCTTTAGTCATTTGGTTCCTCCCTAAGGGAAAATGTTTTGTTTTCAAGGGAAAGCGGCTTCTTTGTCGCAAGCCTTAACACCCCTTCCCCATACTCAGGCAACAGACTAAACCATCCTTTTAAAAGTGACCAGCCCAACATTGAACGATAGGCCATAATAGGATTAAGATGGTTTCGGGAAACGGGGACTTAAAAATTTAACAATCGATAACCCCTAAATTACGGAACCATCCATTTCATGAGAAATCTTGAGCTACCCGGTCGCTCTCCCGTCCATGCGACGGGCGGAATGGCGGCCACGTCCCATCCCCTGTCCACGGCCGCCGCCCTCGACATGCTGAAAAACGGCGGCAATGCCATGGATGCGGCGATTACGGCGTGTGCCGTGCAATGCGTCGTCGAACCCCAGTCCACCGGAATCGGCGGCGATTGCTTCGTGCTGTACGCACCAGGCGGCAGCGCCGACATTCTTGCCTATAACGGCTCAGGCCGGGCGCCGGCGAAGGCGACGGCGGACTGGTTCGCGGACCAGGGCATTTCCGAAATCGGCGTCCATTCGCCCCATTCGGTGACCGTGCCCGGCGCAGTCGATGCCTGGTGCAGGCTGCTTGAGGACCACGGCACGAAAAGCCTGGACCAGGTTCTGGGCTATGCCATCGATTACGCGCGGGACGGATTTCCGGTCCATGACCGGGTCGCCTCCGACTGGAAACGCTGCGAGACCATGCTGGGCCAGGACGAAAGCGCCCGGCGCATTTATCTGCCCGATGGACACGCGCCGGAAGCCGGACACCTCCATAAACAGCCGGAACTGGCCCGCACCCTGAAAACCATCGCCGCCGAAGGCCGCGACGGGTTTTACCGGGGAAGCGTCGCCGAAGACATCGCCAGCCATCTGAAAAGCCTCGGCGGGGCGCATGAAATCGGCGACTTCGCCGATGCAGCCGGCGAATACGTGACGCCTGTCAAAACCAGCTATCGCGGTTACGAAGTGCACGAATGTCCGCCCAACGGACAGGGTATTATCGCCCTCCTGATGCTGAACATCCTGGCCGACATGGGCCTCGACAAGCTTGACCCCCTGTCGCCGGAACGCCTGCACCTGTTTATCGAGGCCGGGCGTCTGGCTTACGCCGAGCGCAATGCGCTGATCAGCGACCCCGATCAGGTCGACGTGCCGGTGGATATGCTGCTGTCGGCGGAACATGCCGCAGAGCTGCGCGGCCGGATTGATCCTTCCAAGGCGACTGCTGGCCTGCCACCGGAAGCCATCCCCCATTCCGACACCGTCTACCTGACCGTCGTCGATAAGGATCGCAACGCCGTCAGCTTCATCAATTCCCTGTTCCAGTCCTTCGGCTCCGGACTGGTAGGGCCAAAATCGGGCGTGATCCTGCAAAACCGGGGCTACAGCTTCAACCTGGACCCGGCGCACCCCAACTGCATCGCGCCCAACAAACGCCCCATGCACACGATCATCCCGGGGATGCTGACCAAGGGCGATCGCGCCGTCATGCCGTTCGGCGTCATGGGCGGGCACTATCAATCCTTCGGCCACGCCTATTTCCTGACCAACCTGTTCGAACACGACCTGGACCTGCAGGAGGCCATGGACCTGCCGCGCCTGTTCCCCGCCGTCGACGGCCCCGTCGAGGTCGAAAGCGGCATGCCGGACGATGTCGTTAAGGCGTTGCAGGGCATGGGACACAAAACCGCAGCCCCGGCGAAACCCATCGGCGGGGCGCAGGCGATCTGGATCGACTGGCAGCAAGGCGTGCTGACCGGCGGCTCGGAGCCGCGCAAGGATGGTCTGGCGCTGGGGTATTAAACCCCCGCACGACAAAAATTAAAGGGGCCGCCCGGATTACCCGGACGGCCCCAAAATGTCTCCAAACGGAGAAGCTCCCTTCAACAGGCCCTTGCGGCAGGCCTTTAGAGCGCTTGTTTCAGAAGCGAATTCGTCGTCGCGGATGATTCCATCCGCTCGGGATTTGCTCTAGAACAGCCCTTCGACCAGCCCTTCGTCGTTAAGCCGGATGGCATTGGCCGACGGCACCCGGGGCAGACCCGGCATGGTCATGATCTCGCCGCAGATGACGACGACGAAGCCGGCGCCCGCCGACAGCCGCACCTCGCGCACCGGCACTACATGGCCGGACGGCGCCCCCTTCAGGTTCGGGTCGGTCGAGAAGCTGTACTGGGTCTTGGCCATACATACGGGCAGATGGCCGTAGCCGCTGTCCTGCAATTCGGCGAACTGGTTGCGCACCTTCTGGTCGCCGATGATATCGTCGGCGCCGTAAAGCTTGGTCGCCACCGTCTTGACCTTTTCCCAAAGCGGCATGGCATCGTCGTACAACGGCACGAACTGTCCGGTGCAGGCATCCGCCATCATGGCCACGTGCTGCGCCAGTTTTTCGGTGCCCTTGGAGCCGTCGGCCCAGTGGGTGCAGTCGATCACTTCGACGCCCAGCCCATCGACGCCCGCGCGCACGGCGGCGACTTCGGCATCCGTATCGGCGGAGAAGCGGTTGACCGCGACCACCGCCGGAACACCGAAGGTTTTCACGTTGCGCACATGACGGCGCAGGTTTTCACAGCCCTTGGTCACGGCATCGACGTTTTCCGTGCCAAGGTCCTCCTTGCCGACGCCGCCGTGCATCTTGAGCGCGCGGATGGTGGCGACGATGACGGTGGCGCTGGGGTTGAGCCCGGCCAGACGGCATTTGATGTCGAAGAACTTTTCGGCCCCGAGATCGGCGCCGAAGCCGGCTTCCGTAACCACGTAATCGGCCAGCTTCAGGGCCGTCTTGGTGGCCATGGCCGAATTGCAGCCGTGCGCGATGTTGGCGAACGGGCCGCCGTGGATAAAGGCCGGATTGTTTTCCAGCGTCTGCACCAGATTGGGCTGCAGGGCCTCTTTCAACAACACGGTCATCGGGCCTTGCGCCTTCAGAGCCGATGCAAGGATGGGTTCGCGCTTTCGGGTATAGCCGACGACGATACGCCCGATCCGTTCCTCCAGATCCTTGAGGTCGGTGGCAAGGCAGAAGATCGCCATGATTTCCGACGCCACGGTGATATCGAAACCGCTTTGCCGGGGGAAGCCGTTGGGAATGCCGCCCAAGGACGTCACGATATCGCGCAGCGCCCGGTCGTTCATGTCGACGACGCGCCGCCAGGTGACGCGCCGTTCATCGAATTTCAGCTCGTTACCCCAATAGATATGGTTGTCGATCAGGGCCGACAGCAGGTTATGGGCGACGCCGATGGCGTGGAAGTCGCCGGTGAAGTGCAGGTTGATGTCTTCCATGGGCACCACCTGGGCATAACCGCCGCCGGCGGCCCCGCCCTTCATGCCGAAACACGGACCCAGGCTGGGCTCGCGGATGCAGATGGTGGCCTTCTTGCCGATCTTGTTCAGGCCGTCGCCGAGGCCGACGGTCGTCGTCGTCTTGCCTTCGCCGGCAGGCGTCGGCGTGATCGCCGTGACCAGGATCAGCTTGCCGTCGGGTTTGTCTTCGAGGGATTTGATAAAATCAAACGAGATCTTGGCCTTCGTAGGACCAAAATGGTGCAGATGCTCCGCCGGAATGCCAAGCTTGTCGCCGATGTCGACGATGGGCTGCATAGTCGCTTCGCGCGCAATTTCGATATCACTTTTGGACATTGGATGTTTCCTTTTTTAGAAGTCCAAAGGCCGCTTCGGCCTGACCACTTAATGGGTGTTTAAGCCGGGTATCGCGCCCTTCGGTACAAAATATTACCAGAGAACTCAGCCTCCCAGCCGCGTTCCCTTGGCCAAGCCGCTGGCTGCAACAAAGTCAGCGGCAGAAATTTTCTTGTCGTCGTGCGGACGCACACGCTTGATCTGAATCCCGCCGCCCTGAACAGCAACGGTAAAGCTGTCATCGGCAACGTCCGTGACTTCGCCGGGTTCACCATCAGCATCAACCTTGGCGCAGTCGAAAATCTTCAGTTCGTTTCCGTCATGCGTTGTCCATGCGCCGGGTTGCGGGTTAGTGCCCCGGATCAGGTTGTAGACCTCGTCCACCGGCTTCGACCAGTCGATTTCGGCGTCCGCCTTCTTGCACCAGCTTTCGTAGGTGGCCTGGGATTCGTCCTGGGCGATGTGCGGCGGATCACCGGCCTTGACCAGGTCCACGGCTTCCAGAACCGTTTCCACGCCGAGTGGGAAAATCTTGTCGAAGTAAACAGAGCCCAGAGTGTCGTCCGGGGTGATGTCGATTTCCTTCTGCAACAGGATATCGCCTTCGTCCAGGCCGTCATCGGGCCAGAAAATGGTCAGCCCCGATTTTGTAGCCCCGCCCATGATCGGCCAGTTGATGGAACTCGGCCCCCGGTGTTTCGGCAGCAGGGAGGGGTGGAAACAAATGGAGCCGTGGGTCGGGATATCGCGGGCTTCCTCCGGCACGAATATGATCATATAGGCCATCACCATCAGGTCGGCGTTGAAAGCGCGAAGCTCGTCCAGAACCTCGGCGTCGGTGTAGTTGGGCGGCTGCACAAGGGTCAGCCCTTTTTCCAAGGCAAATTCCTTGACCGGATCGACGGGTTTGCCTTCTTTATCCGGCGCACAGTAGACGGCAACCACGTCGTCGCCGCGCTCCAGCATCGCCTCCAGGCAAGCCTTACCGAAGGCCTGCTGTCCGTTCACGATAATCCGCATATCTGTTTCCTCTCTCACTATGGGCGCTAGAGGATTTCCGGTTCACTTGCGTTCCCCTCAAATACTCCACGCTTTTATTTTTGAGGCAAATTCGTCGTCGCGGATGATTCCATCCGCTCGGGATTTGCCCTAGACCGCACCTTCTTCCTTAGCGCTTATGATTTCCTCGTCACTCATGCCGACGACGTCTTTCAGGATTTCGTCGGTGTGTTCGCCCAGCAACGGCGAACGTTCCACATCCGAAGGCGAATCCGAAAGCTTGATCGGGTTGCCGACCGACAGGTACGGGCCGCGTTCCGGGTGATCGACCTCGACCACGGTGCCGGTCTTGCGCAGTGATTCGTCTTCGGCGATTTCCTTCATGGACAGGATCGGCCCGACGGGGATGTTGACCTTATTGCAGATTTCCATGACTTCGAACTTGGTCTTGGTCATGGTCCAGTCTTCAATCGCACCGAACACCTCGTTGAGATGCGGAAGCCGGGCTTCGGGTGTCGCAAAACCGGGGTCTTCCTTCCAGTCGGGCTTGCCGATGACGTCACACACATTGCCCCAGACGGCCGCCTGGGTAATGAAATAGGTGTAGGCGTCGGGGTCGGTTTCCCAGCCCTTGCACTTGAGAATACGGCCTGGCTGGCCGCCGCCGGAATCGTTGCCCGCGCGCGGCGCCGCCTCACCGAAGTCGATGCCTTCGCCGAACTGGGAATATTCCCTCAAGGGGCCGTGTTGCAGTCGCTGCTGGTCGCGCAGCTTGACCCGGCACAGGTTCAGCACGCCGTCCTGCATGGCGCATTCGACGCGTTGGCCGCGGCCGCTTTTCTCGCGGTGATAGAGCGCGGTCACGATGCCCAGCGCCAAATGCAGTCCGGTGCCGGAATCGCCGATCTGGGCGCCGGTGACCAATGGCACCTCGCCCAACATGCCGGTCGTCGATGCCGAGCCGCCGGCGCATTGTGCGACGTTCTCATAGACCTTGCAGTCCGCATACGCGCCGGGGCCGAAGCCCTTGACCGAGGCGTAGATCATGCGCGGGTTGATTTCCTGAATCCGCTCCCAGCTGAACCCCATGCGGTCGAGCGCGCCGGGGGCGAAGTTTTCGACCATGACGTCGCACTGCTCGATCAACTTGGTAAAGATTTCCTTGCCCTTGTCCGACTTGGTGTTCAACGTGATCGAACGCTTGTTGTGGTTCAGCATGGTGAAATAGAGGCTGTCCACGTCGGGAATGTCCTGCAGTTGGCCGCGGGTGGCGTCACCGACACCGGGGCGTTCGACTTTAAGAACGTCGGCGCCGAACCAGGCCAGAAGCTGGGTGCAGGTCGGGCCCGATTGAACGTGGGTCATGTCCAGAATGCGGACACCTTCGAGTGCTTTCATTGTGCGCTCCTGTTCGTGAGAGTTGATTTCATTCAGCTTCGTTATTTCTTGGACACGACGCTTTGCGGGTTGAGATTGCCGATGCGGCCGCTTTCGGTGCCGGCGTTTTCGTCAATCACCGCGTTCACCAGGGCCGGCTTTCCGGAGTCCATGGCCTCGTTCACGGCGCGTTTCAAATCATCGGGTGATGTCACGTGGAAACCGAGACCACCGAACGCTTCCATCATCTTGTCGTAACGGGCATCTTTGACGAAGACGGTTGGCGCCACATCCGGACCGCCAGTGGGATTAACGTCGGTTCCCCGGTAGATTCCGCCATTGTTGAAGACGACCACGCAAACCGGCAGGTTGTACCGGCAGATCGTTTCGACCTCCATCCCAGAGAAACCAAAGGCGCTGTCGCCTTCAACCGCCAGCACGGGGTGACCCGTTTCGACAGCCGCCGCGATGGCCTGGCCCATACCGATCCCCATGACGCCCCAGGTCCCGACATCAAGGCGTTTCCGCGGCTTGTACATATCAATGATGCTGCGGGCGAAATCGAGCGTGTTGGCGCCTTCATTGACGAGGATGGCATCCGGCCGTTCGGCGATAATCGTGCGCAGCACACCCAAGGCACCTTGGTAATCCATGGGCACATTGTTGTTCCGCAGCTTGGGCGCCATCCGTTCAATGTTGGTGTTTTTCTTCGTGTAAACAGCCTCGGTCCACTCGGCGGGGGGGGCTGCCCAGTCTTCCCCCATGCCGGCAAGCAACGCCTGGACGCAGGAGCCGACATCGCCGACCACGGGGGCCGCGATCTCGACATTGCTGTCCATTTCCTTGGGCTCGATGTCGATCTGGATGAACTTCTTAGGTGCATCACCCCAGGTCTTGCCCTTGCCGTGCGACAGCAGCCAGTTGAGCCGCGCGCCGATCATCATCACCACATCGGATTGCTTCAACGCCAGTGACCGCGCCGGACCCGCCGACTGCGGGTGCGTGTCAGGCAGCAACCCCTTGGCCATGCTCATCGGCAGATAGGGAATGCCGCTCTTCTCCACCAACGCGCGGATTTCGTCATCGGCCTGCGCGTAGGCAGCACCCTTGCCGAGGATAATCAGGGGGCGCTTGGCATTTTTCAGCACCTCAAGCGCACGCTCGACCGCGGCGGGTGCCGGAATCTGAGCCGGTGCGGCATCGATGACCTTGACCAAAGATTTCTCACCGGCGTCCGCGTCCATGACCTGGCCTAGGAGCTTCGCCGGCAGGTCAAGATAGACGCCGCCGGGACGGCCGGAAACGGCCGCGCGGATAGCCCGCGCAATGCCGATGCCGATGTCTTCGGCATGCAGGATGCGGTAGGCCGCCTTGCAAAGCGGTTTGGCGATGGCCAACTGGTCCATTTCTTCATAATCGCCCTGTTGAAGGTCGACGATCTCGCGCTCTGATGAGCCGCTGATCAGGATCATCGGAAAGCAGTTGGTCGTGGCGTGGGCCAGTGACGTCAGGCCGTTCAGGAAGCCGGGAGCCGACACCGTCATGCAGACGCCGGGTTTTTTCGTCAGAAACCCGGCGATCGCGGCCGCATAGCCCGCGTGCTGCTCATGCCGGAAGGAGAGAACGCGCATGCCCTCCTCCTGCATAAAACGACCCAAATCCGTGATCGGAATGCCGGGTACGTTATAGATCGTGTTGATATCGTTGAGCTTGAGGGCGTCAATGACCAGATGAAAGCCGTCCGTCAGAGTCCCGGCCTCAGGGCCATCGTGAGTTTCTTGAGCAATTGTATCTATTGCCGCGTTCGATCCTTTGCTGGACATGGGTTTCCTCTTCCCTAGGTGCGGGGCCGCCCCGGCCTTCCCCGGCCGGTTCGATCCCTTATTCCAAATAATCCACGTGTTTTTGAATGTGCGAGGCCAGGTTCAGGCTGTGTTCACGAACCAGCCTGGCCGCCAAATCTGCGTCCCTGTTTTCCAGGGCTTCGATGATGTGCATGTGATCGATGATCGAGCGGTTGACCCGGTCTTCCTCGGCAATGGTCCTGGCCCGGATCGAGCGCATATGAATGAACAGGTTGTCCGCCATTTTGCGAATGAGATCGCACTGGGCCATGCTCAGGATCGCCTGATGAAATTCGATGTTGGTTTCCGAATACTCATCAATATGGGCCTGAAGCTGGTCCCCTTCAAACGTTGAAAACATATTTCTCAGGGAGCCGATTTCCTCGTCCGTCGCATTATCGACGATGAGGCGCGCCGCCATGCTTTCCAGCGCCGCCCAGACGGTAACCATTTCCAGGATCTGCGCCTTGCTCTTGCGCACGATGTAGACGCCCCGGCGCGGCACGATATGCACCAGCCCTTCCTGCTCCAGGCGGGCCAGGGCTTCGCGCACGGGGGTGCGGCTGATTTCAAGCTTTTCCGACAGCTTACGCTCGTCGAGACGGAGTTCCGCGTCGTCAGCATAAATATTCATGGACGTGATCGCGTTCTTCAGGGAATCGTAGATCTTGTCCTTGAGGCTGAAACTGGCGTCGATCGGTTCAACTTTTAATTCAGCGTGGGCCAATGGTTTGATCCTGCAATAACTGAAAGTATAACGGTATAAGGAATGGCTTAAAAGGAACGCACGAGACCGCGTGTACGCCCCCTTTGTGACCGTGACAAAACCCCAATAACCGGAGCCTTCGCCGACCGGAACCCATTCGTGGTATACTGTACACCAGGGTCGCCAAATTACAACCCGCGAAAACCCGAAGCGGGCATTTTTCCACCCCCTTCCAGGAGGCGGAATATCCGGCGTCGTTTTAGGCGGCGGCCGGCTTTTTTATCTTTTCGTAAATGATCTTCAGGACCGGCAGAAGAATCAGGATGATTGCGGTCACGATGATCGCGGAGGCAAACGGACGGGTGAAGAAGATCGAGAACGATCCGCTCGAAATCAACAGCGACTGGCGCAGCGCCGGCTCGGCCAGGGGGCCGAGCACGATCGCCAGAACCGCCGGCGCCATCGGGTAGTCAAGTTTGCGCATCAGGTAGCCGACGACACCGAACACCAGCATCAGCCACACATCATGCATATCCATCGTCGGCACGAACCCGCCGACGACGCACAGGATGAAGATCACCGGCGCCAGAATGGTAAACGGCAGTTTCAAAACCCAGATAAACGCCGGAATGAAAGCGATGTTGATCACCAGCGCAAACAGGTTGGCGGCATACAGGCTGGCGATCAGGCCCCAGACGAATTCCTTGTGCTCGATGAACAGCATCGGTCCCGGTTCCAGGCCCCAGATGACCATGCCGCCCAGAAGGATGGCCGTCGTCGGGGAACCGGGAATACCAAGCGTCAGCATCGGCAGCATGGAACCGGTGGAGGCCGCGTTATTCGCCGATTCAGGCGCGACGACACCGTTGATGTTGCCCTTGCCATAACTGCTCGGGTCTTTCGCCCCGGTCTTGGCGATGCCGTAGGCCATAAGTGCGCCGGGCGTCGCCCCGGCGGCGGGCAGGATACCGACGAAATACCCCAGCACCGAGCCCATCACCATGGTTTTCCAGGTACCCACCAGTTCTTTCATGGTGGCCAAGGTGCGCTTTACGCTGACGGAGGCCTGGGAAATCATGACATCGCCCTTGGACACTTCGATCGTCCACAACATCTCGGCGATGCCATAGATGCCGATGGCCAGGACCAGGAAATTGATGCCGTGGAAGAAGCCGGGAATGCCGCCAATAATCAGGCGCGGTTCGCCGGAAACGATATCCAGCCCAACGGCGCCGAACACCAGGCCGATAAAGATCGAAAAGAGCGTCTTCGGAATGTCGTCACCGCCAAGCCCGACGAAGGTGGCGAAAGCCATCAGCATCAGGGCGAAGATTTCCGGCGCGCCGAAGGTCAGGGCCACATCTGCCAGCGGCGGCGCAATGGTGGTGAACAAAATCACCGAAATGGTGCCGCCGACAAAGGACGCCGTCGCAGCGGCGATCAGGGCCTTGTCCGCGTCCCCCTTCATGGCCATCGGGCGGCCGTCGAAGGTGGTTGCCACCGCCGTCGATGCCCCCGGTATCCCCAGCATGATGGAACTGATGGCGCCGCCGTACATGGCGCCATAGTAAATTGCCGCCAGGAAGATAATGGCGCCGGTCGGCGGCACCAGGAAGGTCATGGGCAGCAGGATGGCAACGCCGTTGACGGACCCCAGGCCGGGCATGGCGCCGATAAACAGACCGACGGCACAACCGAAAACGATGAGGGCCAAATTCAAAGGCTCGAACGCGACGGCAAAACCGTCAAGAAGGAGAGACAGGATTTCCATGGATGTTTAAGACTCTTGGAATTATTCGACGTTTATCGATTCAAAGGATGATTATGGCGGCGCATTCGCGCTCGGTATTTTTTGATTTTCCGCAGGATCAATAGATCATGTCAAAAATCGGCAGGAACAAAGGCTCCGTGAACCCTTTCGGCAGGGTCTTCTGTAGAGCAATCTCAAAAAACATGAACGTCACAATCGGGGTCAAGACGGCGAACGTGCCGGTCAACCGCCACGAATGGCCGCCCATAAAACGTAAGTAAAAAATCAGGAACAGCGGGATCGCGCCATAGGCCCCGACAATGTGGAACAGACCGATCATGACAGCCAGCGACCCCGCATTGAGCAGGAACATCCGCATGGTCCGCTTGTCCATATAAACTTCTTCGGAGCGCGATTCAGGGGTGATCCGCTTGGCCCACCGGACAACGATGGCAATACAACAAACCAGCATTCCTGCCGCCAGCCAGAACGGCCACGCGCCGCCGCCTGGGCCTTCACCGGCAATCCAGCCGATCGGTAGCTCGGCGCTTTTCCACATCAGGTAAAGGGAGAAGACCCCCATTACTAATCCCATGACAAGTTCAGCCATGCGCATAACGGTGATCTCCTCCCCTCATAATCCTGTATGTCTTTTCTTGATCTTGGTTGCCGGGCTACTTGATAGCGCCCATTTTCTTCAGCATGCCGCGCTGCACTTCACGTTGCACGAGCCAGTACTTCATCAGGGCATCGCCCGTCAGGAACTCGCCCTGAAGGCTCTTCTTCTTCATGTAGCCCTGCCATTCCTTGGAATTGAAGACCTTCTTGAACAGGCCCTGGTAATAGGCAGCCGCGCCCTTGCTCATGCCCGGCGCGCCGACGACGGTGCGCTGCATGAAGTAGACGAAATCCTTACCAATTTCCTTGAAGGTCGGTGCGTCCTTGAACAGCGGCAGGCGCGTCGGCGTAAACGCGGCCAAGGGCACGGTTTTGCCGGCCTGATAGAAACCCAGCTGTTCGGAGGGGTTGTTCACCGTCGAGTTGGCGTTATTCCCAGCCAGTTCCTTGGCAACGCGTCCGCCGCCCTTGTAGGGAACGTACTTCATGTTGAGGCCATAGGCCTTGTTCAGGAAGTCGGTCAGGATGTTGTCTTCGGAGTTCTTGCCGGTGCCAGCCATGATCCACTTGTTGCCGGCGGCTTTGGCGGCCTTAACGAACTGATCGACGTTTTTGATGCCGGAATCCTTGTTCACCCACAGCAGGAAGGTGTCTTCCGCCATACGGCCGACCGGGGTGAAGGTTTCGATGTTAACCTTCAGGCTCGGCTGACGTAGCGGCGTGGTGTAGAAGCTGTTCAGGGTGAACATAAGAGTGTGATCGGGATCAGAGGCGTTCTTGACGTGAATCAAGGCTTCCGCGCCCGAACCGCCAGGCTTGTTAACCGGCGAAAAAGGCTTCGAGGACATCTTGTTCTTGGCGATGATGCTCTGGATGAAACGCACCGCTTTGTCGGCGCCACCCCCCTTACCCGCCATGACAACGAATTCAACCGGCTTTTTCGGTTCCCACGCTTGGGCGGAATCCACCGGGGCCGCGGCGAAGCCGAGACCGAGACCGAGCGCGACGCTCAGGCTCAAAATTTTAGTACCGAAATTTCGCATTTTTATCTCCCTATTTAGAACCATCCGCCAAAACCGGTTTGTTCCGTTACCGGCGGACATTTATTGGTGCCTTCACCAAATTTGAATGCGTGGCCCGCTTTAGGGCCGCGCATGGTACAAGGCATTATCGTTACCCCCTCGCGTTTGGCAAACCAAACGAGTTGGTATTTGGTATACCAGGGAACTATAGCCATACTGCCTTGGCCCATACAATAAGTTTTTCAAGACTTTGTCCAAAAAAAAATTCATCTTTAATTAAGTCGCCTAAATTTCGCGTTCAGGTAACTTTATCCCTGTCGTTTTTCACCGTCTCGTGTCATACCGGGTACGAATAAACGCCAAGTTTGACGATTTTATGGTTATCTTCTGTCTGAACGAGGGCTATTGGCGAAGCTTTCGAAGAGGGTGTGGACATGAATTTGCATGAATACCAGGCCAAGGAATTTCTGAAAGCATACGGTGTGCCGGTGCCGCCGGGAATCGTTGCCGCCACCGATAGTGAGGCCGCCGACGCGGCGGCAACACTGGGCGGCTCTTCGTGGGTGGTCAAGGCGCAGGTCCATGCCGGCGGACGCGGACGGGCAGGCGGAGTGAAGCTCGTAAAATCCTCCACGGCCGCGGGTGAAGCCGCCGGCGCCATGCTGGGGACGCGCCTGGTAACGGCGCAGACCGGCGCCCAGGGCAAAGAGGTCAAGCGGGTCTATATCGAACAGGCCTGCGACGTCGCCCGGGAAATCTATCTGGCGGCGATGATCGACCGCTCGCTCGGGCGGGTTTCCTTTCTCGCCTCCAGCGAAGGCGGAGAAAATATCGAAGAAACCGCCCAGGCCAACCCCGATAACATCCACAAACTGGTGGTCGACCCCAATGTCGGGCTGGTGCCGACCGAGGTTCAGGCGATGGCCGAAGATTTAGGCCTTTCCGGCGCCCCGGCGACCGCTACGGCGAAGGCCATCGAGGCGGTCTACAAAGCCTTCACCGAAAGCGACGCCAGCCTGATCGAAATCAACCCGCTGGCGGTGACGGACACCGGTGAGGTGCTCGCGCTCGACGTCAAAATGGTTATCGACGACAACGCCGTTTTCCGGCATCCGGAATTCGAAAAGCTGTGGGACGAGGCCGAGGTCTCCGCCGACGAGATCGAGGCCCGGCGCCATGAATTGAACTATGTGCACATGGACGGCAACATCGGCGTCATGGTTTCCGGCGCCGGGCTGGCGCTGGGCGTTCTCGACCTGCTGAAAGCCAAGGGCGGGGATGCCGCCAATTTCATGGACGTGCGCCCCGTCGCCACGCGCGATCAGATCGCCGCCGGCATCCGCATGCTGCTGGCCGATACCAAGGTCAAAGCCCTGCTGGTGGTAGCCATGGGCGGCGGCGTGCTGCGTTGCGACACCATCGCCGAAGGCATCGCCATCGCGTGCAAGGAAACCACCCGCCATATCCCGGCGATCGTGCGTTTCGCCGGCACCGCCAAGGAACTGGGCGAACTGGCGCTGCAAAACCAGGCCGTCGGCGTCACCTTCGCCCATGATCTTGCCGACGCCGCCGAAAAAGCCGTCGCCGCAGTCGGCGGGAGGGGATAAGGCATGGGGATTCTCGTTGACGGCGACACCAAAGTCATTTGTCAGGGGCTGACCGGCGCCACGGCGACCCGGCTCACTGAACGCGCCATCGCCTACGGCACCAAAATGGTCGGCGGCGTCGTCCCCGGCAAGGGCGGGCAGACCCACCTGTATCTGCCTGTTTTCGGAACCGTCGCCGAAGCCGTAAGCGAAACCCAGCCCGACGCATCCGCCGTATTCGTGCCGCCGGACAAGGCCGCAGCCGCCATGATCGAAGCCATTGAGGCGGAAATTCCGCTCGTCGTCTGCGTCACCGAACGGGTGCCGGTTCAGGACATGGTTCGCGTCAAGGGTGCGCTGGAAGGATCGAAAACCCGGCTCATCGGCCCCAACAGCCAAGGCGTCATCACGCCGGACGTCTGCAAGATCGGCGTCATGCCGGAACGCCCGCACATGCCGGGCCGGGTCGGCATCGTGTCGCGCTCGGCGACGCTGAATTACGAAGCCGTCGACCAGACCACGACGGTGCATCTGGGTCAGTCGACCTCCGTCGGCGTCGGCGGCGACCCGGTGTACGGGATGAATTTCATCGATTGCCTGAAACTGTTCTTCGCCGACGACGCCACGGAAGGAATCATCCTGATCGGCGAAATCGGCGGCACGGCGGAAGAGGAAGCCGCCGAATTCCTGAAATCGCAAAATTCCAAAAAGCCCGTCGTCGCCTATGTCGCCGGGCTGAATGCGCCGACCGACCGGCGCATGGGCCATGCCGGAACCGTTGATGTGTTCGGCGGCGGCGGGGCGGCGGACAAGATCAAGGCCCTGGAAGACGCCGGCGCCATCATCGCGCCCTCGGCGGCCGAGATGGGCACCACCATGCGAAAAGCCCTAGGTGGACGTTAACAACGCCTCCAAATCGGCCAATCCCTCCGGCGAACCGATTTCATAAAACCGCTCTGTCGCCTCGAACCCGCGCAGCCCACCTGATGCGGCCAGCGGCCCGAAGATTTCCGTCAAATCGCCTTTCCCCCCGGCCGGGATGGCTTCGCGGACGATCACCGGGGTCAGAACCGAAAGCCCGTAATCGATGTATTCCATGCCGATGGCGGCGGCATCCACGCGGCCCTTCTCATACAATCTCACCCGGCCGTCCGCGAACACCGCGTTCGAGGCATCCCAGCGGCCCTCGTTTTTAAGCACACACATGACCGGAAACGCGCCGCCGCCGGACGCCGCCCATACGGCGGGGACGTCGATATTCAGATAAGAGTCGCCATAGAGAAGCAGGAACCCCTCATCAATCCCGATTCCGGTATTGCCCACAACATGGCGCACCGCGCCGCCGGTGCCGAGCAGGGTTTCCCCTTCGTCCACATAATCCACTTTGAGGCCCCAGCGCCCGCCGTCGCCGACAAAATCCCTTATCTGTTCGCCACGGTGGCCGATGGCATAAATGACGCGCGTCACGCCCTGGCCGGCGAGCCATGTCAGTTGATGGTCGGCGAAGGGGCGGCCGGCCACCGGGATCAGAGTCTTGGCGGTACCGTCGGCCACCCCCTGCATCCGGGTGCCCAGTCCGCCGGCGAGAATGAGGCACAGCATGAGGCGCGCCGGCCCCTAGCGGCGCAACTGGATGATGGAGCCGTCGAAGTCGAAGGAAAAATCCATTTCCTGTAGCCCCTCGGCGGTCATGGCGGCGCGCAGGCGCGGCTTGTCGTCCGCATAAAACATCAAGAATCCCCCCGATCCGGCGCCGACCAGCTTGCCGCCCCGGGCACCGTTATCCAGGGCGAGGTCGTAGAGCCGGTTGACGTGATCGTTGGAAATGTTTTCCGAACGCGCTTTCTTGTGTTCCCAGTGTTCGTTCATCAGGTCGGCGAAGCCCTTAACGTCACCGCCTTCCAGCCTGGCCTTGATGCGGCCCCCTAAATCCTTGATGAAATGCAGATTATCCAGCATGCCGGAATCGCCTTGTTCGGACTTCGCTTTCTGATCATCGAGGATCTTGGCGGCGCTTCGGCTGTAGCCGGTAAAGAACAACAAAAGGTTTTCCCGCAAGTCGCGAAGCGCCTCTTCGCTGACGTGCAGCGGTGAAATCGTCACCGTGCCGTCTGGATGGTATTCCTGGACTGTCAGTCCGCCGTAAGCGGCGATGTAGTGGTCCTGCTTACCGCAGGGCTCGCCCAGGATATTCATTTCAAGGTGGTTGGCGGTGTTGGCCAGATCCTCGACAGGAACCTTCCTGCGCTTGTAGGCATTGAGGGCATGCAGCAGGCCGACGGTGAAACTGCCGGACGAGCCCATGCCGGTGCCCGCCGGGACGTCGGCAATGGAAACGACCTCCACCATCGGTTCGATCTCCACCAGGCGGAGCGTCTCGCGCAGAAGGCCGTGCTGAATGTCGTCCAAAGTTTCTGCATGTTCGGTACGGGAATATTTCAACAGGTAGCCCGGCCGGAAGGTGCGGTTGACGGTGATATAGATATGCTTGTTGATCGCCGCCGAGATGACGAAGCCGCCGAAGGACTTATAATAAGACGGCAGATCGGTGCCGCCGCCGCCGATGGAAATGCGCAAAGGAGTCCGGCTGATAATCATCGTTCCGTCATTGCTCCAGCATCGCTTCTATTGACCGGCGCATGGCTTCGCCGGATGTGTTTTGGCACGACCAGCCAAGCCGCTTAAGCCTGTCGCAATTGAGCCGCACCACCGGCACATCCCCCGACCAGCCGCGCGCGCCGCCGGTAAAGACATAGTCTACCCCGCCCGGCGCCAGGCCCAAACAATCGACCACCATGTCGGCGATTTCCCGGACCGTGATGGCGTCGCCGGTGGCGGCGTTGAAAACCCCCAGAGGCCCCGGCCAG
>JACNJX010000081.1 GCA_014382345.1 Alphaproteobacteria bacterium
GGCACCGCCAACGGGGCACCCTCAGCGCCACCGACCTCAGTCGGAGTGAAAAGCGCCGGAGGTCAGCCACGCGCCTGGGCACGCAGGTGGGGCTACCAGTGCCGGGGGCGACCCTTGACGCAACAGGGGTATTTGACGGGATGGCCCCACCCCGAGGGCCATGCAGATGATGGGAAAAAAAATTGGCACAAGGGGGCCCCCCCCCCCCGTTCCGAATGGCAGTTACGTTCTGCGCATATGTTCGTCTTTGCCGAGGCGAAAGGAAAGACCCGGAGCAAAACTTGTTCAAGGCACCTCGGCCGGCTGGCAGGTTGTCGTTTCCGTCCATGGCCGGGATGTGTAGACTTTTGAATCTAATAGTTGTTCCCAATCGCTGCCGAGGCCTTCATGCAAGCCGAAGACGACGTATATGACCTTCTGATCATCGGCGGCGGCATCAACGGCGCCGGGATTGCCTGTGACGCCGCCGGACGCGGCTTGAAGGTCGTGTTGTGCGAACAGGACGATCTTGGTTCCGCCACGTCGTCGGCCAGCTCGAAACTGGTTCACGGCGGGCTGCGGTATCTGGAGCATTACGAATTCCGGCTGGTCCGGGAATCGCTCCGCGAGCGCGACGTTTTGCTGGGCAAGGCCCCGCACATGGTGGGCCAGCGGGAATTCGTCCTGCCGCATTATAATACCTGGCGGCCGGCCTGGATGGTCCGTCTCGGCCTGTTCCTTTATGACTTTCTGGCGCAATCATCGCGATTGCCGTCCACGCGAGCCGTGAATTTGACCCAAGGCTCCATGGGTGCGCCGCTGAAAGACATCATCGTCAAGGGCTTCGTCTATTCCGACTGCTGGGTCGATGATTCCCGTCTGGTCGTCGTCAACGCCATGGCCGCGGCAGAGGCCGGCGCGCGCATCCTGACCCGAACCCGCCTGGAACACGCCGACCGGAAAGCCGGCTTGTGGCTGGCGCGTCTCAAGAACATGCGAAACGGAGAACAGACGGAGGTTCGCGCGCGGGCCATCGTCAATGCCGCCGGTCCCTGGGCCGAAGACGTCCTGAACGAAAAACTCGAAAACACCGAAGCCGTAAAAAATCGCATCCGGCTGGTCAAGGGCAGCCATCTGGTCGTGCCCCGCCTGTACGAGGAAGACCATGCCTACATCCTGCTCAACCCGGACGGACGGGTGGTCTTCGTGCTGCCATTCCAGAACACATATTCCTTGCTCGGCACCACGGAGGTTGTCTTCGACGGAGACCCTGCCGACGCCCGCATGGCCCCGGAAGAAGCCCGCTATATCTGTGATGCCGTCAACGGCTACTTTGCAAAACCGGTTTCGCCCGATGACGCGGTCTGGTCCTTTTCCGGTGTCCGACCCCTGTTCGACGACGATGCCGATAACCCCTCGGCAGTGACACGGGATTATGTTTTCGACCTGCAGGAACGGGATGGCGGGGCTCCGCTGTTGAACATTTTCGGCGGCAAGCTCACCACCTACCGGCGGCTCGCCGAACGGGCGCTGGCACGGCTGAAACCTTTTTTTCCGGATATGGGTGCTGCCTGGACGGAAAGCGGGCCGCTTCCGGGCGGCGATATGCCCAGTGGCGGTCCAGGGGGCGATTTCCCGCGGTTCCTGTCGGCGCTGGAGAAGGACTTCCCGGGCCTGGATAAAGTTTGGCTATTGGGCCTTGCCCACCGGCATGGAACCCGCGCCCGTGACATCCTGGACGAAATCGAAACGCCGGACGGGCTGGGGCGGGATTTCGGCGGCGGACTGTTTCAACGGGAGGCCGATTACCTGATCGAGCGGGAATGGGCGGAAACGGCGGACGATATTTTGTGGCGGCGGACCAAGTGCGGCCTCGCCATGACGGAGAAGGAGCGCAATGCCCTTGCCGATTATGTGGATTCGGCCACCGCAAGTATGCGGTCCGGGTAATCGCTGACGATTCCATCGACACCCCAGGCAAGAAGTTTTTCGGCCTCCGTTGGGTCATTGACCGTGAAGGCGCGCAACGCAAATCCCTCCCCCCGGACGGCGCGGACCTGCGTCTCCATCAGGTGCTTCGCCTGCACATGCAGGGCCACGCAGCCCAAACGCTTAAGCCGTTCCCGCCAGTCGCCGGGAATTTCAAACGCCAGCAGGGCTCTCTCCAGACCGGGGGCCGTGTCACGGACGGTTGCTAGGACGTCTTCCTTGAAACTGGATACCATCGGCGGCGCCACGCCATCGGGCCAACGATCGGCGAGGATTTCGGCCACGGTCCGGGCGGTTTCCTCCTCCCGCCCGGGGCTGGGTTTGATTTCCACGTTGGCGCCCAAACCAAGGGCCGATAATTCCCGAATGGCGTCCTCAAGGGTCGGCACCCCCTCGCCCTGAAATTCCTCGCCAAACCAGGATCCGGCATCGAGACACCGGACATCGGCCAGCGAAGTTTCCGCCATCAAACCGGCGCCATCAGTGGTGCGTCCCAAGTCATCGTCATGGAACAATACTGCCACACCATCGGCGGTCAGCTTGGTGTCGAACTCGACCCAGCGCACACCCAACGAAGCCGCCTTTTTTATCGAGGCCAGGGTGTTTTCCGGGGCATGGCCGGCGGCGCCGCGATGGCCGCAAACCTTTGGCATGAGAGCAGATTCTTTGCCTGACATGGTCTTATCCGAGCCCACTGCCGAAAGCGCCTCCCTAAAACGGGTTGCTACGGAGCATGTTAACCCTCACCTTATCAGGGCAACAGTGAAAATACCCCTCCGGATAAGGCCCATGACGGAAGACATCTTCAAAAAAAGAGCTTTGGAATACCATCGTAACCCGCAACCGGGAAAACTGACGGTTACGGCGACAAAGCCGCTGGCGACGCAGCATGACTTGGCGCTGGCCTATTCACCGGGCGTGGCGGCGGCATGCGAGGCGATCGTCGAGGATCCGTCCGAAGTGGGGAACCTGACCGTTCGCCAGAACCTGGTCGGTGTCGTCACCAACGGGTCTGCCGTTCTGGGTCTTGGCAATATCGGGGCGCTGGCGGCAAAGCCTGTCATGGAAGGCAAGGCGGTGCTGTTCAAGAAGTTCGCCGGCATCGATGTTTTCGACATCGAAATCAACGAGTCCGATCCCGAGAAGCTGGTCGATATCATTGCCAGCCTGGAGCCGACCTTCGGCGCCATCAACCTGGAGGACATCAAGTCGCCGGATTGTTTCATCGTTGAAAGCAAATTGCGCGACCGCATGAACATCCCGGTGTTTCATGACGACCAGCACGGCACGGCCATCGTCGCGGGGGCGGCGCTGATTAACGGCTTGCGCGTGATCGGCAAGACAATCGACAAGATCAAGCTGGTCTCCACCGGCGGGGGGGCTGCGGGGATCGCGTGCCTCAACCTGTTCGTCCACATGGGCGTAAAGAAGGAAAACATCACCCTTGTCGACCATATCGGCGTCGTTTTCCAGGGCCGGGACGAGGACATGACCGAAGAAAAGGCGGGTTTCGCCCAGGATACGAAGGCCCGCTCCCTGGCCGATGCCATCGAAGGCGCCGATGTGTTCCTGGGCCTGTCCGCGCCGGGCATCCTGAAACCCGAGATGGTCAAAAAAATGGCGGCCAAACCCTTCATCCTGGCGCTCGCCAACCCGGACCCGGAAATCCTGCCCGAAGACGCCAAAAAAGCGGCGCCGGACGCCGTCATCGCCACCGGCCGGTCCGACTATCCAAATCAGGTCAACAACGTGTTGTGTTTTCCGTTCATTTTCCGGGGCGCCCTGGACGTCGGCGCCACGACCATCAACGAAGAGATGAAAATGGCCGCCGTGCAGGCGCTGGCGGACCTGGCCATGGCCGAAAGTTCGGAAGTCGTCGCCCAAGCCTATGGCGGCGAGAATTTGAAGTTCGGACCTGATTACCTGATCCCCAAGCCCTTCGATTTGCGCCTGATTATGGAAATTGCCCCGGCGGTAGCCCGCGCCGCCATGGACAGTGGTGTCGCCACCCGGCCGATCGAGGATTTCGACGCCTACCATGAGAAACTTTCGCGGTTCGTCTTCCGCTCCGGCATGTTGATGAAACCCGTGTTCACCAAGGCGAGGCTGGCGCCGAAGCGTCTGGTTCTGGCCGAGGGTGAAAGCCACCGGGTTTTGCGCGCCACCCAGATACTGGTCGATGACGGGATGGCCCGGCCGGTCCTGATCGGACGGCCCGAGATCATCAATCAGCGCATCGAGAGGCTGGGGCTCAGGCTCCAGGCCGAAAGGGATTATGAGATTTGCAATCCCGAAAGCGACCCCCGCTACGACGATTACTGGCGGGAGTATCATCAATTGATGTGCCGCCGGGGCGTTTCACCAGATGCGGCACGCACCATCATCCGCACCAATTCGACGGTGATCGCAGCGATGATGCTTCACCGCGGCGAAGTCGACGCCATGATCTGCGGCACCTTCGGCCAGTATCGCAAGCACCTTCGCCGTTTGCTGGGTGTCATCGGTAAGGACGAAGGGGTTCTGGACGTATCAGCCCTGTCGACGTTGATCCTGCCAAGCGGAACCTTCTTTTTATGCGACACCCATGTCACCCAAAACCCCGGTGTCGAGGAATTGGTTGAAATGACCCTGTTAAGCGCCGAAGCCGTTCGGCGTTTCGGTGAGGTGCCGAAGGTGGCGTTGATATCGCACTCCAATTTCGGCACCGCACCGACCAAGTCAGCTGAAAAAATGCGCGAAGCGGTCCGGATTTTGAGGGAACGCGCGCCGGACCTTGAAGTCGACGGCGAAATGCAGGCCGACATGGCCCTGGATGAAACCCTCAGGGATCGTATTTTTCCGGGCTCAAGGCTAAACGGGGAAGCCAATCTTCTGGTACTGCCCGATCTCAACACCGCCAACACGGCGTTCAATCTTTTAAAATCGCTGAGCGGCGGGTTGCCTGTTGGGCCGATGCTGCTGGGCGTGGCAAAGCCTGCGCATATTCTGACCCCGTCGGTCACGGCGCGGGGCATCGTCAACATGTGCGCGCTGGCCGTGGTCGATGCCCAGTCCCGCGAAGCGGGATGATAAATTAAATACGCCGCGCGAAGCGGAATGATGGGGGCGGCCGGTACTGAACCGCCTAAGCGGGAGCTTTTACAGTCGTCTGATATTAAGAAGCTTCGTCTTCGCCGGTCTGGACGGTTAGGGGCTTTCTCAAGAGTTGCTCAAGAACGCCTTCCCACTGATTGCCGAGCGCCCATTCTATGGCATCCTCGTAGCCGATGGACTTCATAAGGCTATCGGCCAATTCCCGGTGATAGTCCTGTTGGGATTGCATGGTGCGATCCCCCGTTTTACTCGACCAGCGCCCTGCCGGTCCATAAATCTGGTCCGTAAAGCCGTTTAGTAAAGATCGTCCATATCGACTTCGGCCATATCCAGCGCAAGGTCCTCGGCCAGAGCATTGACGATCAGCATGCCGGCCTCAAATCGATCATGCGCCGGAGTCGGTGCGCCGGACATGGTATTAAATTCAGCCATCATGAAATCTTCGAAATCGTGTTTCGCCAGAAATTCCGTCTGCATGGTTTTCTCCCGTTTTGAATCGTTGGATTCAGTCTTGTTCGGAAGAATCAAAGCAATCCTCATGCCAATAAATGGATTTGCTTTGGGAAATCCATATAACCAGTTGATATCCATTAGTTTTTTAGCCAAGCCGCCTGACCGATAAAACCAGTTGCGGCGGCTACAATTTTCCAAACAGGGTTAAAATTTCCATGGCAAACGGGTTATGCGCGAGCAGTTCTGATCCCCCCTCTTCCTACCTCTTGTGCTTTCGAAGCAGTAAAAAACCACAACATGTGGTATTTCAGCAACGGATTCTTCATCAAATGTTCAGAAACCGCTATTTACCTTGTGTGTTAAGGACACTACGTCGTATAAGTTTTCTCAGGTTCCTGGGGATTGGATGCTTGAGCAACAAGAGGGGAACTTAAGAAATCGTGCCTACATTGACTAAAAAAACCCGTTTCACGCCGATTGTTTGCGCCGTGGTGGGTGTGTTTGTCTTTGCATCGCCGACGCATGCAGAAACGCTTTATGAATCCCTGCAGTCCCTGGTCAAGAACCAGAGGCAGATCAAGGCCGCCGAGGCCGATCTGGGCGCCGCCAAGGAACGCGCCGCGGCCGCCTGGGGGGACTGGTATCCGGAACTGTCGGTGACCGCCAACTGGGGCCGCGAAAAACAGAACAAGGCTTCCGGCACCGCCGATACGGAAGAACATCCCCGCGAAGTGGATATCTCCATCACCCAGAAACTTTGGGATTTCGGCTCCACCAACGCCGCCATCAAGTCCGCCAAGCTGAGCGTTGACCGGGCGCGCACGAATCTGATGTCCACGCGCCAGGCGCTGGTGCTTCAGGGGATCGAGGCGCACCTGAACCTGCTCCGCTCCAACAAGGTTCTTGGCTTCGCCAAGGGCTCCGTCGACAACATCCGCCGTCAGGCCAAGCTGGAAGACGCCCGCGTACAGCGCGGCGGCGGCTTCACCACCGACGTCCTGCAGGCCAAGACCCAACTGGCGGGCGCCGAAGCCCGGCGCAACAACTTCGCCGGCGCCCTCCGGAACGCGATTAACGCATACCGCCGGTTTTTCGGAAAAACGCCCGGAAAAATCAACAAATTGGATGATCCGCGCGCGCCTGTTGAAATGGTGCCCAAATCCGTCGACGAATTAATCCAGGCCATGCACAAGGACAACCCCGGTCTCAAGGCGTCCCATCTGGACGCCGAAATCCTGGAACAGACGATCCGCCAAACCCGGGCCGATGAATTCTTCCCGACCCTGGATGCCACCGCCGAAACCAAACGCAAGGAAGATGTCGGCGGCACCATCGCCAGATCCACCGAACAACTGTTCAAGATCGAACTCAGCTATTCGCTGAACTTGGGGCTGACCGAACGCAATACCCTGATGGCGGCCAAAAAGGACCACCTGGCCGGAACGGAACGCTACATCGACGCCCGCGATTCCTTCGAGCAGCAGGCGCGGGATTTGTGGAGCAACTTTGAACGCGACAAAGAGAACGCCGAGTTTCTGCGCAACCAGGCCAACATCGCGGCCGAGTTCCTGGAACTGGCCCGGCGCGAACGCCAGTTGGGCAACCGTTCCCTGATCGACGTGCTGGCCGGTGAAACGGCGCTGATCAACGCCAACAGCGACGCGGCGGCGGCGGAAACCGACATCAAACTGGACGTTTTCCGCATCCTCAACATCATGGGCAAACTGGAAGCGGATATTCTCCAAAAAAGCTGATGAGTCCGGCGTGACGCTTGTGGCTGTGGCCGGGAAATTGTGCTACACTGTCATATTCAAACGTAGAAAATCCGATGCCCAGGGAATGGGGGACATTTAATACTCCTTAGGAGTTGAAGATGGATATCGGGGTTCGAGGGTCAACAGTTTTTGACGGCGTGGAGATTGCCCAGGCCGCACAGGTTACCGGTGAGGCCGTCGGCCAGATTACCGCGCTGCAGGGCAGCGCCACCATCACCCGCACCGATGGCACCAAGGTTCAGGCCGCCGATGGTGTGCCCATATTCCAGGGCGATGTCGTTGAAACCACCGCCGACGGGGCCGTCGGCATCACCTTCGCCGATCAAAGCACCTTCTCGCTGGCCGACAGCGGGTCCATGACCATCGATGAAATGGTCTACGACCCGTCTACCCAGTCGGGCAAGTCCGTCCTCAATGTCGCCGAAGGGGTCTTTACCTTCGTTTCCGGGCAGATCGCCAAGACCGATGTCGAGGCCATGACCATCTCCACCCCGGTGGCGGTGATCGGCATTCGCGGAACATCCGGCGGCGGCAAGGCCGGAGCGGAAGGCACGCCCAATACCTTCTCCATGTTTCAGGATGCCGGCGGCGGCACGGGTGAAATGACCATCACCACCCAGGGCGGCGCGCAAACGTTGAGCAGCCCGAACCAGACAACACAGATTTCCAGCGCCTATGTTCCGCCGACACGGCCGGTGATTCTGCCGCCGGCGGCGGTGGCGCGGTTCTACGCCAAAGCGTCCGCAGTGGCCCCGGTTCCCGTCATCACCCAGCCGACGGATAGCGGGCCGACGGGTACCGGTCCGACAGACAGCGCCGGAACCACCGGTCCAACGGACGCTGAACCCGCCGGGGATGCACCGGCGGACGCCGCCGCCGGGGGCGATGCCGGCCAGGCGGCCGAACAGGCGTTCGAACAGGTGCTGGCCGAAGGCGGATCGCTGGAAGACGCCATGGCCGCCGCTGTCGATGGCGCGTCGGAAGCCGAATTCAACGCCGTGCTGGCAGACAACCCGGATCATTTCGGCACCACGGCCCACGACATCATGGACCGCATTGTCGACAACGTGTTGCTGGGGGTGACCGGCAATATTGACCCCATGGGGGCGGGCACCGGGTCCGGCACCGGCCAGGGCAAGTTTTCCGATGCCATGTTCAAAAGCGGTCTCGATCACTTTGTCGATGACGGGCTTGGCGATCTGGTCGGCGGGTTCTTCGATGATTTCATCGGTCACGATGACAAAGGCGGGCTGGATGTCACGGAACTCGGCTTCCAGGATCCCTTCGATATCTTCAACAAGGAAGCTTTCGAAGAAGCCTTCAATTTCGAATTCGAGGAATTCCTGTTCGACATTTTCGTTCCCGTTGAATTCGACGAGGGTGTCCTCGGCTTTAACGAAAACCCGTTTTTCTTCGATGATGAGGGCGAGGCCTTTCAAACCACCGGCGCCTTCGATGATTTTGTCGATGACTTCACTACCAGCGGGGAAGCCCGTTCCGGCGGGACAGGCAATACCCGCTTCACCATGGTCCAGGGGTCAACCCTGGGCGGCGCCGACACCGTTTTCGGCGGCGGCGGCACCGATGAACTGGCGTTCGAAAACCTTTCCGGCATGGCCTTCATTTTCGATGCCGCCGGCAATGGCGGCCAGGGGTTTGTGACGTATTCCAATGCTGCCGGCTCGGTGACCGGTTCCGTTACCATGGATTCAATCGAGCAGATCTACGTCGATGACGGCGCCGAAGCCCGCGTGCGTTTCCCCATCGAATTGGCGCACGGAACCGGCTTCGGCTACATCATCGTCGGCACCAGCGGCGCCGATACGGGCTCCACGCTGAGCGTCGCCGACGGCTTGAACCTAGATACAACTTATACCGCCCTTAACAGTTATTCCTATACCGGCGGCGGAACCAACGGCTACACGGTCAAGGTCGACAGCACCGGCGATCCCTTCGACGCCCCGGAACGCATTTTCGGCAGCGTCATTTTCGCCAACGCCGGCGACGATACGATTGTCGGGGCTGCGGCGTCGGATATTATTTACGGCGGCAGCGGCAACGACACCATCACAGCGGGCGGCAGCGGCGAAGACGGCGATATCATGATCGGCGGCGACGGCAACGACATCTTCATCTTCAACGTCGCCGAAACGGCGTCCGGTTCCATCAAGGGCGGCACCCCCGCCGGGGTCGATACCGGCACCGACACGGTGCGCATCACCACGACCGGCACCGTCAACCTGACCGAGTTCATCATCCAGGGCGTCGAGGCGCTCGATTTCACCGTCGCCGGAACGACGCTAAAGGCGGTCAACACCTTCTTCCAGGGCCTGACAGGCGGCATTTCGTCGTCGGGCGGCACCACCACCCTGCTGGGCCAGGGCGACCTTAAGCTTTCCGGCATTACCGGCGACAGCGGCATCACCACATTGGGGCTGGACACCTCCATCAGCACCAGCGGCGCCATCATCGATTTCACCGACACCGGCGCCAGCGCCGGGCGCACCATCAACGGCACCACCGGCCAGAACACCATTGTCGGTTATGGTGGCGGCGACAGCATCGATCTGGGCGCCGATGCGGTCAGCGATTCGGTTTATTACCGCCATTCCACGGACACCGCCGCGACGGCGGGTTCGGCCTCCGACTATGACATCATCACCAATTTCGACAGCGGCGATGGCGATAACATTTTCTTTGCCCAGGACGGCACCCTGGCGTCCAGCTTCCTGGATGCAACAAATACGTTCTCCACCGTAGCCACCAACGGCGCCAATCTTGCGTCGTCCGGATACAGCGTGGTGTTCATAAGCAATACCGTCACCAGCGGCGACCTGACCACCGCCGGATTTGCCAACGTACTCACCGCCATCGGTACCGTGACCGCCGGCACGGCAACGGCCAGCGATGCAGAGAACGACGCTATTTTCATTCTCGGCGACGGCTCCTCGAAAGCCGGTATTTACCTGTATACCAACCAGGACGGGGCCGGGGCCGGCAACACCACCGTCGAAGCCGACGAGTTGACATTGCTAGCGACCGTCGATGAATCCATCGTGTCGGGCGATATCAACCTCACGGCCACCACGCCGACCTGACGCCCTTTCCGCTACATACTCCTGTGTGACTTCCGTCACTGACGGAAGCCGCCGGGTTGACCAAGATCGCGACGATATCCGCTCTTTCCGATGCTCTTTCCGATTAAGGCAGTCTTGCCAATGGTGCCGTCACCATCACCTGAAACCCCATAAATAACTGTTAACACACTGTTTTTCTCGAGCACCTATGCTATGCTCCGGGGCCCAGGGAAATAAATTGCCATGCATGAACTTTTTGCCCGCCTGAAAACCCGGCCGGGGGTCTTTGCCGAAATGACCGCCGCCTCCCTGCTCGCCAGCATTCTCGGGCTGGCGTCGTCGCTGTTCGTCATCCAGGTTTTGAACCGCTATGTCGCCCACGGGGTGGACGCGACACTGGCGACACTGGCGATCGGCACGGTGATCGCCATTTTTCTGGAATTCGGATTCAAGCAGGTTCGCCTGCGCCTAGCCGCCTTCGTCAACGCCCCCTTCGACGAAGGATTGACCAATTCCGCCTTCCGGGTGCTCACAGGCGCTAAGTCGGCGGCCGTGCAATCGCTGGCGCCGGGGCTTCGCCAACAGGTCATGTCCAGCGCCGATACCATCCTGAGCGCCTATTCGGCCCCCAACGTGGCCGCCCTTTTCGATGTTCCCTTTGCCCTGATCTTCGTCGGCGTGTTGTTCCTGCTGAGCCCGCCGCTGGCGATTATCGTCTTGATCTTCCTGGGTTTGGTTTTTTTGACGGCGCTCCTGACGCTGTCTTCGTTGCGCAAACCGACCCGCGACATGACGATAACCGGCGGACGCCGGAACGCCCTGATTAGTTCCGCCATCAGCGCCGCCGACACGGTCCGCGCCTTCAACGTCCAGGACTTCATCCGCAAGCAATGGCGCAAGGAATCCGGCCTGTTTCAGCGCCTGCTGCGCACCATCGCCGCCCGCCAGGGCCTTGTGCAGTCCATCAGCGCCGGCGCCCAGGCCCTGATGAGTGTCGCCGTTATTACAACCGGCGCGGTTCTGGTCGTCCGCGGACAACTGGATATCGGCGGCATGATCGGCGCCAACATCCTGGCCTCGAAAGCCTTGGGCCCGATTATCAAACTGGCGCAGATGGGCGAAGCCCTGGCCAAGGCCCGCCAGGCGACGGCGCTGTTACAGGAATTTTCCAAAATCCCCATGGAGCGAACCGAAGGATCCGCACTGGACAAATATACCGGCCGCCTGGAATTTCAGGATCTCGCCTTTCTTTATCCCGGTCAGAACGCCCCCTTGTTGGAATCCCTCAGCCTGAAACTGGAACCGGGCGCTATGTTGCCCGTGGCCGGGGCCAACGGCGCGGGGAAAACCACCCTGGCGCGCCTGATCGCCGGGCTGCTGGAACCGGCACGAGGGAAAATCCTGGTCGACGGCGTCGACCTGAACCAGATCGTCCCCGAATGGTGGCGCAAACAGATCGTTTATCTGCCCCAGGAACCCGGCTTTCTCAACACCACCATCCGCGACAACCTTCAGGCAGCCAATCCGGACATGGATGATACGGCGATGAATGAACTTGCCCGCAAAGCCGGACTGAAAGACTTCATCGATCAAAGCCCCGAGGGGTTCGATACCCGGATCGAGAACAACGGATCCAATCTTTCGCTCGGTGTGCGGCGCAGGATTGCCCTGGCCCGCGCCTTGGCCACGGACGGCATGCTGGTCATCATCGACGAGCCGACCGAAGCCCTGGATGCGGAAGGAATTAAGGTTGTCGGCGAGGTTCTGAACGAACTTTCCAAGCGCGGGCGTACCCTCTTGGTGTTTTCCCATGATGCGCAGACTCTGTCTTCGGCGCCCTATTATCTGGATCTGAATTCCAAGCCGATGCCGAAAATGGTTAAAAGAAGGGACGCCCCCACGCCCCTGGCCGCGGTTCCTTCCGACAGCAAAAAACCCAAAGCCGCCGCCCCAGACACCGCCAAGGAGACCGGCTGATGAATGAGACCCCGCCTGACACCCAAGCCGGCAGTGAAGGGCTAACCCATGCGTTTTTCGGCCTGTGCGCTCTGCTGGTCGCCGCCTTTTTCGTCTGGAGCTATTATGGAAAACTGGATGTGGTCAGCGCCGCCTTGGGTGAAGTCATTCCGTCCACCCAGGTCAAGCATATCCAGCACCTGGAAGGCGGCATCGTCCGGGAGATCCTGGTGCGCGAAGGCGAGGAGGTCAAAAAGGACCAGCCCATGGTCAGCCTGGAGCCGGTGGCCATGGGTGCCGACGTGGAGGAACTGAACGTTCGCATCACGTCTTTGAAAGTCGAACTCGCCCGCCTTGAGGCAGAAGCCGCCGGCATGAAGAAACCTTTGTTTCCGGCCGATCTGACCCGTAACTATCCGGCGCTGATCAAGGACGCCACGGCCTTCTTCAAAACCCGTATGAGCCGCATTGAAAACCAGTTGGCCGGACAGCGCGAACAGGTTTCCCAACAAGAACGAATGATCGACGAAATTTCAGCACGCCTGAATAACAACCGTCAGCAACTTAACCTTCTCAACGAACAGATTGGAATTTCCAAGGAACTGTTGAAAGACCAGCTTTCCAACCGGATGCAACACCTCAACCTGCTGAAAGAGGCATCGCGTCTGAAAGGTAAAATCGGTGAAGACACGGCCGGGCTAAAACGAACCCAGGCAGCGCGGAAAGGCGCCAAAAACAAACTGGAAACGATCCGCGATTCGTTTCGCGAAAAAGTCCAGGAAGATATGGAAAAGAAACGCCGCTCCTTGGAGGAATATACCAACCGCCAGCGGAAATATACGGACACCCTTAAACGAACCGTTTTACGCTCTCCGGTGGATGGTGTGGTTAAAACCCTTTACGTCGCCACCGTCGGCGGCGTCGTGGCCCCAGGCGCCACCGTCGCAGACGTGGTGCCCGGAGGCGACCGGCTGATTATCGAGGCCCAACTTCCGACTCAGGATATCGGCTACGTCCACGCCGGGCAGGAAGCCCTTGTCATGCTGGCTTCGAGCGATGCCGCCCGGTTCGGAAACATCAAGGGCAAGGTGACCCGGGTCAGCCCCGACGCCATTGAAAACGCCGATGGCCTGCCGTTTTATAAAATCCGCATCACCACCCGGGAAACCTATTTCCAGCGTGGCAACGTCAAATACCGGCTTTTTCCGGGGGTCCAGGTCACGGCCTCCATCCGCACCGGCCAACGCTCCGTGTTGGCCTATCTGACCGACCCTTTTCTGGGTTCCTTCCAGACGGCGCTCCGGGAACGTTAGGGTTCAAAATCCCGGCCTCTTGACTGAAGTCAAAGCCCACTCCGGATTTTTTCGCTATCGCTAACCTGTCGATCGTTGAATATTCTGGGGGGTTTGCATGACGAAGATTCTGGACGACCTGCGTCAAGACCACCGAAACCTGGCCCTGTTATGGGATTTGCTGGGCCGGGAACTTAATATTTTCAAGGAAGGCGGACACCCGGACTACGAACTGGTGGAAACCATTCTGGATTATTGCCTCAACTATCCCGACCTGTGCCACCATCCAAAAGAAAATCTGGTCTACGACAAACTGGCGGAACGTGACCCCGGCGCCATCAGCGCCATAGGCGACCTGAAAAAAGAACATGAGAAGCTGACCTCCCTGACGTGGCGGTTTTCCACTGCGCTCAGCAATGTGCTGGAGGACGAACAGTTGCCAAGGGAATGGTTCCTCAACGTGGCCAACGATTTTTTGGGCTTTTCGCGCAACCACATGCAGATGGAAGAGGTTCTGTTTTTCCCCGCCGCCCGTAAGGGCCTGACCGGGGACGACTGGGCGGAACTGGAAAAAGCGGTGGAAGACGTGGAGGACCCCCTGTTCGGCAGCGACAAACAGGAAAAATACCAGTCCCTGTTCCAAGACATCATGGACTGGAAGGACATGCTGGAAAAAATGGATGCGGACGAAACCCGGACGAAAACATCCCAGCCCTCCTGAATGGTTGCCTCTGACTTTTTCCGCCGAGAATTTCCCCCACTTAACCGAAATCAAGGCGGAAGATGGAGACTCCCCCTAAGGTCGTAACAGTTCCGGGGACGGCCCCCCCATCCTCGGGATCAGGGCAGATAAGCCCTTCGTCCCCCAGACGACAAGCTTCCCTGTTTAACTCGCGGAACCTGTTGGTTCCGCTTTTTTTGTGAAATAAGAAAAATCAGAGGCCGTCCGGAATTTCCAGTTCATCCAGCAGTCCGCTGAGGTTGGGGACATGGACCCGGCGACCGGAAAAATGGGCGACGTTGCTTTCTTCAAAACTGCGGATGGTGCGGGACATGGATTCCGGCCGGATGCCGATCATCGCCGCCATATCCTGACGCGATAAAGGCAGTTCCAAAGTCATTTCACCGTTTTTTCCGTCCTGGCCATAGCGGTCCTTCAGAACCAGCAGTAAATGGGCGAACCGCGCCCGCACCGGCAGGGTGGCGCTTTGCAGAGCCATTTCTTCCGCCGCATTCAGATCTTCCGCGGCATGGCGCAAAAACCGGAGGCCGAGGGAGGGGTTCATGGACAGCAACTTACGCACCGTCGCCTCGTCAATGGAACAGATGACCGAAGGTTCCATCGCTTCGGCGGAATTGTTGTGGGCGTCGCCCCCCAAAAAGGAGCGGTAGCCCATGGTGTCGCCGGGATGGCTGAGCCGAAGCAGGATTTCATCGCCGCCGGCGTTCATCTTGCGGATGCCGACGAGGCCGTGTTCGATGCAATGTACGCCGCCGCAGGGGTCGCCTTCGTGGAATATGGTTTCACCGGGGAGATACTCGCGGCAGGACTTGCCCTGATTGACCATTTCCAGTTCATCGTCAGACAGGACACACCACTCTGTCTGTCCACGCGTCTGGCAGGTAAAACAGTTTCTGGACGTCGTGTGATTGTTGGTATTACCCATGGACGGTCTTTCCAACCCCTTTGAAGCACAAGATAAAACCGTAATACGACGGTTTCTGCATAACAACGTATTTCTATGAGGGTTTTTGTGCCTTATCGGGTTTTTTTTAAAGTCTTTGTCCCTGCTTGATTGCGGTCAAGGTGCTTTTCCGGTCCACGTTCTAGGTTCGGGAATTGCAAAACATGGAATGGAAATGACAGTACGGTGTACCACAAAGCGCACGTCTCTCCCCGCGGGGACCGGCTCCGAAGAATTCCAGAATTTAGTCCCGTGTTCAGTCCCGTGTTCAGTCCCGTGTTCAGTCCCGTGTTCATCTTTTGAGGGGATTATGGTTGAACCCGATGCAAAAATTACCGCCGCCGCCCGCAATTTTCTTGAAAGATACGGTGAGGATGCGCCGGCGCAGGCCAAGCGCAGGGCCCAGGAAATGCACCTGTTCGGGCGGGCTAAGGGATATGCCACCTGGATGCAAATTTTAAAAGAAATCAACAGCTTGCTTGACGGCAACTCTGAAGAAATATTGCATTAGTGAGGTTAAACCCTTCAAATACGGGCCCGACACCCTTTCGCGCAACGTTTGAGCGAAGGGGCCCCTTTGAGTCGCGTCCCCACCGAGGCTGGAATGAAACAGCGCCTGCTTGAAAAATATGAGTCTCCGGTGCCCCGGTACACCAGTTACCCGACGGCACCTCACTTCCAACCCGGCGTTACGGCTGATACCTATACGGGCTGGCTGGCCGGCGTCGACAAGGATGAAACCCTGTCGCTCTATTTCCACGTCCCGTTTTGCCAGGAGATGTGCTGGTATTGCGGTTGCCATACCAAGGTCGTCAAACGCTACGGGCCGATCACCAAATACGCCGGCCTGTTGAACCGGGAAATCGGCCTCACCGCAGCAGCTTTGACAACGGACCCGGCCGTCGTCCACGTCCATTGGGGTGGCGGCACCCCGACGATGCTGTCGGCGGACGATTTTTCCCGCCTGATGGACACGGTGCGCGATCACTTTCGTTTCACGCCGACAACGGAAGTCGCCGTCGAGATCGACCCCAGAACCCTGGACCGGGACATGGCTCTGGCTCTGGCCGCCGCAGGTGTTAACCGCGCCAGCCTTGGCGTTCAGGACTTCAACGCGCACGTTCAGGAAGCCATCAACCGCATCCAGCCCTTCGAGGTCACAGAACAGGCCGTTGGCTGGCTCCGCGACGCCGGCATCGAAGCTATCAATTTCGATCTGATGTACGGCCTGCCCGGACAGACCACCGAAGACGTCGCGCGCTCCGTCGAACTGGCCCATACGCTGGCGCCCAACAGGCTGGCGCTGTTCGGCTACGCGCATGTGCCGTGGATGAAAACCCACCAGAAATTAATCGATACCGATGCCCTGGCGGGGGGACCGGAACGCATGGCCCAGGCAGAGACAGCAACCAGGGAATTAATCGGGCTGGGATACCGGGCCATCGGACTGGACCATTTCGCCCTTGCCGATGATCCGCTCAGCATCGCGCTGGACGAAGGAAGCCTCAAGCGCAATTTCCAGGGTTACACCACCGATGAGGGCCAGACCTTGCTGGGCTTCGGCGTTTCCGCCATCGGCAGCCTTCCGCAGGGCTACGTGCAGAACGAAACCGGCAACGGCGCCTATGGCCGCGCTATCGAGGCCGGAACCCTGCCGATTGCGCGGGGCATCGAGCTGACCGACGACGACCGGTTGCGCCGCGCCGTCATCGAGCGACTAATGTGCGGGCTGGAAGCCGACCTGAAAGCCCTGGCGGCGAATTTCGGAATGGACGAAACCTTTGCCCCGGAACAGGCCGCCCTGGCGGAGATGGTCGGCGACGGGCTGGCCGAAATCAAAGACGGCGTGCTCCGTATCACGGACGAAGGGCGCCCCTTGATGCGCACCATCGCCGCCGTTTTCGACCGCTACCTGCAAACCGGCGCGGGGCGGCATTCGCGCGCCGTCTGATTAATCTTCCTTGAGCAACGCCTCGTAATCGCCCTGCAGTTCCGCCGCCGCTACGGACAGTAATTTCGCGCCGATTTCCGGCGTCGCCAGGGCCGGGTCGGAGCCAATGCGCCCGTCCGGAAACCGCCGGCGGTAATCTTCGGCGTCATAAATCGGCCCGACCGGCGCCCGTTTCGGGTCCAATTTTGCCGTGTGCACCCGTTCGGCGTCTTCCGGGTAGCCATAATAGGTCAACGCCACCTCCGACGGGGTTGCGTGAAAGCCCTCGCCCGCGCCGAACATCTCATCGGCGATTTTCTTAACGCTTTTGATCTTCCACCAGTTGGCGAAACTGCAGCGCACTTGTGGCGAGCCGCCGCCATCTGCATGGAAGCTTCGTTCGGCATAAATTTCCGAAAATGCCGCCTGTAGGGACGGCGTGTTGCCGCCGTGGCCGTTAATGAAGAAAAAGCGGTCGAACCCGTTGCGCGCCAGCGAAAAAACACAATCCCGGATCACCGCGATCAGGGTCGTCGGTCGAAGCGCCATGGAGCCGGGAAAGCCCAGATGATGCTGCGCCATGCCAACGTTGATGGTCGGCGCGATCATGACCTCGATATTTTCGGCGATAGAACCGGCGATCAGTTCCGGGCAGATCGCATCGGTGCCGATAAAGCCGGTTGGGCCGTGCTGCTCGGCGGACCCGATCGGCATGATGATGCCGGTGGATTTTTCCAGATAGGCCTCGACTTCGGGCCAGGTACACAGTTGCAATCGCATGGTAGCGGGATCTCCGTTCAGGGCGCTTCTCAAAATACACTTGGGAGCATCTTGGAGTCTCGTTACGGATCACGCAACCGAAAGCCCCTTCCGGCCCCACACAACCGGAAAACGTTCCTCTCCATGCATTCAGAAAGTACGGGGACGCATTACGCCACCTGCGGCTTCCCGTAACCGGGAGCCGTATCCCCAGATCAAAGAAGCAGGGAACAAAAGAAAGCGCCGGATTTCCGGTTCACTCTCTTTCGCTATTATCCCGTGCTTTTCCCCACGGCTAACAGGCCGCGAGGATCGCCGTTTCCAAAATTACTCGGAAACGACCAGGTTTTCGGCGGATGACTTGCCGTTTTGGCCAGGCACCAGTTCGAATTCGACCTTCTGTCCTTCGTTGAGGGTCGTCAAACCCGCACGCTCAACAGCGGAAATATGAACAAATGCATCTTTGGACCCGTCTTCAGGCTCGATAAAACCGTAGCCTTTGGTGGGGTTGAACCATTTTACTGTACCAGTAGTCACGTCTTTAGTCCTTCGTTGGTTTAGATAGAAAGTGAACCGCTTACACGATGTCACGGTATTAAACGTGTCACATATTTCTCAGGGAAAATCGAACAAGCGCTTTAGCGTTAGGAAGATTCGCCAAGGTCATCTGCAACAACCAGAATAAATTTGAGCATTCCAATGAAAAGTGCAAGAAAAAAAATCATATTTTGTATGCACATAGACCGCCCCCTCCTCGGCTCCGCCAGCCGAATGCGGAGCACAGGATTTGGCTACACTTTTCTCCGCGTCAGGGTCGCCGGGGTAAAAACCGGCTCGCCACGGAGCCAGCGCTGGCCGATGTCCTTATCGGCCAGGCCAAGGGCCAGGGCGGCGTTCATTTCCGCGTCCTCGACCGAAAAGCTGACATCCGCCAGTCCGGCCAATATTCCGTATCCGATACCGTTGGCGGCGAGAATTTGCAGATCGTGCTGGGGCACGGGTTCCTCCATGTGACTGTCGTAGGCCCGTTTGCACGCCGCCACGTCGACCGACACCACAGCCCGGCAGGACAACGGCCGGACGGAATGCACCGAACACGCGCCATCCTTCAATAATGGACACGGCAGGCGCTGTTTCGCCCGATCTTCGCCGTCGCGGCCGCGGGTAAAGGCGTCCACATTGGCGACCTTGCGTTCCAGGGCGGCGATTTCCGGTGCGGTAAAATGCTCGCGGATATAATCCAGCACCAGCAGGACTTCCGGCGGCGTCGCCGTCAGGCGGATATGGCAGCACCAAGGACAGCCCGCTTTGCATGCAATAGGTTTGGGTGGGGGAACCAGCGACAAAACCTCGATGATGACTTCTTCTGCGCGCCGGAGCGCCCTGCGGGCCAGTTTAAGCACATCGGCGCCCGGCCCCTTGGCCATTTCCTTGGCCGTATCGCCGCGCTGAGCAATGGTGCCCCGCGCAATCAGGTTCCTCGCCCGGACGGTGGGATCGGCAGGATCGGTGCCGCTAGAGGCGTCGTTTTGAGAGTCGTCGTGGTTTTCCGGCATAGAATCACCATAACCGCCCCAGCCACCGGCCGCCTAGTCGGAAAACCGTTCAAACGTTCAATATTCTGCCCGGAAGGAATGGTGCCCAGGGACGGAGTGCCTATTAAGCGCCGGGAAAAATTGAGAGAGCAGTTCAGACAGTTTTATTACGCCGTTCCACCGGCGGCCATGAATGGATGTCCGGGGTGAACGGGTCTGCAATGTCCGCTCTCGGGGGTAAAGCGGACATAAATCAGAGTGTGGCAAGGAGTCCGCCAATAGCCAAAAGCGGACATTCAAAAGGCCTCTAAGGTTGCGCCTCAGCCAACAACCCCGCCGTTAACCTGCAACAGTTGGCCATTTATGAAACTGCCTCTTTCTGAACAAAGAAGCCCGACCATAGAGGCGATGTCATCGGTGGTGCCAAGCCGACCAACAGGATTTTGTTTGAGTAATTCCTGGAATCGACTTGATTGTGAGATATCCGCATCTTCGTCGGGAATTGTGCCCGGTGAGATCATGTTCGCCGTCACACCCTTTGGGCCGAACTCACGTGCCAGGGATTTGGTCAGTCCCCAACTCGCATGTTTAGACATCGACACATGCGGGCGTCCGACGGAACCCTGTATCGAGTTCATGCCAGAGAAATTGATTATCCGGCCCCAACCATTATCGACCATTCCAGGCAGGAACGCGCGGGACAACCAAACGGCTGCATAGCAATTGACCTGCATGACGCGCGCTAGATCGTCATCTGACATTTCAAGAAAGGCGGATGCTGGCCGGACCGCCGCATTGTTGATTAATACGTCTATCCGTCCAAAAGCTTGCAAAGCTGTTTCGACCAATGAATTTACTGCCGACTGATCTCCAATATCAGCCATTGCGATTGTCGCATCGGTTCCAACGACGCGAACCTCATCAGCCACACGCTCACACGCGCCTTTATCGCTTGAGCCGTTAATAACAATATTGAACCCGGCTTGGGCCAATTCCTTGGCGCAGGCCCGTCCAATATTGCGACCAGAACCGGTGATGAG
>JACNJX010000027.1 GCA_014382345.1 Alphaproteobacteria bacterium
AGGGTCAAAAACAGACTCTTTACAACTACTCTCGGAATGTCCGTTTCAGGGTAAGAACGGACATATTTGGCTACCACTCAAAGAGTCCGCTTCTAGCCAGAAGCGGACTTCGCTTCCACTGTCGGAGACGCGAGGGTAGATTAGGCTGTTGATGGCTTCGCACCAGGGCAAGAATGTTCAAACGATGATAAATTTCCCAGAGAAACTGTTGTGCGGTTACCGAGCTTTTAAGGATGGCCGCTTCGACCGAGAGCAACAACGTTATCAGACGTTGGCCGATCAGGGACAAACTCCTGAAACCATGGTCATTGCGTGTTGCGATTCACGTGCCGCGCCCGAAACTATCTTCGACTCTGTTCCAGGCGAAATCTTCGTCGTGCGCAACGTCGCCAATCTGGTGCCTCCCTATGAGCCAGACGGAACTTATCATTCGACTTCGGCAGCGCTTGAGTTCGCTGTGCAAAGTCTCAAGGTGAAGCATATCGTCGTGCTTGGACACGGGCGGTGCGGCGGCATACAAGCAGCATTAAACCCCACTTCTGAACCGCTTTCGCCGGGTGATTTTATCGGCAAATGGATGGATCTGATATCGCCCGCAGCTTCAGCTTTTTCGTCAAGCGACCTCACCAGCGCAGAAAAACAAACCGAGTTGGAACGCGCCTCAATTCGTTATTCGATTGCAAATCTCCGAACCTTCCCCTGTGTGAATATCTTGGAGGACCGGAACCGCCTTACGCTTCACGCCGCTTGGTTCGATATTGCTGATGGCAATCTATGGGTGATGGATACGCAGACGGAGAACTTCGTGCAAACGCGCTAGAATTTTCCGTCCAGAAGCCGTGAATGCCGATATGCGATCTGGAAACCTGTGGACGCCCCCTCGACTCCTGGGAGTAGGCAGGCGTCCGGCTTGGTCCAGGTGGGCGGGAATTTGGCACGAAAGATGCTTTACAGGGGTTTCAGATGATGAAACCTCCATGTCCGCTTTGGCCGCTGAAGCGGCCCCTGCGGTCCGGGGGTAAAGCGGACCTAATTCACCCATCGAGAAAGAGTCCGTTAATAGACAAAAGCGGACGTTAAACATGACATTGTGTCAAGCTGACAAGACCGGGCTTCTCGATGCATTGATTGCCGGTTTCAATAATGATGTAATTACCGATCATTGGGGATTTCTGGCAATTGCAACGGATCGGGGGGGCGTGAATGGCGCTATTTTGGCGTATTTGGGCGTCTGTCATTTTCGTAAATCTATTGGTTCTGTCTCTCTACGTAGGACTTTCCGCGATTCAATTCGGCAACATAAATTCCGGACTTGTCGGGGAGCGCCTGGCTGTTCTTGCCGGACGCACGGCGGCGCCATTTGAAGCTGCGGCAAAAATTGGCCTGCCGTTATCCACCGTGCGCAATGCGAACGCCCTGCTTGAACGGGCCCGCCAGACCGACGAGGCCATACGTGCCATTCATGTGTTTGATGCATCCGGGCGGGTCGTTCATTCAACGGCGGCAAAGGCGCCGGCCTTGATTTCGCCAGAGGCCATGCTGGCCCGAAAAACTTCAGGGAATGCCCCCTGGTACCGGGAAACGTCCAAGGGTTTTCTCAGCAGCATTAATATCGCCTATGCCGATGCCGGCAGCGCCGGAGGAATTTTGATCGTTTATCCGGGAAGCGGCAGCCTGACCCGTGTGCTGGCAATGACGACGGAACTGTCCTTCGCAGCCCTTATCGTCTTGCTGGGCACGGCGGCGATAAGCTCAATATTGTTGCGCGTGGCGCTTGGCAAGCAAATTAGCCTATTCGAAAAAATTGAACATGATGTCGGTTCCTTTGAAAAAGCCGCCTGGCGAACCGCGGCGGGACAAACCTGGGCGGTTGCGGAGGACGAGGGCGGTGAGCTCCTTGATCAGTTGGAAAAGACAGAAGATCAATACCGTGCCGCTGGAAAGCGGCTGGCGACAGTCCGGGAAGGCGGTAAATGAATTTACGTGCCTATGGATTCAAGCCGGAAGACTTGCGCGGCCGATTATCCGGAATACTGGGTGCTATTATTATCGCCTCGGTCTTAGCCGTGGGTTCAGCTACCATCACCGCCTTTGACCATGCCGTTGAACCCGAGTTATCAAAAAAAACGCGCCTTATAGGCTCCATTGTTCGTTCAGATATTCAACGTGCCCTGGAGGCTGGAATCCCGTTCGATGCCATCGTCGGGTTGGATGTCTATTTAATCCGAACCATCAGAAAATTTGACGAAATCAATCGAATAACGGTTCGAAATGCCGAGAAAAAAAGCATCGGAATGGCGGCACGTGATGACGGATCGTCAACTTTCGGCACCTCAATTTTTAGCGACGTGTTTTCCTTGCCGCAAAGCACTTTCGACCTACCCATACTCGATGGAAACAGATTGGTTGGCGGCATCACGATTGAAATCAATCCGCTTTTTGTCGAGACACGGCTAAGGGGCGTGTTGCTGGACATCATGGTCATTGCTTTGGTCGCCATTTTAATCGCCCTTGAACTGGCTTTGGCTGTTGCCGTGACTTCAGTCGGAAAGCCCCTTCAACGTGTGTACAGCCTATTGGATGAACAGCAAACAGGGCGTTTCCTGCATTATGTTCGTCCCGGCGGATTGGGCGGTATCGGGCGCGCCGCTGAGCGGCTCAACGATAGGGCCCATGATTTGGCCAATCGCCTTGCGGCGATACCGGCATCCGCGCGCGCCCGCATTGACAAGACTTTGGAGTCCACGATCGCCAAAGATGTACCGGCTCGGCTGAGGCTGTCCGTTATCCATGATATCCGGCTAACCCTTTTCCTGTACGCCGCGGCGACTGAAATCTCTGCATCATTCCTGCCTGTTTATGCCCGCAATGCCGTGCGACCGGAATGGCTCACCCCGGAATTGGCCGCTGCCGCACCCCTGGTCCTCTATTTGGCGTCCGTGACCGTACTGTCACCGTTTGGTGGAAAGCTGGTCCGCCGCTTTGGCGCCCGGAATTTGTTCATGGTTTCTGTACTTCCGACGGCGCTGGCCTTGGTGGCGATGGGTTTGAGCGAGAATGTTATTGTTATCTCTGTTTGGCGTGGTTTTTTGGCGGTGTTCTTTGCCATCGCGACCATTGCCTGTCAGGAATACGCCCTTCGTGCCGACGCCGATCAAGGAGGCAGCAAGCCGATCAGCACTTTTGTTGCCGTCGTCTATGGTGGGGTGTTTTGTGGCTCGGCCATGGGCGGGGTCATTGCCGGCCGCTTTGGGTTCGATGTCGCCTTCGTGTCGGGGGCGATGGTTGCGGTGCTGTCCGGTTTCCTGGCAATTTTTGCCATGCAGGGCCAGGCGGGAGACCAGGTTGCCGTTGGAACCGGCCTACCCGAAGAGTCGTCAACGATGCGATCTCCCGATTTCCGTTTCTGGATGCTGCTTGTCGGGGTCGCTGTTCCGATGAGCGCAGCCACTGCCATATTCATCTGGTATCTGACCCCGTTGATGCTGGCGGATTTAAAAGCTGGCCCGGCGGACATCGCACGGGTGGTGATGCTTTATTATCTGGCGACCGTTATCTTCAGCCCGTTTATTGCAAAATTATCTGATGGCCGCGTCGGGCCGTCAGCCCTTGTTGTGGCAGGGGCCCTCGCCTCAGGTGGGGCGCTCTTATCCCTTGGGGTCTGGAGCGGTTTCTGGGCTATTGTCACCGCTGTTGCCGGTCTTGGCCTGGGTCATGCCTTCATGCGTGCACCCCTTTATGCACTAGCACATAAAATTTCCGACGGTTCCGCCTCTGTTTTCAGCGTCTTGCGGCTGGCCGAAAGGGTCGGTGCGATCCTGGGGCTTATTGCAAGCGCCTTGTTGCTGGATGACTTTGGTTCGGACGTTTCCATCAACGCCCTTGGCGTTGTGGTGTTATTCGGGTCGGCTTTATATGCCGTAGGCGAAATTGCAGGGAGGCCCCGGTCGGGTTGAGGGTGTGAAAATACTGCGTACACTTACTTTTGCCGTGGTACTCGTAGCCTGTCTTGTCCATGACGCAGCCGCCGCACAATTCAAAATTATGATTGTCACCTGGCGTGGCTGCGAAGAGGCGTGCCAGGGTTTTCAGGACTATCTGGTTGAAAGCAAGATTGGTGTTGAATTCACTCTCCACGATGCCGGGAGGAAGAAAAGCCTTCTCCCGGGGTTCCTCGCCGAGGCAAGAGAAAACAAAGTTGATCTCATCCTGACGTGGGGCACCAGCGTCACGCGTGGCATTGCCGGAGCCTATAAGGACAGAGACAATTCGGAATTCAACAACGAAATCCCCAACGTGTTCACCATCGTCGCCAATCCGGTTGGGTCCGGTATTATCAAAAGCCTGGAACAGACGGGCCGTCCCAATATCACCGGCACCTACAACCGGGTTCCCGAGGAGGTGAACATTGAAACGATCCGTGCCTACCGGCCGGGATTTAAGCGGCTCGGCATGCTGTACAATAGCAATGAAAGCAATTCGGTCCTGAAGCGCGATGAAGTTGCTCAACTGACCGATAAAATGGGTTTTGATCTGATTTCCGAGGAACTGCCGCTTGGCGAAAACGGCAAGCCGCGGACTGAAGACATTATCTCGAAGATCGCCGAACTGAAGGCCGCAGAAGTGGATTTCCTTTATCTCGGATCCTCTTCATTTCTCCGGGACAATGGCGACACTGTAACCAGTGAAGCTGTCCGGCACGGCATTCCGGTGATCAGCCCGTACGAGGATCTGGTACGCCAATCGCAGGCCTTGATATCTGTCGCTGCACGTTATTACGACGTGGGTAGGCTGGCGGGCAGGCAGGCGGAGAAAATCCTCGTTGATGGGGTCAGCCCCGGTGATCTTGCGGTCGCCCGCATGACCGTTTTCTCGGTGGTGATTAACATGTCTGTTGCCAAGAAACTTAAATTGTTCCCGTCAATTGACCTTCTGCAGATTGCCGAAACGATAAAGTAGATAGCCTCAATATATCGACCACCGGACAGAATTACATATGTCCGCTTTCAGGGTAAGAGCGGACATTATTGGCTACGGCTCAAAAGGTCCGCTAATAGCCAGAAGCGGACGTTGCGGTGGGCTGAAGATGGAAAAAGGGTATTCTTAGACGGCAGCCTGACCGAATCGCCACCTCAGATAGCGTATCCATCCCTTCAGGGGAGTGTTTGGTTGTTCTTTATGGTTGGGGTTCGCTCTTGCTCTTAACGTTTTCGCGCAACCTGTCCACATAGGGCTTCAAGGAAAGGTCACTTTCAAGCACGTGCCCGGTTATCCACTTCTCCAAAAACGATGTGATTTCAGCGGCGACATCGATGACATTGTCTTCTTTTGTCTGCATCACTTTTTTTATCAAACCGTTCAACTTTTCTATTAGGGCCTCATGTTCTTTCTTGTGGTCCTCAAAAAACGGAAAATCCGATGTCAACTGCAGCTTCTCCTCACGCGGAAAGTGCGTTTGAGTGTATTTTTTCAGAGATGCCAGAATGGATAGCATTTCACCGGGCAACTGGAGGATGGGAATGCTCTCGTTGAATTCGTTGACCAGGTCGAACAAGGTCTTGTTGCCCTTGTCGATAACCCCTCCATCGATGGCAAATTGATCTTCCCAATGAATTTTATTTATTGATTTTAATAGCCCGGCTCTTTTTTTGGCAATTTCGGCTAACCGGGTCCGTTTCGCCACTTCCTTTTTATGTGAAATTCTCATCATGATTCCGATGATGAGGGCCACGACGGCAAGGACACCAAAATTAATCAGAAAAGCATATTCCGCCATTGCGACCCCATACATTGACGACGAAAACCGGTCGCCGAACGATCCCGATAATCATCATCGAAACATAGACACTCAAATTACCCTGACACAGTTACTTAACGGCTGCCAAGTGTCTTTGACGCCAATAAAGGGGGGAGGCCTGGATCTATCGCCCCAGAACAGGAAATCATCTTTTGAGGCCGGTGTAACTGTTTGAAATTTCGGCGAAGGTTTCAAAGAAACACACCGGTCTTGCCTGAAATTTGGTAAAATGATCCTGGAGATAGACCATCTTGGGAGTTCTACTTGAATAAAGACGAAGACCCTCTGCCGTCGTACGATCTCAGCAAACTGGTTATTCTTGTTGCCGAGAAACATCCGGCCATGAGGTCAATCATGAAGGAGGTCCTTCGTAAATTTGGTATGCGGAATATTTACGTAGAATCCACTCCTGAAGCCGCGTTTCAGACGTTCTGCAGCGTCAATCCCGATATTGTCACCATCGATTGGGGGCCTGAGTTCGATGGCGTTAGCCTTCTCAACAAAATACGCCAGGACCAAGCAAGTCCAAACCAGGTCGTTCCTGTCATCATGATCACGGCATATACCGAAAAGTCCAGGGTCTACGTAGCCCGAGATGCGGGTATCACTGAATTTCTGGCTCAGCCCGTTTCGGCAAAAGCAGTCTACGAGCACATTTGTAAAATCATCGAGACCCCACGGGAATTTATTAGGACAAAGACCTATACGGGGCCGGACCGCCGACGGCACAAGGGGAAATACGACGGAGAAGAACGGCGCAAAGGGGGACAGACATCAGACGAGAAACCCCGCCAGCAGAAACCCAAGGAAGAAACCGAAGGCGACGAACCGTCTCCATAACAGGAGTACGGCAAACCCCGATTTTCGGCGCCCACTGGCTTATTCACAAAACCCTTCGAATGTCCGCTTTCGGGGGCAAAGCAGACATAATTGGCTATGGTTCAAAAGGTCCGCAAATAGCCATAAAGAGACATAAAATCTTGTTACCGCTTCCTGCTGTCCTGCCTCCGGTAACCGGTGGGGCGGTAATTTCAATGGTTCGTAGTTTTGGAATGGGCAGCTTCGGGCACCTAATCTTGACCGGCAACAAAATGTGTGCGCGAATAATTCATCGTCGATCACCATCAGGGGGGTCAGGCTAACTTCTGGTCCCTATTCGTTACAGATGTAATGCGTGTACAAACACAAATTTACGAAATGGGGAGAATTTGATCATGCTACGCAATATCGTAATTGCTCTAACCTTTTGTTTCTTCCTTGCAGGCGGCGTCGCAGCCCCCTGGACGGTGAGTATCGAAGACGGCGTGTCCGTCGGCCACAAGACCGCGGAGGCGAAGAAAAAGGATAAGGAGAAAAAGGCAAAAAAGGACAAGAAAGACAAGAAGGATAAAGCCGAGAAAGAGTGCTCTAAGGACGACAAGCCTTGCAACGACGAAAACAAAAAAAGAAAGTCGGAAAAGAAAGCCAAAAAAGAGAAGAAAAATAAGGGAAAGAAAAAGAAATAACCAATTCTCTACCGGTTTCAAAGGGGTCGGCATTCATGCTGACCCCTTTTCGTTTATGGCCTCGCGATATTTTCAACGACCACTTAATTCGATCGACAACCCATTTGCCGCAAAGGTCCGCTTCGGGTCAAAAACAGACTCTTTACAACTACTCTCGGAATGTCCGCTTTCGGGGTAAGAACGGACATATTTGGCTACCACTCAAAGTGTCCGCTTCTAGCCAGAAGCGGACACTGGGTCGGATTAATAATTCAATAGGTCGCGCTTGTTATGAGGTGACGGATTTCGTTTGACAGGCCAGCGCCAAGCATTCGAGGAGGACACGGGCAGCGAGCAAGGCTGTCATGCCTCCGATGTCTTGGGGTGGGCTAACCGTATTGACGTCGAATACAGTAAATTTCGTGCCGGCCAGGGATTGCAGCAGTTCCAGACCTTCCCTGGCCGTTGCGCCACCGCACTCCGGTTGGCACACGCCGGGGGCACAGGACGGATCGAAAAAATCCATGTCAAAACAGAGGTAGGCCGGTCGATCCGCGATTCGCTGGCGAAGATAGGCGCCGGTTTCGCTCATGCCGCGACGGAACAGATCTCCCCCGGTAATAACTTCGAACCCGAGATCGCACGAGAATGGGATGACACCCTTGAAGCGCTGCGTTCCGCGAACGCCGACGTGGAACGCCCGGTTCATATCGAGCAATCCTTCCTCGGCGGCGCGGGTGAAGGTCGTCGAAGGGCTGAGTTCACCCGGTGTCTTTCCGGGGCCTGTATCCGTGTGCGCGTCGATGTGTACCAAGGCTAGAGGGCCGTGGGAGCGGGCGGCGGCGCGAAGCTGCGGCAGCGTGACGCTGCCATCACCACCGAGGGTCACTGGAACCGCCTCGTCGGCGAGGATCCGATCGACCGCCCCCGTGATGAAATCGTACGCCACGGCCACATCGCCAGCCGCGATGTCGATATCCCCAAAGTCGACGACATTGAGACGTTCAAGGGGGTCGAAGTCCGCATGTGGCGGCTGGTACGGCCGTAGCAAGCAAGACTGTTCCCGAATGGCGGCGGGACCGAGATCTGAGCCGGTGCGCAAGCGATGGCCGATGCGTTCAAAGGGGAATCCAAGGATGGCGGCGGCGCCCCGCGTGGCCTTATCGGCACGCGGGATACCCATGAATGTAACAAATTCGTCTTTTTTGACCATGTATGTCTCATCCTAACCACGACAACAAGCGTGCGTCCAATAGTGATGTCCTCTTTGGGGTGAAGTAAAAGAAGATCACTTGTGCGCGCCCACCATTACTTTGAAATACGAGGACAGTATTTTTTATTCCTGTCTGCTCAGGCTCATTCCAACTCCAAGTTCGAACGCTGGACGAAATAAGTAGACTGTCCTCTTATTTTTCCGCTTATTTTGCTTACAATCGGCTGTTTATCCGCATCAAACGCGGCCTCTCAAGTGGCGCCCAGAAAAAAAGGATTTCTACCGTGAACAAAGCCAAGGCCAAGCAAATTGTCTCAAGATGGATGTTCCCTACCGAACGCTCCAGCTACATGGGCGGCATCGAGGAGCAGCCTATCCTGGTCAAAAGCAAGGACCGCACGGTCACTGATATCAATGGCAAGGAATACCTGGATTTCCAATCGGGGCAGATGGGGGCGGCAATCAGCCACCAGCACCCGCGCATGGTGGCAATCATCGAGAAGACCCTGAAGACAATGATGCATGCCTCCAACGTCATGCTGAACATACCGCGGTTACGACTCCACCAGCGGCTTGGAAAGCTGCTACCGAAGCCACTGCAGCGCTCCCTGTTCCTAGTCTCCGGCAGTGATTCCATTGAGGGCGCCATCGACCTGGCCCGCAAGGCGACAGGTGGCATCGACGTCCTCGGCATGCACGCCGGCCTGCACGGTTCGACCTCTTACCTGACCCGGTCGCTGTCCTTCAATTGGAATCGCCACCGCCACAGTGTCGTGGCGCCGGCCACCTCCGCCGTCCTCGCCCCCTATTGCTACCGTTGCCCCTTGAAACTGAAGTTCCCGAGTTGTGACATTCAATGCCTGACAACCAGCCTGGAACTGGCCGATGCGAATTTCACCTCCAAGCCGGCGGCTTTCATCGGCGAGCCTATCCTAAGCGCTGGCGGTGTGATCGTTCCGCCGGAAGGATTCTACAAGCGGGTCCAGGAGGCCTGCCACGAACGTGGCATGTTACTTATACTTGACGAGGCCCAAACAGGCCTCGGAAAGACTGGCAAGATGTTCGGCTTCCAGCACGAGGAAGGCGTGATGCCGGACATTATTGCGCTATCGAAGCATTTAGGAGGCGGGCTGCCGATCAGTGCCGTCTGCACTTCGACCAAGATCGCCCAGCAGGCTGTCAAAAACGGCTACTTCGCAACCCGCTCCCACGCCACCGACCCCTTACTTTGCGCCGCCGGCGAGGAAAGCCTCAACATCATCGTCGACGAGAACCTGGCTGACCGCGCAGCGCGCATCGAGAAGCGCATCAAGGGTGCCTTTCGCAAGATGGCTAAGGAGTACGAATTGATCGGTGACATCCGTGGCCGCGGCGTGCTGTTGGGAATCGAACTGGTCAACGATCGTGAAAAGAAGACGCCAGCCAACTCGGCTCTGAAACAGATCGCTGCCTATGCTCTCAAGAAGGGGTTGATTTTCCAAACCCGCGGCACCCGGGGCCTGCAGAACGTTATCCGCCTGGTGCCGCCGATGACCTCGACCGACGAGGAGGTGGACCGTGCCCTCTCGATTCTCCACGATGCCATTCGCAACATCGTTAAGGGCAAAGCAAAGAAACGGAGGCGGAAAGTGCCATCAGCCGCCAAGAAAGGCCGCTGACCTGGGCCGGGGCCTTGTCATTGACGCCACTAAATCACACCACGGACGACGCCAAAAAGGGGCCCTTTCACCGGCCAAGGATAACGGCAATTATTTTTAATGTTCTGCGCACACTGATGAACACCATAAGTCATTAATTTTCGCTTTGGGCATAAGCAGACATTCCACGGCTACCCTCCGAATGTCCGCTATTGGGGGTAAAGCGGACATTGGCGAGGTAGACATCAACACCCCATTAATGAGTACATGTGCTAACCACAGGAAACGGGAAAGCGGCGCATTGAAGCCGTCAAAGCGTCCCGAAAGAAGGACGAGGGAATGGAAGTCACCGACAGCGGCGGAAGGAAGATGTTGCTCAATCCTCAAAGATAAGGCTCTGCTGAGTGGGGCCAACACCGCTTCTTTTTAGATTCCCGACACCGGGGAAGGCTGGTGGTCCCGAGCCGGTTAAAATACAGCGAGGCGTATAGTGCCTAAGTTGGCCTCAGAAGTGTACCCGTAACGTGTACCCATAACCGTTATTTTAACTAACCAACCTATTGTTTTCATTATATTTTAATAGGTTGGCTGGGGTGCAGGGATTCGAACCCCGATTGCGCGGGTCAGAGCCGCGAGTAATAACCATTATACGACACCCCATCGGTATCGGCCGCCCCCCGGTGGTTTAGGGCGGCGTTGATGCGCATTCATTTAGAGCATTATCCCGAAAATCTAAACCATTTTGTGCCCGGCGCGGAACCGCTTTAAGATGGCCCCCTAACAAGCCCCGTACAAGAAAGACCAACCAGCGTGTCAAAACCGTCAAACGCCCCCAATTCCCGGCCCCAGGCCCGACCAGGTTCCCGCCCAAATTCACGACGGGCCGCTTATGCCGCCATCGATCTCGGCACCAACAATTGCCGCATGCTGGTGGCCTGCCCGGACGGAAATAGCAATTCGGGGGCCAATTCAGACGGCCTTCGCGTGATCGACGGGTTTTCCCGTATCGTCCGGCTGGGTGAAGGGTTGAGCGAGTCCGGGCGGCTCTCGGACAACGCCATCGAGCGCACGACGGAGGCCCTTTTGATCTGCGCCCGAAAAATCGCGTCACGCAATGTCCGCCAGATCCGCGCCATCGCCACCGAGGCCTGCCGCCAGGCCGAAAACGACGCAGACTTCTTCCGCCATGTCGAACGCGTTACCGGGATCGGCCTGGAAACCATTTCCCCGGAGGAAGAGGCGGAATTGACGATTGCCGGGTGCGTGCCGCTGCTCAAGACGGAACACCCCCGGACGTTGATGTTCGATATCGGCGGCGGCAGCACGGAAGTGATGTGGATCGAAACCGCCGCCCCCGAAGGCCCTAAGCCGATCGACATTTTGTCCCTGCCCTTCGGCGTCGTCAGCCTGGCCGAGGAATTCGGCCGCGACGCCCTGAAAAAAGAGGCGTTTGAGGTCATCGTCGAGCGGGTCGATGCCGGCCTGCTTGCGTTCGAGGAACGCCACGGCATTGCCGGCGAGATCGCCGACGGCAACGTCCATGTGCTGGGCACGTCGGGTACGGTGACCACCATGGGCGCCATTTATCTCGATCTGCCGCGTTATGACCGCGCCCGCGTCGACGGGCTGCCGATCCGCTATGAAAGCATTCACGCCATTTGCGAAAACCTGATGTCCCTGGGTTTCGAGGCCCGCAACAGCCACCCCTGCATCGGGCCGGGCCGGGCCGACCTGATGGTCATGGGCTGCGCCATCCTGACCGCCATCTGCCGCCGTTGGCCGGCGCTGCACCTGACCGCCGCCGACCGGGGCATCCGCGAAGGACTGCTGCTGGAAATGATGGCACAAGACCGGGCCGTCGCCTGATGGCCCGCAAATCGACCAGTGCAAAGACCGGTGGAGGAAAGTCGGGCGGGGGCACGTCCGCCACGGGAGGGTCCGGTGGGGGTAAATCAGGACGCGGAAAAACCGAGCGGCTGCGCAAATCCAAGGGCCGCAAGGAATCCTCGACCCGCTGGCTGAAACGCCAGCTCAGCGATCCTTACGTCGCCGAGGCCCGGGACCAGGGCCTGCGGTCGCGCGCCGCCTTCAAGCTGATCGAGCTGGACGACAAGTTCCACTTTCTCAAACCCGGTGGGCGTGTCGTCGACCTGGGCGCGTGTCCCGGCGGCTGGTCCATGGTCGCCGCCGAGAGGGTCAACGCCCAAGGCGCCAACAAAGGCAAGCAAGGGTACATCGTCGGCATGGACCTGGAGGAAACCGACTCCGTTCCCGGCGCGGTTCTGATCTGCCACGACTTCATGGCCGACGACGCGCCGCAATTGCTGAAAGACGCGCTTGACGGCCCGGCCGACGTGGTGCTCTCGGACATGGCGGCGAAATCGACCGGACACGCGGCGACGGATCACCTTCGGGTGATTGGACTGCTGGAAGCCGCTTTCGATTTCGCCTGCGAGGTGCTGGCGCCGGGCGGCGCCTTCGTCGGCAAGGCGTTCAAAGGCGGCACCGAAGGCGAATTGCTGACGCGCATAAAGCAACGCTTTAAAACCGTCAAACACGCCAAGCCGCCATCGAGCCGCAAGGAATCGGCGGAAACCTACGTCGTGGCGATTGGTTTTCGGAAGGACCCTACCCAGGAAAAATAACGGGCACGGCAAGGGCGCTTCCAACCAAGAGCCTTTTTGTTTTCTCTGCCGGTCCAGTAAAGCGCCAGATCGTCCCGTTCCCGCTTGGCTTTCACAAAATCATCTATATGATGACGCGCCAACTCGGTCACCATGAAGGACTGGACGCGGCATGAAATTTCCTGAAGCTTTGACCTTTGATGATGTCCTCCTGGTGCCCGCCAGGTCAGACGTTCTGCCGACCGATGCCGACACCACGACACGCCTGACCCGTTCCATTGAAATGGGCATTCCACTGCTGTCGGCGGCCATGGATACGGTCACCGAAAGCAAGCTCGCCATCGCCATGGCCCAGGCCGGCGGCATGGGCGTGATTCATAAGAACCTGACGCCCGAGGAACAGGCCGGCGAGGTCCGCATCGTCAAGAAATTCGAATCGGGCATAGTCATCAACCCGTTCATCATCGCCCCGCAGGCGACGTTGGCCGATGCGCTCCGCATCAAGGAAAGCCATAACATTTCCGGTATTCCGGTGGTCGAAAAAGACAACGGAAAACTGGTCGGCATCCTGACCAACCGCGACGTGCGCTTCGCCGACAACCTGGACCAGCCGGTCAGTGAGCTAATGACGCGCCATACCGAGGAAACCCCGCTGATCACCGTTGGCGAAGACATCGGCCACGACGACGCCAAGCGTCTTTTGCACCAGCACCGCATCGAGAAACTGCTTGTCGTCGATAACGCCTTCCGCTGCATCGGCCTGATGACGGTCAAGGATATCGAAAAGGCGCAGGCCCACCCCAATGCCTGTAAGGACGAACATGGCAGCCTTCGTGTCGCCGCCGCTACCGGTGTCGGCGCCGACGGCATTGCCCGCGCCGAGGCGCTTCTGGACGTTGGCTGCGACGTCATCGTCGTCGACACCGCACACGGCCATTCCGAAGGCGTCCTGACGACGGTGTCCGACATCAAGAAACTGTCCAACCGGGCCCAGGTCGTCGGCGGCAACGTCGCTACCGCCGATGGCGCCCAGGCGCTGATCGACGCCGGCGCCGATTGCGTCAAGGTCGGCATCGGGCCCGGCACCATTTGCACCACCCGCATGGTCGCGGGCGTCGGCATGCCGCAATTTTCCGCCATTCTCGACGTCGCCACGGCGTGCCGGAAGGCGGACATTCCGTTTATCGCCGACGGCGGAATCAAGTATTCCGGCGATGTCGCCAAGGCGCTGTCCGGCGGCGCCGCCGTCTGCATGATCGGGTCGCTTTTCGCCGGCACCGATGAGAGCCCCGGCGAGGTGTTCCTGTTTCAGGGCCGGTCCTACAAATCCTATCGCGGCATGGGATCGCTGGGCGCCATGGCCCGCGGCTCGGCCGACCGCTATTTCCAGGAAGACGTGTCCGACGACCTGAAGCTGGTGCCGGAAGGCGTCGAAGGCCGGGTGCCCTACAAGGGGCCGGTCTTCAGCATTGTCCATCAACTGGTCGGAGGCCTGCGCGCCGCCATGGGCTACACCGGAAACCCCACCATTCCGGAATTGCAGAAAAACGCCAAATTCAGCCGCATCACGGCATCGGGCCTGCGCGAAAGTCATGTCCACGACATCACCATCACCCGCGAAGCCCCCAATTACAGGTCTGAGACCTGAGCACCGGCCCTGCCCGGAGTTTCCCTGAATGACCCCCGGCGCGCGCATGCAGGCGGTGATCGAACTGCTGGACGCCATCTGGTCCGGCACGGAGCCCGCCGACCGCCAGATTGACGCTTATTTCCGCAAGCGCCGTTATGCCGGGTCCGGTGACCGGCGCGGCGTCAATGAAACAATTTACGACATCCTGCGACACCGGGCGCGGCTCGACTGGTGGATTGAACGCACCGGCTCAGACTCCAAACCCGGCCCGCGAACCCGCCTCATCGCCGAACTGGCTCTGGAAAAAAAGTCCTCACCCAAGGACATCCGCAAAATCTTCAGCGGCGCCACCCATTGCCCGCAACCGATGACGCCGGAGGAAGACGCCCTGGCAGAAGCGCTCTACGGCCGGCCCCTGGTCCATGCCGACATGACCTCGCCGGTTACCCTCGAATACCCGGACTGGATGGACCGCTCCTTGCAGGCCCTGTGGCCCGAACGCCTGGCCGAGGAAATGTCGGCCCTGAACCAGCCGGCGCCCGTGGACCTTCGCGTCAATACGCTGAAGACGTCGCCCGATGCGGCGCGCAAAGCCCTGAAGGACGCCTTCATCGATACCGAGCCGACGGCCTTGTCACCGATCGGGCTGCGCCTGACCGGCAAGGCGCGACTGGCTGGAACGACGGCTTTTAAGCAGGGCTGGATCGAGGTTCAGGACGAAGGCTCGCAACTGGTGGCGCTCCTGACGGATGCCCGGCCCGGCATGGACGTGGTCGATTTCTGCGCCGGTGGCGGCGGCAAGGCGCTGGCGCTGGCGGCATCCATGGGCGTGAACGGGAGAATCGAGGGCCGTATGACGGCCTTGGACATTTCCGCCCACCGCCTTGAGAGGATGACCCCCAGATTGCAGAGAGCCGGGGCGGAACGTGTCCGCACCCGCATCATCGCCGCACGGGACGATGCCTGGATCACCAAAAATGCGGGCCGCATGGACCGGGTCCTGGCCGATGTGCCCTGCACCGGGACGGGGGCGTGGCGGCGCGATCCGAATGCCCGCTGGCGGTCCACCCTGGACGACCTGGATGACATGCTCGCCACCCAGCAGCGGATTCTCTACATGGCGGCAATCCTGGTCAAACCGGGCGGCCGATTGGTCTATACCACCTGTTCGTTTCTACAGGAGGAAAACGAACGCCAAATGGCTTGGTTCCTGGAACACCACATCAATTTCCGTCCCCTGCCCATTGACCGGATTTGGGCCGAAACCATCGGCGGCCCGCCTCCACCACCGGGGCCAAGCCTGCGACTCAGCCCCGCGTCCACCGGAACGGACGGGTTTTTCTGCGCGGTGCTGGAAAATTCCAGTTAAAATTTGCAACAATGTTGCGGGTTTCCACGGGTAATATTGTTATTTTTATTGTGGTTACCCCCAGTTTTTGGCCCAAAATATGGACAAAAGGGTTGATCTTCCCCGTTTTGTATACTATATTCTTTTCCGGAACTGTGTGTGAACTTGGTTAACCGGCTGTGTTGGATATATGTTGCATGATCGTTCCACCGGATAACCAGATAGGCGTTTAGGGCGATTTTTTCCGCAAAGCAGACGATTTTGGCGCGAACCCTTTGGTTCTCGCGTGGTTTTCTTTCGGAAGACGATGGCCTTAAAGAATTTAAGTAGGAGAACCCCATGGCAAGCCGCCGCAACGACAATAAAAAACCTCAGTCCGACCGCCAAAACGAGCAAAAAAAGCGGCCGTGTCTGATGTGCAGCAAGCCTTTCGTGTCCGAACATTATGGCCAGCGTGTCTGCCCCACCTGCAAGGGTACGGCGGCCTGGCGTTCGGGCGGTGAGGCCGCTTGAGGACAATCGCTCAATAAAACCGTAAGGACGGGCCGATAAAACGGTTGAGAAACGGAAAAAGACGATGGCTATAAAAAGCAAAAAAATGCAGTTTGATGGCGGCCGCGCCCAAAAGAAGATGGCAAAGGCCTTCAAGCAAATGGAAGCGAAAAAGGCCAAACAGGCCAAGGAACGAGCCAAGCGCGAGTCGGAACAAACCCCGGTTTAGGCTTGGTTTTGATCTCTCTGCTCTTTTAAGGAAATTTTCTCTGCGTTATTTCCGTTTCAAAACCTTCACAGCCAACCTGAAGAACAAAAAAAGCCCCTGCAAAGGGGCTTTTTTCTTGGCCGAATGCGAGCGTAAAGCCGCCAACCATCCAAGTGACATTCACGGATAGGCCCTTAATGGCCGCCGTTTTTTTCGAAATAGCGCTGGTGATATTCTTCCGCACGCCAGAATTCCGACGCCTTGGTGATTTCGGTGACGACCTCCCCCTTGATGCGACCGGATTCCAGAAGCGCCGCGGCTGATTCCCGGGCCTGGGTTTCCTGTTCCGGGGTGTAAAAGAAAATGGCAGAGCGGTACTGGGTCCCGACATCCCAACCCTGGCGATTGAGCTGGGTCGGGTCATGGCAGGCCCAAAACATAGCCAACAAGTGTTGGTAACTGATCCTGGCAGGGTCGAAAGTGACCTCGACCACTTCGGCGTGGCCGGTGTGCCCGCCACAGACATTTTCATAGGCCGGATTTGGCGTCGTACCGCCGCTGTACCCGACCGCCGCGTCGACGACGCCTTCCAGACGCCGAAAGGCCGCTTCCACGCCCCAAAAACACCCGGCCCCGAACATCGCCTTTTCCATTCCGCCTGCCCCTTCTTAATCCCGTGTTTCATTCTGTTGTCTTGATATAGGAAAGGGCTCGCGCCTGACAAGATGCCCTGTGTACGGGTCACGAGGAATTGACTAATCCCCCCGGTGGACAACCCGGAGGAAATACATACAATATTAGGCTGCAAGGCAGACCATTCAGCCGCGTCGTTTTTTTCTGGCTTTTGCGCCCACCGGCCCCTATCTACATAGGCGTTTGAATGCAGGGTCCTTGGTTTGGCCGTGTATTTTTTTTGGAACATTGACCACGACAATGGCAGAATTTGACGCTGAGTTTCTACTGAGTTTGGCCCGCGATAAGTCGGGCGAGCGCCGCCAGTTGCTGGCAGAAACCATCTCGGACCTGTTTACCGGCAAGGACCGCGTCCTGAGTGAGCGGGAGCGGACCTTGATGTTCGATATCCTGCATAAAATGGTCCACAACGCGGAAATGGCCATCCGCCGGGTCATCGCCGAACAGCTTTCCGGGTTGCCCGACGCTCCGCCCGACCTGATCAACCTGCTGGCCAACGACGAAATCGAAGTCGCCTATTCCATTCTCCACGATAGCACCGTGCTTGCCGACGAAGACCTGATCGAGGTGATCCGCCACCGTACCCAGGAACATCAATTGGCCGTTGCCGTGCGCAACAACGTCTCCGAACTTGTTTCCGACGCCCTGGTGAAAACCGGCGACCAAAGCGTCATTACCTCGCTTTTGAAGAACTCGGGCGCCACCGTTTCGCTGACGACCATGGAATTCCTGGTCGAGGAATCAAAACGCGTGGATGCCTACCAGGAACCGATCCTGCGCCGCGACGACCTAGACCCGGAATTGGCGAAGCGCATGTACCTGTGGGTGACCGCCGCGCTCCGGAAATACATTCTGGATAATTTTAATCTGGACAAGACCGTTCTCGACGATCTTTTGGAACAATCGGCTGAAAATGCGCCGACAAAAACCAGAAACAAATCCGACGAACTGGCCGAGGAAGTCGAAAGCGGCGGCCTTGGGCTGTCAAAAATGATGATCCGCGCCCTCAAGGACGGGGAGATTTTCCTGTTCGAAGCCATGTTCCGCCGCCTCACGGGGCTTCGCAACACGCTGGTCAAGCGCATCATGTTCGAGCCCGGCGGTGAAGGACTGGCCATTGCCTGCAAGGCGACCGGAATCAGCACCAGGGACTTCACCACCATCTATTCCCTGAGCCGTCTGACATCCACGTCTGGGGAATCCGGCATGGATTCCCGGGAGACCCAGCGCATTCTGGAATTTTACGAACGTCTCCCGGAGAAGGCTGCGAAAGAGGCCTTGAGTCGGTGGCGCCGGAACTCGGATTATCAAAAGGCGATCCGCGACCTCAATCTCGGATCGTGATTTCAGGTCTTTATTAATGATCCTTGGTATAATCCGGCAACGCCCGCCCGTCGTCGCGTAGAACGATGTAAATAGCCGGTATTACCAGCAACGTCAGCGCCGTCGATGACGCCAGCCCGAACACAAGAGAAATCGCCAATCCCTGGAAGATCGGATCGGCCAGAATGAAAAGCCCCCCGATCATGGCCGCAACGGCGGTCAGGAAAATCGGCTTGAAGCGGATAGCGCCGGCTTCCAGCAAAACCTGGCGCAAGGGAACGTCCTCTCCTTGGCGCTGGCGGATAAAGTCGACCAGCAGGATAGAATTGCGCACGATGATCCCGGCCAACGCGATAAACCCGATCATCGATGTCGCGCTAAAGGGCGCCGAAAACATCCAGTGTCCGATCATGATCCCGATCAGTGTCAGCGGCACCGGCGTCAGGATCACCAACGGCAGCTTGAAACTGCCGAATTGGCCGACCACCAGAAGATAAATTCCCAACAGCGCGAAAATAAACGCCAACCCCATGTCGCGGAAGGTCACATAGGTGACTTCCCATTCGCCGTCCCATAACAGGGTCACGCCGCTTTCGTCCTTCGGTTGCCCGTGATAAGCGATGGCCGGTTTGCCGGCCCGGCCCCAGTCGATCTCCGCCAATTTGTCCTCGACGGCGAACATGCCGTAGATGGGGGCCTCGAACCGCCCAGCCATTTCGGCGGTGACGATTTCGGCGAAATGTCCGTTGCGGCGGAACAATGGATAGGACGCACGCTCGCGCTTCAGTGTCACCACGTCGCCCAGTTCGACGATGCGCCCCGTATCGGCGGCCTCCCCCGGTGCGGGCACGGGCGTCGCCAGAAGGCGTTCGCTGACCGCCAGCGCCTTTTTCGGAAGCCGCACGGAAATCTCGACCGGGTTTACGCCGTCGCCACGTTGCGAATAGCCGACGTTGACGCCGACGAACAACGCCTGCAGCGTGTCATAGAGCGCCTGTTCCTGAACGCCGTGAAATTCCAGGTTCTGCTGATCGATTTCAAAGCGCAGGCGTTCCGGCGGCTGGCCTAAGGAATCGTCCACATCGACGACAAAATCGACGGCCTCGAAGGCTTTGCGAACCTTGCGGGCGGCCTCGCGGCGGCTGTCCTGGTCGGGACCGTAAATTTCGGCCATCAGGGTAGACAACACGGGCGGGCCGGGGGGAACCTCGACAACCTTGATCGACGTGCCTTCGGGCGCCGACAACCCCTTGATCAGACGGCGGATATCCAGCGCCACGGCATGGCTTTGCCGGTCGCGGTCGTGTTTCGGTTTCAAGTTGATCTGCAAATCCCCCTGCCACGGTTCGCCACGCAGGTAGTAGTGCCGCACCAGACCGTTGAAATTGAACGGCACGGCGGTCCCGGCATAGATCTGCATATGGGTGATTTCAGCAACCTTCGAAAGCCGCCCCGCCGCCTCGCTCAACACACGCTCGGTATCTTCCAGCGACGACCCTTCCGGCAGATCGACGACGATCTGCAATTCCGATTTGTTGTCGAAGGGAAGCAGCTTGACGGTGACGCTCTTGGTCGCGAACAAACCCATTACCAACACCGTGGCGACCCCGACAGCGGCCAGGAACCGGATCGAGCGCGTCCGCCCAACCAGCAACGGCCGGGCTAACCTCAGGTAAAGCCGGCCAAGAGCCCCCGGGTCTTCCTCGTCCTCGCCATTTTGCTCCAGGGTGGCCCGCGTTTCGCCGTTGACCGTATCACGGCCACCGAAGGCGATCTTGAACAGCAGCCACGGCGTGATGATGACGGCGACGAAAAAGGAAAACACCATGGCTGCCGAAGCGTTGGCCGGAATCGGGCTCATATAAGGCCCCATCAAGCCGGACACGAACATCATCGGCAGCAGGGCCGCGACGATGGTCAGTGTCGCGATGATCGTCGGATTGCCGACTTCGGCAACGGCCTCGATGGTCGACTTCAACGGCGTACGCGCGCCACCCCTGGCCCAGTGGCGGACGATGTTTTCGATGATAACGATGGCGTCATCAACCATGATGCCGATGGAAAAAATCAGCGCGAACA
>JACNJX010000079.1 GCA_014382345.1 Alphaproteobacteria bacterium
GGGGATTGTTCCCGACACCCGGACCTTTAGCATCGATGGCGGCCAGGCTATCGGCGGGGCCCTGCTGGACGAATGCGGAAAAGAAGGCGTGGACCTGCTGGTCATGGGTGCTTATACGCACAGCCGGGTTCGGCAGTTGATCCTGGGTGGGGTGACGCGGCACGTTCTTGAAAACGCCACCTTGCCCTTGTTTATGGCGCATTAGAGTGAGTACTTAAAAGACCCGTGCACAGACGTCTCGTCAATCCGGCCCTGGCATCCCTCAGCGGTGATCGTGCGCAGTATTTCAATACACTCGTCGACCGGATCGAGCGCGACCCCCGCACCGAAGGGATGGCCAATCTGGTCTATCTGGTGCTCAAGGAAAGCATTCCGTATCTCTCCACCGATCTGCCCGAATCCGACCTGATGGAACAGTTGTTCGTTTTCGTCGGGACCAACCGGGCGTGCTTCAACAAAATCCTCTTCGATCCGCGCTATCTGGAAAACCCGGGGTTGTTTTCCAAAGTCACTAAGGAATTCGTGCTGCAGGTTTTGTCTTCGGCCCTCGAACATCACAAAATCATGGAAGCCGAGACGCAAAAGCAGCGCGCCGCCAACACCTATAAGTTTTCCTGGCCGAACTATGATTCCGAAAACCCGTTTCCCTACGAGGAGGACGGGGGCGAAGATGCCGGGGACGACGAGACTTAGTCGAACAGGTCGGGCTGGGTGACCGGCGGCGGGTTTTCTTCCTTGGCCTGCATGGGTGTTTCGCTGTAGGGAGCGAGACTCTCTTCCACTGCACCGAAAGGCAAACCGGGGTCGATCCAACGGGTTTCCGCATCGGCCTCTAGGATGACCGGCATGCGGTCGTGGATATGGGCGATGGCGGATGTGGGCTCGCAGGTGACGATGGTAAACCGCTCACCGTCGGTCAGGCCGGCAAAGGAAAACAACGCATCGTCGCCCAGGCCGATGCGGTTTTTCAGCTTTACCGCCCCCTCCTTGCGCCATTCGAAATAGGCAGTGGCCGGGATCAGGCAGCGGTTTTCCAGCAAGGGGCTGAAGGTTTTCCTGGTCGTCAGGGTTTCGGCACGGGCGTTGATCAGCGGTTTCGTGTCCCAGTCCACGGCCAGGCCCCAGCCGATCAGGCGCGGACCATCCTGCGTGAGCACCAAAGCCAGGTCGGTGGGCCTGAGTTCGGCGGCATTGGGCAGCGCCGGGGGCTGGGCCAGTCCGAAATGGCGGGCGATCTCTTCCGCCGTGGCGGTCAGTTCAAAACGCGAGCACATGGCGGCATTCTATTAAGGGCAGAGTTTGTTGGCAAAGCGTGCTGGAAAGATTAACGTCTGAGCCATGGCGGACGATAGAAAAACAGTCATCATCACCGGCGCCAGCCGGGGCATCGGCCACACCACGGCGAAAATGTTTCTCGACCGGGGCTGGAACATTATTACCTGTTCGCGCGACGACACGCCGGAAGCCTGCGAACGCGATCCCAACTGGACCAGCCATATCCCGACCGACCTCGGCGACGCCGACAGCCTGGCGGCGTTTATCAAGGAGGCCAACGAAGTTCTCGGCGACGCCCCGCTGCATGCGCTGGTCAATAACGCCGGCATGTCGCCGAAGTCCGATTACAAGGAACGCCTCGGCTGCCTGAACGGCGACCTCGATGCCTGGCACGATGTCTTCGAGCTTAACCTGTTCGCGCCGCTGAAACTCAGCCGCGGCTTCGCCGCCGCCCTGCACCGGGGCGGGGGCGCCATCGTCAACATTACCTCCATCGCCGGACACCTGATCCATCCGTTCGCCGGTTCCGCCTATTCGATCTCGAAAACCGCGCTGTCCGGCCTGACCCGGGAAATGGCCAACGAATTCGCCAGCCTGGGGGTGCGCGTCAATTCGGTGGCTCCGGGAGAAATTGAAACGGAAATGGTCGGGCCGGAATACGAAATGCTGATCCCCAGGATTCCGCTCGACCGCATGGGGACCCCCAAAGACGTCGCCGGCACCGTTTTTTACCTGTGTTCCGAAGACGCCGGCTACGTCACCGGCACCGAAATCTGGGTCACCGGCGGGCAGCACATGTTCTAGATTCTGCAATCAGAAATAACGCCGCAATTTGCTAAGGGCTTACCGTGTCGATGTTAGCTCAAGCGCTTGAAAGCAGGCCTCCGGCGGAACTCCCGTTACTTCCGGGTTTAGCCAGAAGCGGTCGGCAAGACGATAGCCAAGTCATGCAAACGGCACCCAATCACGCATAAACCATAGTTCTATACGCCCCGGTTCGACACTTTGGTTGATTGTTGGGTGCACCGAAACCGTACATCGTTGTCTGCATCGAAATCAATTCGGCGGTCAGCGCAATGGACGGCAATTTACCCCCATATACTTCTCGGATAGACACAAAGCAGTCTTTGCAGGCAACCCTGGTTTGGGATTTGCCGCTCAGGCTTTTCCACTGGGCGATGGTCTGTGTCGTCGCTGTTGCCGGTGTTACGGGATTTTTTCCCCCAGAATGGTGGCTCGATCTCCACGTTTTCGCCGGTTATGCGCTAGGGACGCTCTTAACCTTTCGGTTTGTCTGGGGCTTCTTTGGCAGTCACTACAGCAAGTTTAGGACTTTTCCTCTGACGCGCGATGGCGTGCACAGGCATCTCCGTTCAATCCTTCACAGGAAACCTCAAGATCACACCGGTCACAATCCGGTAGGGGCCTTGATGATCGTCATTCTGCTTCTTGTTCTGATCTCATTGGTCGTGACCGGTTTAGTGGTCTTGGGGGGGCAGGAAAATCTTGGCCCCCTAGCCTCCGTGACGACTTTTAAAACAGGGGAGGTCGCGGGAGAAATTCACAAAATCGCCGCATGGGGCCTAGTCAGCGCCATCGCCATTCATCTGCTCGGTGTATTTGTTGAAACACGTATTTTTCGGCATCCCGTTCTCACGGCAATGATTACGGGGAAAAAGGTGACGGCGGAATTGCCGTCCGACGCCCCGGGAGGAACGCACACGGTCCGGGGAGGCGTCTTGTTTTTAACGCTGGGCGTTGTGCTGCTCGGTGTTGGAATGAAGCTTGCCGACAAGCCGCCCTCCGGTTGGAGAGTCGCGCAGGTTCCGGTTGCTTATGAAAGCGAGTGTGGAGATTGCCACCACGCTTACCATCCCAGCCTGCGGACCAAGCAAGCGTGGCGCGTCCTTATGAACGGTTTGCCGGATCACTATGGCGAGGATGCCTCTCTCGATGCGGAAACCGCCAAGAGCATTAACGTCTACCTCAACGGGAACCCTGCCGAGACGTTTGATACCGAAGCCGCGCAATGGGTGGGGAGGATCGATACGGCATCTCTTCGTATCACCGACACCCCTTTTTGGAAAATGCGCCATCAGGACATTGGCCCATCCGTATTTCGCCAAAAAGCGGTTGGATCAAAAGTTAACTGCAATGGTTGTCACAAAGATGCGGCGTCAGGCCGGTTTGACGACGCCAAAATTCATCTGCCCTCAGGAGATCCAAAATGAGTTTATTCAGAACTGTATCCGCACGCCGATTGATCATCTTCGCCTTAGCTTCCGGCTGGGTGGTGCTGAGTATGAGCCCTGCGTCAGCTAGCCAACTGCAGAAAAACATTGCCGGCTATGCCTCTGAGGCCAAGGCACGGGACAAAACCTTTGAAGCCTTTTCCGCCGACCGGGGACGCATCCTTTTTTCCTCGCGTCCGGCGACGGGAAAGCCGGACACCCCGTCTTGCACCTCTTGCCATACCAGCAGCCCGACCGGTGTCGGCCAAACCCGGGCCGGCAAGGAAATCGCCCCGTTGGCGTTGTCTAAAACTCCCGACCGATACACCAACATCAAAAAGGTAGAAAAGTGGTTCCGGCGTAATTGCAATAGCGTCCTCGGGCGGGTTTGCACCGCGTTGGAAAAGGGCGACTTCCTGACGTTCATGATCGCTCAATAACCCCCGCCGTATAGGAGAATGAATATGTTTGTTAACCGAGGAATTTATTTCACTGCCGCCGCAATGGTTCTTCTTGCCGGCACGGCGGTGAAAGCCGACGAACGCTACAAACCCGTCATGGATCAGGTCGTTGCCAAAGAGTGCGGGGCCTGCCATATGGCGTTCCAACCTCAAATGCTGCCCAAAAAATCGTGGCAGAAAATCATGGATGGATTACCCAATCACTTTGGTGAGGACGCGTCTTTGGATGCAAAAACGGTCCGTCACATTACAGCATACCACCTGAAAAATGCCGCGGATTCCAGTTGGTTGGGTGGAAAATTCATGAGAGGATTATCCAAAACCTCCGCCCCCTTGCGGATTACGGAAACACCGTACTGGGTCCGGGAACACAATGAGGAGGTTCCGGGGCGGGCCTGGAAAGACCCTAAGGTCAAATCCAAAGCAAACTGTATTGCCTGCCATAAACGGGCCAATAGCGGCGACTATGACGATGATTGATAAGGACGCTATACTTGTGTTGGGATCGTGCGCGGGTACATCCTGACATAAAGGAAAGTGTGATCGAGAATCGCGATGAAGAATAAGAAAGCCTTTGAGGTTCAGTCTCTCATCGTTTCCTTTGTGGTCATCGCCATATGTGAAGCCTTCTTCCTGTTGGACGTATCGGCGGATATTTTCCATATGGACATCGCAGCCCCGTGGGTGGATCACGGTGTCATTGAATTCATCTCGACAATCACCCTGGCATTTGCCTTGGTGGCCATTGGCTGGCAGATCAAGCGGCTGCTGCGGGAACACCGTGAGGCACGAGCCTTTGTCCAAGTCGCCTCCGGCGAGTTGTTGGCCGTGATCTATGCAAAATTCGATGCCTGGGAATTGACGCCTTCCGAGCGTGAGATAGCGTTGTTGCTGATCAAAGGGCTATCTACCCAAGAAATATCAGACGTCCGGGACACCCGCCCCGGAACCGTCAAGAGCCAAAGCAGCGCCGTCTATCAAAAGGCGGGAGTCACAGGCCGAAACGAACTTGCGGCCTACTTTGTGGAGGATTTACTGGCAGGCGAAAACATCCTGCCCGAAAGAAATTCGGATACTTAGATCGATTAGCGAGCCTGTAAAGGGCATGGTCCGCTTGGGGTTAACAGCGGGATTCTGAGGCTGGCCTCTAAAAGTCTGCATATGGGCGTAAGTAGACCCTAAGTTCATGAAGTCCGTTCCTTAGGAGGCTATCGGCGGTTTCCGTGCCGCTGGACGTGTCCTATCAGGGCTAAAATTCCCAATATCTTGTGACTAATGCCCCATTTACCCACCGTATATAGCGGTGTATGATCTTGGCTGTCCCTGGGCGAAGGACGAATAACGAAGACATATTGGGGCGGCAGGCATGGCCGAGAAAAAAGGCGCAAAAGCGGGGAAGCCGGCGGAACCGGAACAGGATGACTTCGACCTTCCGCCGGAGGGCGAGGACGCCGGTAGTATTCCCGAAGGAACCGGCGATGCGTTCGGAGACGGCGATCTCTGGAAGAAGCCGTTTTCCCTGCGTTTCCGGTTTTACAGTCTGTTCGGATTGCTGCTCAGCGGGGCCTGGGTATGGGGCGTCTACGATTACGTCGAAGGCGTCTTCGGCTGGGGCAACCTGACCGAGTTGCTGCCGCACGAAGTCGGCGGGTTGGCCGCCGGCGCGTTTACGCCGCTGGCCTTGTTGTGGATGGTGATCGCCTTCTGGGAACGCGGGCAAAGCCTGAAACGCGATACCGAATCGCTGCGCTGGCATCTGCAGCGGCTGATTTACCCCTCCGATAAGGCGGAAACGCGCATCCGCGAAATCACCGAAAGCCTGCGCAAGCAGTCCCGCGACCTGAGCCGGGCGTCGGAAGAGGCGCTGAAGCGGGGAGAAAAAGCCAGCGCCCTGGTCCGCCAGCGCGCCATCGAATTATCCCAGGTCTCCGAAGACGCTGATTTGCGGGCGCACGCCGTCGCCGAAGCCTTGCGCAACCAGACCGTCGAGCTGGAAACCGTATCCGAGCGCGCGTCCGAGCGCGCACGCGAGACCGGCGATGTGCTCAATCTGCGTACCCGCGACCTGACCGTCAGTTCCGACCGGGCGTCGGCGCGGGTCGAGGACCTTTCGGAAATTCTCAACCGCCGCACCGCCGAGCTGATGGAGGCCGCCGATAACGCCACAGCCAGGACCCATGAATCGGCAGATGCCCTGAAAGCCCGCTCCGACCATTTGGGCACCGTCTCGGTCGAGTCCGCCGCCCGCATCCAACAGGCCGGCGAAACCCTGGAGCAGCGGAGCGAGGCGCTGCGCCAATCGGTCGATCACACGGTGTCCCATATCGAGGACGGCGCCGAGCATGCGGGCGCTGCCGTCGAACGCCAGATCGCGGCGTTGCGCGAGTCCGCAGACGAAACCGTGACGGTTATCCGGGACGGCACGAGCCAGGTCGGCGATACCATCCATCAGCATATGGAAGACTTGCAGCTGTCGGCGGAAGAAACGGTTTCCGTGATCGAGGATGGCACCGGCAAGGCGGCGGACGCCATCCAGCTGCGCATCCGGGAAATGCGGGGCGCGGCCGACGAAACGGTTTCGACCGTTACCGAGGGCGCGGAAAAGGCGGGAGAGACCATCCGCCAGAGTTTCCGGGATGTCCGCCTGTCGGCGGACGAAACGATTTCCGCCATTGAGGACGGCGCCGGGCGCGCGGCGGAAGCCACGCAACAGAACGTCCGCACCCTTCGCGCAAGCGTGGAAGACTCCGTGACCATGATTCAAGGCGGCGTAGAGCAGGCCGGTGACACATTGGATGAGCGGATCGGCAAGCTTGAGGCTACGGCGGAGAGTTCCATTTCCGTCGTCCGCGCCGGGGCGGAGAACCTGAAAGGCCATATCCGCGACATGACCCTGCAAACGGAACAGGCCCAGGGGCAGGTCGATGTCATGCGCGAAACCCTACGCCACCAGGAGGACGCCCTGACGGCGACGGCGGAGCGGGTTCAGATCAAGACATCGGAGATTGAGGTCAATCTGGTCCGTCAGTCGGAAGCCGTGAATCAGACGGCCGACGCCGTGACCCTAAAAATTCACGCCATGGGCGGCGCGTTGAAGGAACAATCCCAGGATCTGACGGTGACGGTCGACAAGGCCACTGAAAAAGTGCGTGGCACGGGAGATGCCTTCCGGCAGCAGGCGCGGGAAATCAATGAGCTGGCGCAGCAAACGGCGGTCGGCGCGGATGCCGTGGGCGAGCGCTTGAAACGGAGTGGCCAGGAGCTGAACCAGATCACGGAAACGGCCCTGGGCCAGATCGATGTAGCGGGACTTCAAATCAAGGCCCGGTCCGGGGACCTGTCCCAATTGGCCGAACAGGCCGTCCGGGATGTCGATGAGGCCGGACAGGCCCTGAACGAGCGGGCCGATGTCCTTGCCCAGGTCGCCAACCAGAGCGTCCTCAGAGTCGGCGCGGTCGGGGACTCGCTGCGCCAAAGGAGCGAGGAAATTTCCCAGGCGTCCGAGAAGGCCGGTGGTCAGATCAGCGAACTGGCCGAAGCCCTGCAAAAACATTCAGCCGATCTGAGCAAGGTTTCCGGACGCGGCGCATCGGACGTAGGGCTGGTCCGTCAGGCTTTGAAGCAGGCCGCCCAGGAAATCGATACCTCATCCGAATTGACGGTCCAGGTCGCAGATACCTTCCGCCAGCACCTGGAGGATATCAATGGGCGTTCGGAAACAGCCACGCTTCAGCTCAAGGAACTGGGAGACATGGTGAACGACCGGGCGCAAACCCTGAGTCAGGTCACCGCCAAGGCTACGGGCGAGGTAGAGGGCATGTCCCGCCTGCTGGACGACCGCACCCACCGGCTGGTGCAGACATCCGCCAGGGCGGCAAAGATGATGCTGAACACCGGCCGGATCATGAGCCAACGGGCCGGCGAACTGGATAGCGCGGGCGAACAGGCCGGGGAAAAACTGCGGAACTTCGGGGAAGACATGCGCCGCTCGTTGTCCGAGGTGGAAATTACATCCGATCGCGCCGCCGATAAAATGATGGATGTGTCGGAAATTCTGACCCGGACGTCGGAGACCCTCAGCCAATCCGGCGACAAGGCCGTTGCCGACGTGGACAAGGCCGGGACCGCCTTTATCGACCGGTCGCGCGATCTTGAGGTCGGCGCCAACCGTGCGGCGCAGCTTCTGTCCCTGGTGACCGAAGTCATGCACCGCCAGTCCGAGGATTTGTCTCGTGTTTCCTCCAAGGCGTCGCAACAGATCGATCAGGTCGGCGGGACACTGGAAAAACACACCAAGGAACTTGACGAACTCAGTGACGGGGCGGCGGAACGCCTGAAGGCGGTTGATGCGGAAATCGTCAAAAACACGGACCGTCTGGGCGCGATCTCGGATTTGGCGGTCACCCGGGTTGACAACGTGACGGGGACTCTGAAGGCCGGCACCGTGGAGATATCGCGATCCTCGGAAGCCGCCGTTTCCGGAATCACCCAGGTCAGCGAGCAGATGCGTAATCATGTGGAGACGGCGACCGGAGAATCGGAACGCGCCGCGGCTAACCTGAAGGGCATTGCGGAATCGCTCTCCACCCATGTCGGGGAATTGAATTCTTCGCTCGATCAGGCGCGCGGACGCTTCGATGATGTCAGCGGTTTGCTGGGGCGCAGTTCCCGGGAAATGACACAGACCTACAATACGGCGTCCCAACATGTGCGGAGCTTCTCCGATACCCTGAGCCAACAGGCGAGCGGCCTTTCCGACATTTCCAGCAAAGCGTCCGTCGATCTGGATAAGGTCGGTGAACGCCTGCAGGTCCGGGCCCGGGAGGTCGTCCAGAATTCCGGCGACGCATCGAAGTCTCTGTCCCAGGCCGCTGATCAGCTGCAAAATCATGGACACTCCATGTCCATGATTTCCGACAAGGCGGTGTCTCAGATGGAGACCCTGAGCATCGATCTGCAAAGCAATTACCAACAACTGAATGCGATGTCCGATGCCGCCGGAAGCGGTTTGAAAAGCGCCGGCAATGAACTTCGTGCACGATTGCAGGAACTGGAGGCCATCGAAAAACGCTCTGTCGCGACCATTGAGCAGACCGCCGACAACCTGAGCCATCAAACGGATTTGGTTCGCAATTCATCCGAGGAAGCCGTCGCCCGTCTGTCCCGTGTCGGCGAGTCCCTGACCCAACGCTCGGCCGAGGCCACCGTGGCGTCGGACCTGAATGCCTCGAAACTGACGAAGGTGCTCGACGCCTTCCGCGAGCAGGCCTCCGCAGCCAGCCAGGAAGCCGAACATGCGGCGTCCACCCTGGGCGGGACGACGGAGTCCCTGCAACGCCAGATGTCGACCATGGCGACCACCTACAGCCAAGCCGAAGCCGGCGTTGAATCGTTGAGCAAGGCGCTGACCCGGCGCGCTCACGAACTGGGCAGCGTCACCGAAGTCGCTCTTGGCAAGGTCGCAGCCTGGGACCAGAGGGTAAGCGGTCATTCCGACTCCCTGACGCGGGTTACGGCAGCCGTCGCCCAGAACGCGTCTCAGGTCAGCCAGGCGCTGGATTATCAGACTACGGAAATGCGAAAAGCGACCAACGAGGCCAATGCCGTCCTGAAAGCCCTGGAAGGGCGAAAAGAGGAAATCGGGCTAGAGAACTTTATCCACCAGTCGAGCTTTATTTCCGAACGCCTGCAATCCGTCGCCGTCGACATGAGCCGGGTTTTGGAAACTCAGATCACCGAAGACGATTGGCGGCGCTTCACCCGGGGCGAGAAGGGGGTCTTCGTGCGCAAGATGCTGGGCTTCCGGGAAAAGGCCCGCCTGACCGCGATCCGCGACAAATACCAGGAAGACGGAGAATTCCGCGAATACGTCAACCGCTATTTCAGCGACTTCGAGGTCATGCTCGGCGAAGCCAAGAAGCGCGATCAGGAAGGCATGCTCAAGAGCGTCTTCCTGTCCTCGGATGTCGGCAAGGTGTACATGCTGCTATCGCGCGCCTTGGGCCGGGAAATTATTGAGCCAGACGTTTGATCTCCGGGCGCTGACGTTTAATCTGTCCTCATGATTCCCCAACACGCAAAACCCGTCGCCGCCTGGCTTTTTTCGATCTGCGCCCTGATCTTTTTCATGGTCGTTCTGGGCGGCGTGACCCGGCTGACGGAATCGGGCCTGTCCATGGTCAACTGGCATCCGGTGACCGGCTGGCTGCCGCCGCTGGATGCGGAGACCTGGGAAGCGGTGTTCGCTGATTACCGCCAATCTCCAGAATACCATAAGGTCAACGCCGGCATGACGGTGGATGAATTCAAATCGATTTTCTGGCTGGAATATCTGCACCGGCTGATGGGGCGGATGATCGGCATCGTCTTTTTCGTGCCCATGGCGGTATTCACCTTCAAGGGTTTTATTAAGGGGGCGCTGCTCTGGAAGGTGACCGGACTTTTCGTTCTGGGCGCTCTGCAAGGCGTGCTGGGCTGGTATATGGTGAAAAGCGGGCTGGTTGACCGGCCCGACGTCAGCCAGTACCGGCTGGCGGCGCATTTAGGGTTGGCGCTTGTCATTTTCGCTGCAGTCCTGTGGGTCGCCCTCGGCCTTCTGAAACCGGTTCCCGATGTTCCTGCTGACGGAGAACAGGTCAGCCGCCGTTTCGGGCGCGCCGCCTGGGCGCTGCTCGGCCTGATTTCCGTGACCATCGTGTCCGGCGCGTTCGTTGCCGGTCTTGACGCCGGGCATGTCTACAACACGTTCCCGCTGATGGACGGCGATCTGATCCCGGACGGTCTGGGGGACATGTCGCCGCCATACCTGAATATTTTTGAAAACGTCATGACCGTGCAGTTCGATCACCGGGTTCTGGCGATAACGGTTCTACTCTCAGTTGCGGTGTTCTGGTGGCGGGCCGGAAGGGCAGGACTGGCGGACTCGCAACGCCTTGCGGCTCAGGTCCTGGGCGCGGTTGTCGTGGTCCAGCTTGGTCTCGGCATCTCGACCCTTTTGCTGGTGGTGCCGATTTCACTGGCTGCGCTCCATCAGGCGGGCGCCGTTATTTTGCTGGGCGTCAACGTCTGGCTGGTGCATGAATTCAGGTCGGGGCCGGCTTCCGGCGAAGCCCCTTAACCGAACGTTTACTTGGTCCAGGGTAGGGTCTTTGGCCTCTTTAAGGGCTTCTACTATGCAGAATGGTTAGGGTAAGATGGAGCCGTCATTTACCAATACCCCGAAATGGGGGTATCTAAGGGCCAGAATTAAAGGGTCAGAATTAAAGGGCCAGAATTAAAGGGAAGGTAAGGAATTATGAGCGACGACAAGTTTCGATTGGTCACCCGCAGTGACTTCGACGGTCTGGTCTGCGCCGTATTGTTGAAGGAACTCGACATCATCGACGATATCAAGTTCGTCCACCCCAAGGACATGCAGGACGGCACGATTCTGATTTCCGAAACCGACATCACCACCAACCTTCCATTTGTGGAAGGTGTTCATTTGGCTTTTGATCATCATTCCAGTGAAATTTCCCGCGCCAACGGACATCAGCCGGACAATCATATTATTGATCCCGATGCGCCGTCCGCGGCCCGGGTGGTTTATGACCATTACGGCGGCAAGGACAAGTTCCCGAACGTGTCCGATGACATGATGGAAGCCGTGGACAAAGGCGATTCCGCCCAGTTCACGGAAGACGAAATCCTCAACGCCGACGGCTGGCCTTTGTTGAATTATCTCATGGATGCGCGCACGGGGCTCGGGCGGTTCCGGGAATTCCGCGTTTCCAACTATAACCTGATGATGCAGCTGATCGACTATTGCCGCGATCATACGGTGGATGAAATCCTGGACCTTCCGGATGTCAAGGAACGGGTCGATCTCTATAACGAGCAACTGGGCGACTTCAAGGACCAGATCAAGCGCTGTACCACGGTACACGGTAACCTCGCGGTCCTCGACCTGCGCGAGGAGGAAACCATCTGTGCCGGCAACCGGTTTATGATTTACGCGCTGTTTCCGGATACCAATATCTCCATCCATATCATGTGGGGGCTGAACAAGCTGAACACCGTGTTCGCCACCGGCAAATCCATCGTCAACCGCACGTCGAAAACCAACATTGGCGACTTGATGCTGAAATACGGCGGCGGCGGTCATGAGAATGCCGGCACCTGTCAGGTCGACAACGATGATGCCGAACGGGTTCTTGGTGAATTGATCAGCCAGATCACGGCGGACGGTTAAGCGGGGCCGAATGGCGTCTGATACAGGAAATAGGGCCCTTCGGCGCCTTCTACACGGTTTTCCGTCAGGGGCCCGCTCCTGGCAATTGATGGCGGGCGGCATTCTAGCGCTTGTCCTGTCGATCTCTCTTTCGGGGTGTTCTTCGGGACAGTCCACCCTGTCCAGGGTTCTCAGCGTGTTGCGCACCGACAGCGCGCCCCTTTCAGAAGAAACACAAAAACAACTGGACCGTTTCAAGACCGTCTACCGGGCCTATTCCAGCCAACCGGACAAGATGGACCGGCTGGACTATTTCGATTTTGCCTTCCGCCGGGTGCGCGCCGGTTATGTGCGTAAAATTCCAGACGCCACGCTGATCGACGCCGCCATCAAGGGGGTGCGCGAAACCAAGGCCAAGCCAGGAACCCTGGCACCCAAGGCCCTGGTCGAGGCCGCGCTGACATCCATGATGGCGTCCCTGGACCCGCATTCGGTCTATCTGAACGCCGATGATTTCCACGAAACCTTCGTTAAGACGCGCGGCGAATTCGGCGGTCTGGGTATTCAGATCACCATGGAAAAAGATCTGGTCAAGGTGATCTCGCCGATCGAAGACACCCCGGCGGCGCTCGCCGGGATCAAAGCGGGCGACTTGATTACCCACGTCGACGGCGAGCCGATCAAAGGCAAAACCATCTCGCAAGCCGTCAAGCGGATGCGCGGCAGGCCGGGAACGGGGATCACCCTGACCATCCGCCGTCCGGGCCGATCGGATTTTCCGGTCCGCATTATCCGCGCCGTCATCAAGGTCAAGGCCGTGCGCTGGCGCATCGAAGGCGATATCGGCTATGTCCGCGTCGCCCGGTTTACCGAAAAAATGGAATCCGGGATCGAAAACGCCATGTCCGATATCCACGCCAAGCTTGGCAGCAGGCTGGCCGGCGTCGTTCTTGATTTACGCAACAATCCGGGCGGGCTGCTGGACCAGTCCCTGATCCTGGCCGACAGCTTCCTCGAAAAAGGCGAAATTGTTTCCGTGCGCGGCCGCAACCGGGGCCACGACCGGTCCCATATGGCCCAAGCCGGCGATCTTGCCAATGGCGCGCCGATGGTGGTGCTGATCAACGCCGGATCGGCGTCGGCATCCGAAATCGTCGCCAGCGCATTGCAATCCCATCACCGGGCCCTTCTGATGGGCACCCGATCTTTCGGCAAGGGATCGGTGCAGAACATCCTGCCGATGCCGGTGGAAGGCGGCTTGAAGCTGACGACGTCTTTGTATTACGCGCCCTCCGGGCACACCATCCAGGCTCGCGGCGTACTGCCGGATATCGTCATCTATCCGGCCAAGGAAAGCAAAGATCGCCACGAGACAGACCTGCCGGGCGCCATCCCCGCCGTCGGCAAGGACTCGGGCAATTCCGTGCAACGCCCACGGGTGCCGGAAAATTCCTGTCCCGCCATCGGCAAAAAGAAAGACCGGGAACTGGGCTGCGCGCTGGCGCTCCTGCATGCGGGCTCGGCCAAGAACTTCCTCGCCCAGATGAGCCAGCAGCGGCCCCAGACCTGATGGCCTGACCCGGCCTTTTTCATAAATTTCAGAGAGTCTTATGCCTTATGGACGGCGGGTAAGTATTGCCCACCGGGTAGGATGATTCTTTCCACGGCCTGTGGATTTTCAAAAACTTGTAAAGGGCAGGGCATTGGCAATGCCCTGATTTCCTGGTTTCCGTTCCCGGCTTCCGTTTTGGCATCCCGATTGCTTAATAAAACCTTAACCTCAACAGACCGGGACATGTCATGCAGAGTTATAACCTTTCGGAAATCAACGTCCTTATCCTGGAAAGCAATAGCCTGATCCGCCGTTTGATGACCAACGTGTTCAGGGAATTTGGCGTCAGCAAGGGCCGCAGTACCGATAACGCCGACAAGGCCTACGAGTTATTCGCCGCCACGGAGGCCGACATTATTATCAGCGATTGGGCGCCGGAACTGGACGGGATTTCCTTTATCGAACGTGTCCGCAACGACCCGGACAGCCCCAATCCCTACGTCCCGATCATCGTTTGCTCCGGCAATACGGAAAGGCGGCAGGTGCTTGCCGCCAGGGACGCAGGCATGTCCGAATACCTGGCCAAGCCGGTGTCGCCGAAAAGCATCTACAGCCGGATTTGTTCGGTCGTCGAGAACGAGCGCGTCTTCGTGCGAAACGGAAAATTCTTCGGCCCCGACCGCAGGCGGCGGGATGTGCACGTCGAGGTGGACAGACGGATGAACGCGGTCACCGCTTGAGAGAAAAACCCGTAAAAGAGTCCGCTTTCGGGGGCAAAGCGGACATGCTTTTCAGGCTTCTCCTGACGTCTTTTGGCAATGAAGCCTGTCTCGTCAGCTCCTATATGCGTAAATTAGATCATTAGTTGTATATAAAGGGGGTGTCATGGACGTAAAGGTTGCCGTTTGCCAAAAACCACCGGTGCTTCTTGACCTGAAGGCCACAATGGATCGGGCACTGGAAACGCTTGATGAGGCTGTCGGCGAGGGGGCGCAGCTTGTCGTCTTTCCCGAAGCTTACCTTCCCGGATACCCCACTTGGATATGGCGGCTTCGTCCTGGTGGAGACATGACGCTTGGCAACACACTTCATGCCGAATTGCGAAACAATTCGGTCGATATCGGGGCGGGCGGTCTCGATCCCATTTCCGAGGCTGCGGCGAAACACCAAGTCGTTGTCGTGATGGGGCTCAATGAAATCGACGCGGAGTTCAGCGGAACCACATTATTCAATACCGTCGTCGTTATAGGGACCGATGGCTCGATTTTGAACCGTCACCGCAAATTGATGCCGACAAATCCCGAACGGATGGTGTGGGGTATGGGTGATGCCAGCGGCTTAAAGGTCGTCGAGACCCCGGTCGGCAGGATTGGCTGCCTCATCTGTTGGGAAAACTATATGCCGCTGGCACGTTACGCCCTCTATACGCAGAATATTGACATCTATGTCGCTCCGACCTGGGATTGCGGTGAAACCTGGCAAGCTTCGATGAATCACATTGCCCGTGAAGGGGGCTGTTGGGTTGTGAGCACGGCGACTGCCCTGCAGGGGGCCGATATACCCGAGGCGTTTCCGGAGCGGGATAAGCTGTTCGAGAACGATGAATGGATAAACTCTGGCGACGCTGTCGTGGTCAAGCCCTTTGGCGGTATCGTCGCCGGGCCGCTCCATAACGAAAAGGGCATTCTGTACGCAACCATTGATCCGGAGGCTGCGCGAAGTTCACGCAAAGCACTGGATGTGACAGGCCATTATGGCCGCCCAGATTTATTTCACTTGGAAATCGATCGCCGTTCCATGCCGCCAATAACGTTTGTTGATGAGGGCAATTGAATTTTTGCCCCCGCAATCAGGTGGCTTATTTTTGCTTTTAACCAACTAATTTCGAAATCCACTGAACGTCCGCTTTGGGTCATAAGCGGACATTCTTCAACATGGTAACTGACAGGATTTAATCCATGGTTGCCATATTATTTGGCTAGAAAATTGCCAGGAACCATGACGCACGATGGTATGTTTAAACACGCATCGGCGATGAATGCCTACTTGTTTCCTGAAAGTGGAATACCATGAAAGACCGGCCCCGAATAGAATGTGAGGGCTTCACTGCACCCCGAGGCGGGTTTCAATCTCTTTTTTTTCGGTGGCGATGAAATCGGCAGCGAGGCGCGCTATTTCGCGGTAAAATGGAGCCTTCGTCCGGTCCGTCACTTCGGTAAAGAAATCCCCGGCCCATCCCCCAAGATGCTTTCCTAGGAAATCCTTCTGGAACTCCAGCGCGTTCCGGGCCTTTTCCGAATCACCATCGATCCATGCCTTCGCTTCCTCGCCGACCAGGTGTCCCATGAATTCCAGCTCTATGCTGATGTGGTCTGGCATTTGCTGATCGTGTTCGTCGAAGCGCATTCCCGCGGCTTGGATATAGGATTTCACGGCGTCGGTTTCGGGTCCATCCAGACTGCCGCCGCCCCGCTGGACGGATTCGTGCGGCGAGATATGGCCGCCGGGCCCAAGAAAAAGAGCCGCATATTCGACCGCCAGAGATTCGAGAACATTTTCCGCCGGTTCGTCGATGAACGCGCCGTCCAACTCGACATCGAACTCGCTCAAAGCCTCACGAAATTCAGGCGACCGTATTTCGTTATAGGTCTTGCCGTCGAGTTCCTTGCGAAAAATAGAGGCCAGGAAGCCATAAAGGCTGCTTCGCCCCATGGCTATCCTGGCCAAGTCGTCCGGATGATCGACAATGCTTTTGTCATCCGTTTTCGTCATCGTCCTAAACCGGCGTCACCTTGACTACCGTGTCCATCCACCGCATCTGACCGCTGATCGGGTCTGGTGCATTGGGGATGATCCAGTTCGGGTGGACCCCGGAATTCTGCCACCACTTCCGGGCAAAGTCCGCATCGCCCTCTGAATTAGGTGTTCGTTTTCCGGACGCATAGCGACCGTATTCCCAGTGTCCGCAGTGGTGCGAGATGGCAACGACGCCAGGCACCACGGCCGGAGTGACACGAGCCGTCGTTTCGATCGCACCGACCGCCGACTTGACCTCGATCCGGTTGCCGTCGCGAATCCCTAGGCTCGCTGCCGTTTCCGGGTTTATCCAACCTGGGTTTTCGTGGGTGATCTCGGTCAGCCACTTGCAGTTTTGAGACCGCGAATGGATCTGGCTTGGCTCCTTGTAGGTGGTGAGGATGAGCTCTTTGCCGGTCATCCTTTCGTGCTCCGGAATCGGTGTCCATGTTGGCAGGGGGTTGAGCCCCTTTTCCTCCATCAACGCCGAATAGAGTTCCATGAATCCGGTTTTGTTGACCTTATCCGGCACGAAGCCCTTGTAGACCATATCGCCGATCTTCTGACCGACATAGGATTTATATGCCTTCTTCGTATGGGTGTAGCCTTTCTTGCGGGCCTCGGCCTCGCTCTTCACCTTAGCCTTTTTCCAGTTCCAATAGACGCCCGTCTCCTCATCGAGTATTACACCGGCCTTCTTAAGGGCTTTGGCCGATATCTCCTTCTTGTACGAGTAGAACTTGGGCTTGGCTTTCGGGTCGTGCCAAACGCCTTCGCGGCGCATGAACTCGAACCCGCCGGCCTTCTTGATGCCGGACGTCATATCGCAGGCCTGCTGTACGAACTCCTTCTTCGAATTAAAGCCAAGCGGGAAGCCCAATCGTTTGGCGATATCGCAGAAGACGTCGCTGAGGTCACGGACCTCGCCCATGGGTTTCCCCAGGGGTTGCCGGATGGCATATTCCGCGACCTGGGTCGGCGACACCATGTCCTCGTAGTCCCAGCGCTCCAGGTATGTCGCGTCGGGAAGGATGAGGTCGGCAAGCGCCGCCGACTCGTCATAGTGCGGGCTGCAGCAAACCAGGAACGGAACCAACGACTCGTCCTTGAGAATATCGATATTCTTCTGGACATCGCCGTTGGCATAGACCGGCTGGTAGCAGTACCACATATAGATATCCGGCCGACCGGCCGAGCCGTCCTTGATCATCTCGAGGACGTTATGGCTGATGTGGTGGGTCGGAAACGCCGCCGCACCCTTGGGACCGTCGAAGATTTTCAGCTTCCTGGATTTGGGTTTCTTCTTCGGGCCTTTCGGGTACTTCCATTTGGCGCCGACCGCCACCAGACGGCCGCCCGGGTTGTCGATATTGCCGGTGATGGACGCCAGCATCTGACACGCCCGTTCGGTGTCGGCACCATGGTGATGGGCGACGGCACCGCGATAGCTGATCAGGGTTGCCGGTTTGGTGGTCGCGAATTCACGTGCGATCTCGACGATCTTCTTCGCCGGGACACCGCTGATCTTTTCCGCCCATTCCGGCGAGAACGGCGCCAGGTGGGTTTTCAATGTAGCGACCTTGTCGCCGAGCGACGCGTTCGTATTCTTTGTCGCTCTGACAAACTTCAGGAAACCCGCGCCCTCGCCCTTGAAGAGCCCCTCTTTCATGATGACGTTGCACATGGCGAGGATGACGGCGCGGTCCGTTCCCGGCTTGACGGGAACCCACTCGCTGGAGCGAGCGGCCGTATTCGACAACCGCACGTCGAAGGTCACCATCCGCACCCCACGGTCGGCCATCGCCCACAACAGGCGATGAGCGGTCGGGATATGGTTGGTGTGGGCTTCGAGCACACTGCTGCCGAAGTTGAGGACAAACTTGGTATTGTCGAAATCCCAGTTGTCGTAGTGCTTGCCCCAGGTCAGCTCTTGACCCGTCCATTTACCGGATTCGCAAATCGAGGTGTGGTTGCCGATCGAGGCCGTCCCGTAATTGGACAGGAACGCCTTGATCGCCTTGCTCGAACTCGACTTCATGCGGCCGTAGTGGAAGGCAAACTTCTCCGGATGGCCCTCGTCACGCAATTTCTTAAGGCGTTCGGTCAGCTCACCGATGGCCTCGTCCCAGGACACCCGCTTCCATTCCCCTTCGCCCCGCCTGCCGACGCGGCGCATCGGGTAAAGGATGCGGTCGGGATCGGTAATATGATTGATCCCGCCCTGGCCCTTGGCGCACATCACGCCTTCCGTGCGAATGGACTTCGGATGTCCTTCGATCTTTACGAGTTTGCCGTCTTCCAGATAACCGACGTTGGGGCAACGGGTAACGCATTGCCAGCAGGAGCTGGGCACCATTTCCCGTTTTTTGCCGGTTTTCGGTGAAAAATCCACGCCGCCGTGGATCGGCAGTTCGGCAGCGCTGCTCAGGGTAGCTCCGCCGGCGACAGAGGCTGACGCCGCCAGGGCGCTCATCTTCAGAAAGCTTCTGCGGTTAAACATGGCGGTATCCCCTCAAGTTGTCGTGGCGTTTGGTGGACCGCTCAAGCCGGTGCGTCAGCAGTTGTTGATGGGTTCCGTGGTCTTTGAACCCGCCATTGGTGACGTAATCGGCGCCGATATAGAAAACCCTCGGTTTGGTTTTCTCATCCCGTAACAGGACCACCGTTTTGTTTCCCTGAACCAGCTTCTTCACTTCGCTGTCAGGATCGTTCAAATCACCGAAAACACGAGCCCGACCCGGGCACGTGTTGACGCAAGCGGGGGCGACCCCTTTTTCGATTCGATGCAGGCAGAAATCGCATTTATCTGCGACGCCTACACCCTTGGTAAGGGACGGATCGCCTTTCGTCGGGTTCATGAACCGGGCGTCGTATGGACAAGCCGTCACACACTTCGCACAGCCGTTACACAGATCGTCGTTGACGACCACAATGCCGTCGCTCTCACGTTTATATGTGGCCCCTTTTATCGGGCAGACATCCACGCAAGGCGGCGCGCCGCATTGATTGCAAAGTCGTGGCAGGAATCCGCGTTTGACGTCCGGATAGTCACCATACTCGACGTACTCGACCCACGAGCGAACCCCGCCAAGCGGGACATCATACTCGCTTTTGCACGAGACGCTGCACGCATGGCACCCCGAACACCGCCTGGTGTCGATGACCATTGCGTACCGTGCGCCTTTCGTAGCGGCATAGGAAACCTTGGGGGCAATTGCCGTTCCGGCAGCTGCGACGCTAGCTACACCAAGAGTTCCCATGAACTGTCTGCGCGTAGCAGAGAGTTTCGCATCCATTTCCTGGATCTCCTCTCTTCAACAAGAAAAAGAAAAACACCAAGAAACTCTAGCGCAACCGCGTTTCGGGCGATCTGGCATATGTCATGTTTGAGGAAATAGTTTTGCCCCTCCGGCCGGCGCGGCAGGGGTCCAAGCATAGGAAAAGAAAGAATTATTGGACCGTTTGGAGGTTAATTTGGAGTTCCTCGGCCAGAAGTTCGAAATGCTCGATATGCACCTGGCGTCCCTTGAACAGGGCGAGACCGTCGCTCTCTAGGCGGCGGATTGCCCGGTATATGGATTCCGGCCGGGCGCCGACCATGGAGGCAATCTCCTCGCGGGTGACGGGCAGAACGATGGAAACGGAACCGTCCTCCAACGTCTGGCCCCAATTGTCGCGGAAAAGCAAAAGCAAATGAATCAGCCGGACGTGGACGTCGAGCACGGCCACCTCGTAAAGCCTTTCCTCGGTTTCACCGAGGGCGCGGGCCGTTTGCTCCAGGAACCTGAGGCCGAGCTCATGGTTGTTGTATATAAACGTCCGCGCCGTCACGGCGTCGAGAAAGCAGATGTTGGCCTCCTTGAGGATTTCCGCGGTTGCGTGGTGATCCTGTTTCGCCAACAAGGGGCGGTAGC
>JACNJX010000082.1 GCA_014382345.1 Alphaproteobacteria bacterium
GTTATGCAGCGCCTGGGCGCAGAAATAATGATCGTAACAAACGCTGCCGGTGGGAAACAGGCCCATCTCCAGGCCCTGGACAAATAACGCCAAGCCAAGAATGACGCAGGCCAGCCCGATAAGGACGCCGCCGATGTTGGGGAACGGCTGTTGCAGGACGATGATCTGGAAAAAAACGATGACGAGAACAATCGGGGCGAGATCACGAACCGCCTCTCCGATAAGTTTCAGAAAGCCGAAAAGCGGCTTGTCCATGCCTGATCCCTCTGGTCGGGCCGGCCTCTTAATAGCCGCAGACCGACATTTCCCGAATAAGTCTCCGGCCAAATACGTCTTTGGCCGAATATGCCCCGGACTTAGCGGAATCGTACTGTGAATTCACCAGTAAGGGAACCGTAATCCAGTCACCATTAAGCCTTTGCAGTTGCTTCTGTTTTTGGGAATCGGATGAAAAAGATGGAGCCTTCGCCAGGATGTGTCTCAAAGTCCAATGTTCCGCCCATGCCTTCCGTCAATGCCTTGCTGATGGGCAGACCGAGCCCGGTCCCCTTTTTCTCGCGGGTGGCTGAAGAATCCGCCTGCGTGAATTGATCGAAAATTATGTCTTTGAAATCATCCGGGATCCCCGATCCTTTATCGGCCACGGTGACAACCGCCTGTCCATCATGAAGGTCGACAGAAATTTTCACCTTCGAGCCGGGCGGTGAAAACTTTGCGGCGTTGGACAAAAGATTGCGGAGAACCTGTTCAAACCGGTGTTCCTGAACGTTGGCGATGACCGGGGTGGACGGAGTCTCGAAGGTAAAACGGACGGAATGGGTGTTTGCGTAGCCCTGGTTGTCTTTTACCACCTTGGCGGTCAAAACACCTATGTCATGGGGCGTGGTTTCGATATGTAGCGCGCCGGAGATAATTTTTTCGTAGTCCAGCAGTTCGTTGACGAGGGTGAGCATGGCCTCTCCATTCCGTGAGGCGATTTCAAGAAGCTCGGCTCCTTGGTCCGATATGGATTCGGAAAAAAGGGATTTGATCAGCCCAAGGCTACCCTGAATGGACGTTAGCGGGGTGCGTAATTCGTGGCTCATGGTGGCCAGGAATTCGGATTTAGCATGGCTGGCTTTTTCCGCACCGTGGCGGGCTGTTTTCAGTTCCGTGATATCGACCCGGAAGCCGGCAATGCCGCCGTCCGGCGTCCGGCGTTCGGCAATCCGCAGCCAGCGGCCGTCGGCCAGTTTTTGCTCGACGAACGTGTTGCCTTCGTTGTGAATCGCCATGCGTTCGGAGACCCACCCATCGATGCGCCCTTCGGCTTCTGCGTATTCTCCCCGTTTTGCACCTTCCCGGATTATGTCTTCGAAACGTGCGCCGGGAACTATGAGGTCTCGGGATTTTGGGTAATAGTCCCGGTATTTTTCATTGCAAGTGACAAGGCGATCTTCGGCGTCGTAGAACACGAATCCTTCGTCAATAATTTCAAGGGCATCCTGAAGCCGGGACCTGGAATGTTTTGCCTCTTGTGACAGAGCGATTTCATTGCTGATGTCCCGCGCAACGCCCCGGTACCCGGCAAAGGCGCCGTTGTCGTCGTAAAATGGCTCGCCGCTGGTTGAAATCCAGCTTTCTCCGTCCGGCCCTGTGCGCTTAAAACGGAAATCATAAAATGGTTCACGGGCGTCCAAGGCTTTTATGTGGCGGTCCCAGGAGACCTCGTCAATGTCGTCACCCTTAAGCTCAGTGCGAGCCTTGCCGTAATGCCATTCGGGCGGGATGCCGGTTATCGTTTCCACGCTCGCGCTCATGTAAACGAACCGGTTACCCCGATCAGTTTCCCAGAACCAGCCGTTGATCAGTTTCGCGTATTGTTCAAGGGGATCCATGAAGGGGGGTGTTTTCCCAGTACAGATTGAATTGTCTTATTATTTAAAATCTTTTTTCGAGGTTTAAATGATTGTTTTCGGATAATCTTAAAAATTCCGGTTTTTTGTCACCGCAATTATGGAGCTAACGATGTCAGGGCCAAGAATTCAGCTAATTCATGCGGTTATGGCAGCCCAGAAACCCGTTCATGAAGCCTTCGCCCGGCTTTGGCCGGAGGCCAACCCCGTGGACCTGGCCGACACCGCGCTGGCTTCGGATATTGCCGAGACTGGAGAATTGACTCCTGCCTTTACCGGGCGCATGGCGGCGCTGATCCGGTACGGTGTGGATACCGGGGCGGATGGGGTTTTGTTTACCTGTTCGGCCTTCGGCGCGGCGATAGAAGAGGCTCGCCAAGGCGTTGCCATCCCGGTACTGAAACCCGATGAAGCGATGATCGCCCGGGCCCTGGCGTTGGCCAAGGAGGGGCAGGGGCATATAGGGGGATTGGCGACCTTCGCGCCGACCATCCCGTCGCTGGCCGGCGAACTGGAAGCTGCCGCCGAAGCCGTGCTGTTAAATCCGGAAATTGAACTGCGCCATGTCCAGGGTGCTCTGGACCTGTCCAAGGCCGGGGACCAGGACGGGCACGACCGCCTGATTGTCGAGGCTGCTGCGGGCATGACAAATGTGGATGTGCTGATGCTGGCGCAATTCTCCATGTCCGGCGTGCGCGGCGTTATTCCCGATGCACCCGGGCGGACGGTATTGGCCTCGCCGGATGAGGCGGTCCTCAAGCTCAAAGCCCTGATTGAAGAGAGCTAGGCTCCTATTCTCCGGGCGCCTCCGGCACCACTGTCTTGGCGATACTTTGATCCAGCTCTTCGTAATCGTAATAGCCGATGGTGTCGTAGAGGTCGGCGCGGCTGGTCATCTTGTCGACCAGCGCCTCGCAGCCGCCGTGTGCCTTGATATGCCCGTAAAGCTCGGTCATGGCGTGGGCGGCGACGCGCATGGAGGTGGCCGGCCAGATGACGATGTCGTAGCCCATGTCCTGGAATTGTTCGGCGGTGAAAAAAGGCGTGCGGCCGAATTCGGTCATATTGCACATCTTCGGCCCCGGCACGGCCGCAGCAAAAGTGCGGAAGTCCTCTTCCGATTGCAGGGCATCGGGAAAGACGATGTCGGCCCCGGCTTCCTTGTAGAGGTTGGCCCTTTTGATCGCGCCTTCCAGCCCCTCGACGGCGGCGGCGTCGGTGCGGGCGATGATGCGCAGATGCGAACGCGCCTGGCAGGCGGCGCCGATTTTGGTGGCGGCATCTTCCGGCGTGATCAGGCGCTTGTCGTTCAGGTGGCCGCATTTCTTCGGCAGCACCTGGTCTTCGATATGTACGGCGCCCGCGCCCGCGCGTTCCAGTTCCCGGACCGTGCGCATGGCGTTGAGCGTTTCGCCATAACCGGTGTCGCCGTCGACGATCAGCGGCAGGTCCGTGGAGCGCGACACCATGCGGGTGACGAAGCAGAGTTCTTCCAGGGTCAGAATACCAATGTCGGGAAGCCCCATGGTCGCCGTCACCGCGCCGCCAGAGATATACAAAGCCTCGAACCCGGCCTTTTTGGCCAGCATCCCGGCCAGACCGTTATGTGTGCCGGGAACGCCAAGAATCTCGGGTCGCTCGATTAGTTCCTGTAAGCGCTCGCCTGCGGGCCGCGTGTCGCGGCCATTACCTTCCAGCCATGTCATTGGAGTACCTCTTGATTTCCCGTGATTTATTTTTGGCGTTGCAAATTGTATACAATGTAACGGCATTGTGCCCTACAATCGAGTTCAATAATACATGTAGAGGCAATACAGGGAGGATCAACAATGGCCGAGCAGGCTCCGGGCCCGGTGACCGGCCCGTATGTGTGGACGAGCGCCGAACTGGCCGCCGACGAAGGATGGGTATACGTCCTGAGCGGCGACGAAATCGCCGAAATCGATACTGCCGTGGCGGCGGTCAGGGAACGGGGTCTCAATGCCTTCGAATTCGATCGCAAGGATTTCCCGCTGCCGCGTTTAAGCGCGAAGGTCGATGCCGTCATCGATCAGGTGGAAAACGGTCGCGGCTGCGCGCTGATCCGGGGTCTGGATGCCGAGCGCTATGACGAAGAGACGCTGAAAACCCTGTATTGGGGACTGGGCGTGCATCTGGGGCTTCCGATCACGCAAAACGCCCGGGGTCAGCTAATCAGCCATGTGCGCAATACGGGCCGGGATTACTATTCCCACAATGTGCGCGGCTACACCACGAATTCCAGGATCAAACCCCACTGCGATCCCGCCGACACGGTGGGTCTGTTGTGTGCCCATCCGGCGAAGCAGGGCGGCGAGAGCGAAATCGCCAGCGCCATGTCCGTCCATAACGAACTGCTGGCCAACCACCCGGAATATCTACCGCCCTTGTACGAAGGCTTTTATTTTGATCTGCGCGGCGAAGGCGTCACCGACGACCCGGATGAAGTAACCTTTCACCGGGTTCCGGTGTTCAGCTATTTAGATGGCCGGCTGAGCTGCCGTTTCAATGCCAAGAGCATCATCGAAGGCCAGATCAAGGCCGGGCAGCCATTGGACGGCATCGCGCTGGAAGCCGTTGAGGCCGTCGCCGAATTGGCCGGACGCGATGACCTGCGCTATGATCTGACATTCCGCCGGGGTGACATTCAAATCCTCAGTAACCATATGATCCTGCATGCCCGCAAAGAATTCGAAGACTTTCCCGAACCGGAATGCCGCCGTAATCTGCTCCGGTTATGGGTCAATCTGCGCGACGGGCGCAAGCTGGCTCCGGAATTCGCCGACCGTCTCAACACCGGCCCCCGGGGCGGCATCATGGTCCGGCCCCCGGAAGGACACCAAGAGGAAGAGAGAGAACATTCATGACCACCCGTATTGCTATTCTTGACGATTATCAGAACGCGGCGCTGGATGCTGCCGACTGGGACAGCCTGGGCGCCGCCGCCGAGGTCACCGTGTTTAACACCTACATCGAAGGCGAGGCTGCCGTCGCCGAGACCTTGCAGGACTTCGACGTCGTCATCGGCATGCGCGAACGCACGCCGTTCCCGAAATCGCTTATCGATGCCCTGCCTAATCTTAAGCTGCTGGTCACCACCGGCATGCGGAACCTGTCCTTCGACATGGACGCGGCCCGTGATCGGGGCGTCGTCGTCTCCGGCACCGCCATGCTGGGCTATCCGGCGTCGGAACACGCGGTGGCGCTGATGATGGCGTTGTTCAAGAAAATCCCGCTGGAAAACCAGGTCATGCACGAAGGCGGCTGGCAGGGCGACGTGTCGGAAGGCATGAACGGCAAGACGTTGGGCATTCTTGGTCTCGGCAAGCTGGGGGCCAAGGTGGCGAAGGTCGGCTTGGCGCTGGATATGGACGTCATCGCCTGGAGCGAAAACCTGACCCGGGAGCGCTGTGAGGAAGTCGGCGTGAGCTATGTCCATAAGGACGCCCTCTATGCGGAATCCGACGTGCTGTCCATCCATCAAGTGCTCAGCGACCGCACGCGGGGGATGATCGGGACGCCGGAACTGACCCTGATGAAGTCAACGGCCTACCTGATCAATACGTCGCGCGGACCCATCGTCGATGAAGCGGCGCTGGTCGAGGCGCTGGCCAACAACACCATCGCCGGCGCCGGAATCGACGTTTACGACGTCGAGCCGCTGCCGGAAAACCACCCCATTCGGTCCCTCGACAACGCCATTCTCACCGGCCACACCGGCTACGTGGTCAAGGAACTATACGCGCTGGCCTACGGCGAGGCGCTGGAAAACGTTAAGGCCTGGATAGCTGGCGAGCCCGTCCGGGTTCTCAACGCGGAGTAAAGCTGTTGAGCCATTCGATTACCCAAAAGAAGGACGGGTCCGTCGTCACGGTGTTACTGGATAACCCGGACAAGCTGAACGCCCTCAATCTCGCGTCCTGGGATGAACTGGCGCGGGTGATGACGGCTTTGTCGGAGGACGATGAAATCCGCTGCGTGGTTATCCGGGGGGTGGGTGAGCGTGCGTTTTGCGCTGGCGCGGACATTTCCGAACTACCCGTTAAGCGCGGCGATGCCGCCGGCGCGCGTCAATACGGGGCCGTCACCGACGCGGCCATGGAAGCCATCACCGAGTGCCGCCACCCGACCCTTGCCGCCATCCGGGGGCCGTGCACCGGCGGTGGGCTGGAGATCGCCTGCGCCTGTGACATCCGTATCGCCGGGGCTTCCGCCAGGTTCGGCGTGCCGATCAACCGCCTCGGCCACGTGCTGGGGCACATGGAGATGAAACTGGTGCTGGCCGCGGCAGGGCCCGAGTTGCTTCTGGAAATGCTGTTGGAGGCCAGGATCATCGACGCGGAGGAGGCGTTGTGCCGGGGGCTGGTCGGCCGGGTTGTCCCCGACGGCGAACTGGATGCCACCGTGGCGGCTGCGGCAGAACGCATTGCCGAGGGGGCCCCCTTGTCCAACCGCACGACCAAGAAATTTCTCAGGCGTCTTTCCAGTCCCGCACCCTTAAGCGAAGCGGAGTTGGACGAGGTGAACACGGTTTGTGATTCAGATGATTACGCCGAAGGGCTGCGCGCCTTTCTGGCCAAGGAAAAACCGGACTTCAAAGGAAAATAAAGATGAACCAAGCGAAAAAACTACGAGCATTGCTGGCCGAACCGGGGGCATTGGTTCTGCCCGGTTGTTATGATGCTCTCACGGCCAGGCTGATCGAACGGGCGGGATACAAGGCGGCCTTCATGGGCGGCTTCGCCGTTTCGGCGTCGCGCATCGCCGCACCCGACACGGGGCTGATCTCGTATGCGGAAATGGCCGATCAGGGCGCGAACATTTGCGCCGCTGTGGATATCCCCGTCATCGGCGACGGTGACACCGGCTATGGAAACGCCGTCAACGTCCAGCGCACGGTCCGGGGTTTTGCCCGGGCCGGGTTCGCCTGCGTGATGATTGAAGATCAGGTGGGGCCGAAAAAGTGCGGGCATACCAAGGGCAAACAGATCGTCAGCCGCGATGAGGCCTTCGCCCGCGTCCGGGCCGCCGTTGATGCCAGGGACTCATTACGCGATGGGGGAGCTGATATTTTGATCATGGCGCGCACCGACGCCAACGCCACAGACGGCATGGACGAAGCCGTCTTGCGCGCGCAAACTTTCGCCGAGATCGGGGCCGACATTACGTTTCTGGAAGCGCCGAACGACGAGGACGAAATGCGCCGTTACTGCAGCGAGGTTCCGGGCCACAAAATGGCCAACATGGTCGAAGGCGGCAAAACGCCGTTTCTGCCGCCCGAGCAATTGGCGGAGATCGGCTACAAGGTCGTCATCTACCCCGTGTCCCTGATGCTGGCGGGGCTGAAGGTCATGGAAGACGCGTTGAAAACCATGCAGGGCGGCAGCCACCCGGAGGGCTTGGCCGAATTCGCACACCTGCAGGACGTCGTCGGCTTCCCGGACTATTACGACGTGGAAAAGAAATATGCCGCCGATTGAAGGAGGCTTGGCCGAGGCTTATGATATTTGCGGCCTGTAACAACGAAAAAAACAAACGGCTTTAGTAACGGGAGGAGACGACATGACAAACATCACCCGACAGCTTGCCGAGTTTGCCGCCGGAATTTCCTGTGAAACGGTGCCCCAAGAGGCCATCGAGCGTACCCAGATGCTGGTGATGGACAACGTCGGCATTGCCCTTCGTGCCCGGCACGATGCGGAATCCACGCCGGCTTTGGTCAAGGGCGCCATGGCGCTGGGCCTGGATGGCGGGACTTCCGTCGCCATCGGCGACCGCCGGGGGTTCACGCCCGCAGGCGCGGCGCTGATCAACGGCACCCTGGCCCATTCGCTGGACTTCGACGACACCCACGCGGCCAGTTCGCTGCATCCCAGCGCGCCGATCGTTCCGGCCGCGCTGGCGGCTGCGGAAATGGCCGGGGCCGACGGCGAAGAACTGATCCCGGCCATCATCGCCGGCTATGAAATCCAGATCCGCCTCAGCAAGGCGCTGGGGCCATCTGATCATTACGACCGTGGGTTCCACCCGACGGCGACCTGCGGCGTGTTCGGGGCGGCTGCGGCGGCGGGACGGCTGTTCTGCCTCGATGCGGAGCATATGGCGCTGGCCTTCGGCATCGCCTTGAGCCAGTCCGCCGGGTCCATGCAGTTCCTTGTCGACGGGGCCTGGACCAAAAGATTCCATGTCGGCCACGCCGCCATGTGCGGCCTGATGGCGGCAAGCTTCGCCAAGGAAGGTTTTCGTGGTGCGGTGGATGCCTTCGAGGGCAAGGCCGGGTTTCTCCACGCCTATGCGCCTGCCTCGGATCCGTTGAAGGCCGTCGACGGTCTGGGTGAGGATTGGCAAACGCTCGGCATCGCCGTCAAACCCTATCCATCGTGCCGCTATAGCCACGCGGCGCTGGACGCGCTGATCGACCTTCGCGCGGCCAATGACATTCAGCCGGACGAGGTGGAATCCGTTTTCGTCGGCCTGCCGGAAACCGGCTGGAAAATCATCGGTGACCCGGAGGAGGCCAAGCATAATCCGACGGGCGTTGTCGACGGGCAGTTCTCGATGGCGTTCTGTGCCGCCGTGGCGCTACGCGAAGGCGGCCTGACGTGGGACGATTACGCCAAACACATCGGCGATAAAAAGACACTAGACCTGTGCCGGCGGGTGCAAGTCCAGCCCGACGCCAGGGCGGGAGCGGAATTCCCCGACAACATGGCCGGTCTCGTCCGGATGACGACGAAACAGGGTGAATTTGAATCCTTCGTCGCCATGCCGAAGGGCGAACCGGATAACTTTCTCACGGCGGACGAGCTGCGCGCCAAGTTCGACGGCCTGGTGAGTCCTTATCTGCCGGCCAAGCGGGTTGATGAGCTGGCGACGCGGTTGGCCAATATTTTTAAGGAAGATGACATCAACGAAGTCCTGCGCCTGACCCGGCCCGTTGCGGCCGAGCTTCAGGCGGCGGGCGAATAAACGGAAACAAACAAGGGTAACATCGACTATGGTCGCAGAAGCGAAAGAAGTGGGCCCGAACCGGTATCGCGAGTCCTACGGGCGGTATCTGGAGGATTTCAACGTCGGCGACTTTTATGAGCACCGGCCCGGCCGGACGATTTCGGAATCCGACAATACCTGGTTCACTCTACTCACCATGAACCAGCACCCGGTCCATTTCGATGCCGCGTACGCGGCCAAGAGCGAGTGGAAGAAACCGCTGGTCAACTCGGCCCTGACGCTGTCCATCGTCGCCGGCATGAGCGTTTCCGACGTCAGCCAGAAGGCCATCGCCAATCTCGGCTGGGACAAGATCAGGCTGACCGGCCCGGTGTTCGTCGGCGACACCATCTATGCCGAGTCCGAGGTGCTGGAGGTACGCGAAAGCAAGTCCCGCCCGACCCAGGGTATCGTTACCGTCAAGACCACCGGCAAGACCGCTGAAGGCAACGTGTTCATGACCTATGAACGCACGGTGCTGATCCCGAAACGCGGCCACGCCGTCGATGACAAGGCCGATTACTGAGCATGGCGCATCCGAAAAACATCACGTCGGAAGAAGACGAAGCCCTGATCCTGGACTCCATCGACCGGTTCCTGGAACGCGACGTCATCCCCTACGTCCATGACCTTGAGGCGGCGGATGAATACCCGCAAGCCATCGCCGACAAGATGGCGGAGCTGGGCCTGTACGGTGCGACCATTTCTACCGAATACGGCGGCCTGGGACTGAGCGCCTCGACCTATACCAAGATCGTCGACCGGGTGTCGGCGGCATGGATTTCGGTGTCGGGCCTGTTCAACGCGCACCTGATCATGGCGCAGGCCGTCGAGCGCGCGGGAACCGATGAGCAGAAGCAAAAATGGCTGCCCCGGTTCGCCAGCGGCGAGTTGCGCGGCGGCGTCGCGCTGACCGAACCCGACTGCGGCACCGATCTGCAAGGCATTCGCACCAAGGCGGTGCGGGACGGCGATGACTACGTCATCGACGGCGCCAAGATGTGGATCACCAATTCTATCAAGGGCAATATTCTGGCGGTGCTGGTCAAGACCGACCCGATGGCGGAACCCGCGCACCGGGGCATGAGCCTGATCCTGGCCGAGAAGAGCGCCGGTTACGAGGCCAGCAAGCTGGAAAAGCTGGGCTACCGTGGCATCGACACGGGCGCCATGCAGTTCGATGGCGTGCGCGTACCGGCGGAAAACCTGATCGGCGGCGAAGAAGGCCGGGGGTTGCAGCAAATTCTAAGCGGGTTGGAACTGGGCCGCATCAATGTCGCGGCGCGCGGCGTCGGGCTGGCGCGGGTGTGCCTGGAAGAGGCGCTGGCCTATGCGCAGACGCGCCAGACCTTCGGTAAACCCATCAGCCAGCACCAGTCGATCCAGATCAAACTGGCCGATATGGCGACACGGGTCGAGGCGGCGCGGCTACTGGTCGAACAGGCAGCACACGCCTACGACACCGGCGAACGTTGCGACATGGAAGCCGGAATGGCGAAACTGTTCGCCACCGAGGCGGCGTTGGAAAATTCGCTGGAGGCCATGCGCATCCACGGCGCCTACGGCTATTCCAAGGAATACAACATCGAGCGCTACTACCGGGACGCGCCCTTGCTGGCTATCGGCGAAGGCACCAACGAGCTGCAACGCATCATCATCGCGCGGCAGCTCGTCGAGCGGAACCCGGTTTAGGGCGTATTCCCGGCTGTTAACGCGCCGCTTTAGGCGCTTGCGGCGTGGTTGGACGCGCCGTTGGTGTTGCGTCCGTTGCGCCTGCGCCGGCGGTTGTTCCGGGGTTTGTCGGTAGAGGATTTGGCCTTGAACTGGCCACCGGAGTTTCCGCGGGAGTTACCGCGGGAATTACCCCGGGAGTTGCCCCGGAAATTACCCCGTCCGCCGCTTTCCGGTTCAATGTCTGAGAGTGTGGCCTCATCTCCGACCACGGTCAGGCGTTGCTGGATCAGGCGTTCGATATCGCGCAGATAACCGCGCTCGGCCGGATCGCAGAACGAAAAGGCGTGACCGGTCGCGCCGGCCCGGGCCGTACGTCCGATACGGTGGACGTAGCTTTCCGGCTCGTTGGGCAGTTCGAAGTTGATGACGTGGGTTACGCCGTCCACATCGATACCGCGGGCGGCAATATCCGTTGCTACCAGAACTCGGGCATTGCCGTCGCGGAAACGTTTGAGCGCCCTTTGCCGTGCGCCTTGTGACTTGTTGCCGTGGATGGCTTCGGCATCGACGCCGCTTTTTTCCAGTTTTTCGGCAACGCGGTTGGCGCGGTGTTTGGTTCGAGTGAAGACGATCACCTTGGACAGATCCGGGTCATCCATGATGTTGGTCAGAAGCCCGGTCTTTTTGGCGGCGGGGACATGATAGATGCTCTGCGCGATGCGTTCGATCGGTGTCGATTGCGGCGTCACCTCGACCCGGATCGGGTCAATCAGGATTTCGCCGGACAGACGTCCGATTTCGTTCGGCATGGTCGCCGAAAACAGCAGCGACTGGCGTTTTTTTGGCAGGGCCGCGATGATCTTGCGGACATCGCGCACAAAGCCCATGTCGAGCATCCGGTCGGCCTCGTCGAGGACCAGGAATTCGGCCGCGCCCAGCTTGATATGGCGCTGGTTCATCAGGTCGAGCAGACGGCCGGGCGTGGCGATAATGATATCGACGCCGCGGGTGAGTGCCTTGACCTGCCCATGCTGGCTGACGCCACCGAAGATCACGGTATGGTACAGTTGCAGGTTCTTGCCGTAGGCGCCGAACTCCTCGCCGATCTGGATCGCCAGTTCACGGGTCGGCGCCAGTATCAGGGCGCGCGGCTGACGTGTGCCGTGTTTCACGATGTTTTGCGACAGTTTTTGGAGAATGGGCAGCGCAAAGGCGCCCGTCTTGCCGGTACCGGTTTGGGCAATGCCCAGCATGTCCCGGCCTTTAAGAAGTTGAGGAATGGCCTCAGCCTGGATCGGCGTCGGCGTGGTGTGGTTACGCGCCGTCAGGGCGCGTTGGAGCGGATCGGCTAAGCCGAGGTCCGAAAAAGTCATATTAGTCACGTGTGGTATCCTTATATGCCTGACGGCGCGGCAGGCGTCTTCGACGCGGCCGGGGCCAGGCGATTTTTTCCCTACTCCGAGCGCGGCTGGAGCAAAAATGTTTTTGATTATTGTTCCCGGGAAAAGATGCCGCTGGGTGCGGCGCTTCGCGCTATCGCGAGACAATGTATGGCGGACACATACGGGGGCTGGCGGAATAAGTCAAGAGAATCAATTTTTTATATCCGGAAGCCCTTGTCAAACGGGGAGAGGTACCCCGTCGGCTTATTTCGTAGCCAAGGTCTGGATATAGGCCAGGATATCGACAAGCACATCCATTTCCAGCGCCCTGAGCGCCGGCATTTCTTCAGCCGGGTGGCCGTTCAGCATGACATGCAGGGCGTTCCAGGGATTATTCACCGCGGTCCGTCCAAGTGGCGGCATGGTGGAAATCTCCCTGCCGTCCAAACCGTGGCAGGTCGCGCAGATGGTCGTATAAAAAGCGATATTCCGGTCGGCGTTGCCTTTAACCAAATTTGTCTTGCGGTCGATGTAGCGATCCATATCGACCTGGCCCTTGCTGACAAAGTTAGCAAGATCGCGAAGTTCCTGATCGCCCAGTATGGTGTCGTAGCCATGCTGCCTATCGTCAAGGATATCGATAATCCTTTCAGGGTCTAAACCGGCGGCCCGGCGAATTCCCTTGATGCCCGTATAATGCGGGCCTTTGGCGTAGGCGCCGTCGCGGCCCCGGTAATCCCAACCGTGGCATTCCTTGCAGCGCCAGGTGATGCCATCGCCTGCCATCTTTCCCGTCGCCGGATATTCCGGGTGCGGTTTGCGGGGTTTCATTTTCCGGGTTGCCAGGTACCAGTTGTCATATAAGCGTCCGCCCTGGACAATGGACGAAAGGGTATCCTCTTGCGGCAGGGTTTGCGTGTAGGTGAGGATGCCGACCAGAATGTCCTCGCCGAAGGCCCGGAGCGCCGGCATTGTTTCCCCCGGATGTCCATTGAGGATTTTGTGCAGGGCCTCCCACGGGTTTTTCGAAGTAATTCTTCCTAATGTCGGCATGTGGCGGAATTTTTGGCCTTCCCGGCCATGGCAGTTGGCGCAAATGGTTTCGAAAAAGACCTTGTTGGCCCCGGCATCACCCTTGCCGATCTTGGTGGTCCGGTCGATTAAGCGGTCCATGTCCACTTGGCCTTTGCTGACAAAGTTCGCCAAATCCCGGAATTCCTCCTCGCCCATCAATTCGCCATAGCGGTGGGTGTCGTCCTTGAGGATGGGGATGATCTGGTCCGGTACGGCGCCTGCCATGCCCCGGATGCCGATGATACCGGTGAAATGGGCGCCCTTTCCGAAAGCGCCGTCGCGGCCCCGGTAATCCCAGCCGTGGCATTCCTTGCAGCGCCAGGTTTCTGCGGGGGTTTTGATGGCTTTTCCGGTTGCGGGATAAGATGGATGGCGAAGGACCGGGTCCGACTCTGCCAACTCTTCAAACCAGTTGTCGTAGAGCCGACCGCCACGAACGATGGATGCCAGCCCGCCGTTTTCGGATTGCAGTTCGACAACGCCGGCCAAAGCGCCAAAGCCGACGGTAAGGATCAGAACAACAACCGTCCAGAAGATGGGAACGTTAACTCTGGACCCTGCGCGTGTCATGTCACAGAACCCTCCATTTGGAGGCGGCGTTACCATTAAAGGCAACGACATGGACCGGTATACTCATATGGTTTTAAGAAAGCATAGCTAAGAGTAACCGAATCGGCAGCCCGGCTCGGCTTCCGAGAGGTAGCCATTAGACTATGGAATGGGATTGAGCGCATTGACCGGCATCAATTCGGGGCAAAAATAGGTCATAAAATGACTGAATTCTGCCATCCCTGCTGGATGTAAAAATGCCGGGGCAACCGTCAAAAACGGACTTTTCCGCCGGGCCAATAGCCGGTTTTCCTTTGCCGGAAAAATGCCTTAAAGTTTTCTTCCCGCCGGGGAGGAAGGGCTGTATTGGCGGCGGGAGCGCGGCCCGAAAGACAACAATAATAACGGACTTGAAATTACATGACTCATCCGCTTGCAGGCGTCCGCGTGCTGGCTGTCGAACAATACGGCGCCGGTCCTTTCGGCACCATGTGGCTGGCCGACCAGGGCGCCGAAGTGATCAAGATCGAGCAGCCCGCCGATGAAGAGGGGAAAGGCGGGGACTTCGGCCGCGATCTCGGCCCCTACTGGTTCGACAACGGCGAAAGCCAGTGGTTTCACGCCTATAACCGCAACAAGAAAAGCCTGACGCTGGATTTACGCAACGACGATGGCCGCGCGGTATTCCTGGACGTGCTCAAGACCGCCGACGTGGTGGTCAGCACTCTGCGCGGCGATGTGCCGGAAAAACTGGGCCTGACGTACGAGCATCTGAAAGACGCTAACCCGAAAATCGTCTGCGCCCACCTGTCGGCTTATGGCCGCACCGGCCCGCGCGCGTCGTGGCCGGGGTTCGATTACCTGATGCAGGCGGAAACCGGCTGGTTCTCGCTGACCGGCGATCCGGACCATGAACCGACGCGGTTCGGCCTGTCGGTGGTCGACCAGATGACCGGGCTGGCGCTGGCCTATGCGGCGCTGTGCGGTGTGACGCGGGCGCGCGCAAGCGGCGAAGGCGGCGACCTGGATGTCAGCCTGTTCGATGTGGCGCTGTCCAATCTGGGCTATCCGGCCATGTGGTACCTCAACAACGGCTATGTGCAGAAACGCCTCAAGCGTTCCGCGCATCCGTCCCTGACGCCATGCCAGTTGTACAAGACCGCTGACGGCTGGATCTACCTGATGTGCAACAAGGAAAAATTCTGGCCGGCGTTGTCGAAGGCCCTGGGCCATCCAGAATGGGCCGATGATCCGCGTTTTGCGACCTTCAAGGAACGCTTTGAAGCCAGGCCGCTCATTCAGGACATGCTGGACGAGGCCTTGTCGGCCAAAACTACAGCCGAATGGCTGGCCGACTTTGCCGGCACCGTTCCGGCGGCACCGATCCTGGATGTCGGTGAGGCGTTGGAGAATTCGTTCGTCAAAGACGAAGGCCGCCTTCAGGACATCGAACTGGACGGTCACGGTACCTACCGCTATTTGCGCCCACCGGTGCAGGCGGTTGAACCGGCCCCGGCCCACCCGGCGCCGAAGCTGGGCCAGCATACCGATGACCCTCTTGGTGATATCGGCTACGACGCGGACCGCCTCGAGGCGCTGCGCAAAGCCAAGGTGATTTGAGCCATGCCCAAGCCCATGACATTGTCCGAAAAGATCATCGCCAAGGCCGCCGGCGTGGAGTCCGTGACTCCCGGCGACATCGTCACCTGTGCCGTGGACCTTGCCATGATGCACGATTCCTCCGGCCCCCGGCGCGCCGGGCGGATGCTGGACGAGTTGGGCGTGCCGGTCTGGGACAAGGACAAGCTGGTCGTCATCACCGATCACTATACCGTCGATCCGGATCCGGCGAGCGCCGCTATTCAGGACCACGCCCGCGAATGGGTGGCGGAAAAGAGTCTTCCACATTTCCTGCCCGACCAGGGCATTTGCCATGTGGTGCTGCCGGAAAACGGTTTCCTGAAGCCCGGCATGTTCTGTGTCGGCGGTGACAGCCATTCGACCACGGGCGGCGCCTTCGGGGCTTTCATGGTCGGCATCGGGGCGACGGAGCTGGCCGGCGTGCTGGCGACCGGGGAAATCTGGGTGCGGGTGCCGGAAACGTTGCGTATCGACGTCACCGGAAAATTGGCTCCGGGCGTCGCCGCCAAGGACGTGATTTTGAAACTGTGCGGCGACATCGGCGTCATGGGGGCGAACTACATGGTCGTGGAATATGCGGGCGAGGCGGTGCGTGCGCTCTCCGTGGATGAGCGCATGACCCTGACCAATATGGCCGCCGAGTTGGGCGCCAAGACAGGGATCGTTACGCCGGATAAGGCGACCGCCGAATGGCTGGCGGAAGCAGGCGCCGGGGATGTCGATATCGAGACCTGGCAGGGCGATGACGGTGCTCCGGTGTCGCGTACCATCACGATCGATGGTGCGGCGCTGGCCCCGCAGGTGGCGGCTCCGTCAAACCCGGAAAACGCCGCCGACGTGACCGAGTATGCTGGAACGCCGGTGCAGCAGGCCTATATCGGGGCCTGCACCGGGGCCAAACTGGAAGATTTGCGGATGGCGGCGGACGTGGTGCGTGGTCGAACCAAGGCGGCTGGTCTGCGGTTTTTCGTCGCCCCCGCGTCGAACAAAATCCGCGACGCGGCTAGGACCGACGGAACATTGCAAACCCTGGAGGACGCAGGCGCGCTGATCCTGCCCACCGGGTGCGGCGGTTGCATCGGTATCGGTGATGCCCGGCTGGAGGAAAACATGACCGGTATTTCATCGACAAACCGTAATTTTGTCGGCCGGGCCGGGCCTGCGTCATCGAAGCTCTATCTGGGATCGCCCTGTTCGGTGGCGGCTGCCGCCATCACCGGGGAAATTACCGATCCCCGGGAATTTATTGGGGAGTTTTTATGAGCACCGACAGAAACATTCCCGAGGGCCGCGCCTGGGTCTATGGCGACAATATCGACACCGACCAGCTCGCGCCCATCAAGTCTTACAAGAACATGGAGGCGGAGGAGGGTTGCAAGTTCTGCCTCGAAGCGCTCGATGCGGATTTCGCCGGCGCCGTCGAAGACGGTGATATTTTTGTAGCCGGCGCTAATATGGGGATCGGATCATCCCGCGAACAGGCGCCGCTGCATTTGAAACTGCTCGGCATCCGCGCCGTTCTGGCGAAGTCCTTCGCCCGCATTTTTTACCGCAATACGTTGAATTTTGGGGTGCCGGCACTGATCTGCGCCGACGTGGACCGCATCAATTCCGGCGACAGGTTGCGTGTCGATCCGCTAAAGGGCCGGGTCGAGAACTTGACCACCGGGGAGACGCTGTCGTGCGATCCGCTGCCGGAACACCTGATGGCGATGATCGCCGACGGGGGATTGATGCCGCACCTTACGAAAAAGCTGAAACAGGAGGCTTGAGTGAACATTCGTGAACAACGCAACGCGGCGGTAGCGGAAACCATCGCCGAGATTCGGGATATCGAACAAACCCGGGGGGTCAACCCGGACGCCTTGGAGTCTATCAAGGGGGTGCTGCTGAAGCTGGCCGACAAGCGGGAGCTTTTTCCGGAGGACCATTTTCCGGTCGGCGAGGAAGACGGCAACAGCGTGGTCTACCGTTTGAGTGAGGACGACGATCACCGCTTCGCCCTATATGCATCGACGGCGTTGCCTGGAAAGGGTGTGCATCCACATAATCACACCACATGGGCGGTCATCGTGGGTGTGCATGGGGATGAACACAATATCTTTTATGAACGGGCCGATGATGGTTCTCAGACTGGAATCGGGGATCTTCGTCAATCCGGGAAATTTACCGTTTCCCATGGAACCGGGGTCACCCTGATGCCTGACGACATTCACTCTATTCACGTCACCGGTGAGAAAAAAACAGTGCATTTACACATGTATGGGTTGGCCTTGGAGCAATTGCACGAGCGCGTCATGTACGACACGCGGGCCGGAACCTACAAGATTTTTCCCGCCACCCAGAATATCCAGCAAGCCTGAAAGAAATGCCAATGACGGACTCCGCCCCGAAAACCATCTCTCCCGCTGACCTGAAGGAGAAAATTTTGGAAGGCGGCGAGCTGGCCCTTATGGATCTGCGTGAGGAAGGCACCTTCGGCGATGGCCACCTGCTGTTCGCCGTGCCGATGCCGCTGAGCCGGCTGGAAATGATCGCCGACGATTTGCTGCCCCGCCGCGACGTTCCCATTGTTCTCTGTGCCGGCGGGGAAGGGGACGATACTTTGCTCGCCCGCGGTGCGGAACGGCTGGCGCGGTTCGGCTACACGGATATTGCCTGTCTCGACGGCGGGGTGAGGGGCTGGGCGGAGGCCGGGTTCGAGGTTTTTACCGGCGTCAACGTGCCGTCGAAAGCCTTCGGCGAAGTCATTGAGACCCGGTTCGAAACACCGCACATCAAGCCCGTCGAGTTGCAGGCCATGAAGGACCGGGGTGAAGACCTGGTCATCGTCGACAGCCGCCCGATGTCCGAATATTCCAACATGAGCATCCCTGGCGGCATCGACGTGCCGGGCGCCGAGCTGGCGCTGCGTATCCATGATATCGCGCCCGACCCGGCGACCACCGTCATCGTCAACTGCGCCGGGCGTACGCGCTCCATCATCGGCGCGCAGTCGCTGATCAATGCCGGAATTACGAACCGTGTCGTGGCGCTGGAAAACGGCACCATGGGCTGGCATCTGGCCGGGTTTGAACTTGACCGGGGCAAAACCGACTCCTTTCCGCCGGTGTCCGGTGACGGACTCGCGCGTGCCCGCGAATGTGCCGGACGGGTGGCCGCAAAGTTCGGGGTTTCGGAAATCGACAGCGCGACCCTGGACGCATGGCGAGCCGATACAACCCGCACGCTCTATGTGCTGGACGTACGCGACGGGGCGGAGTTCGAGACCGGTCATCTGGCCGACGCCAAACCGGCGCCCGGCGGACAACTGGTCCAGGCGACGGACCGTTATGTCGGTGTGCGCGGCGCTCGGCTGGTGCTGGTCGACGACAACGGCGTGCGCGCGACAATGACGGCATCATGGCTGGTGCAGATGGGCTGGGGTGACGTGCATGTGCTGAAAGATGGGCTGGACGGGGCGGCGCTGGTCAGCGGTCCGCACCAACCTCATGTTTTCGGGCTGACCGATGCCAACCCGCAAACGCTGGAAGCGAAGGAACTGACGGCGATGATGGTCGGCGGCGGCGCTTTTGTTGTCGATCTCACCGACAGCCGCGATCATCGCAAGGGCCATATTCCGGGCGCCCGGTTCGGTATCCGGGCCAATCTGCCGGGAACGCTTGAAAATATTCCCGGCTCCATTCAGGACGGGGCCAAGGTGGTTTTGACCTCGCCCGACGGCGTCCTGGCCCGCGTGGCGGAAGCGGATGCAGCTTTGTCGGGCCGTGATGTCCGGGTGCTGGCGGGCGGTACGGCGGCGTGGGCAGCGGCGGGGTTGCCGATGGCGACAGGCCTCAAGGACGCCTTGGATGAGCCGGTCGATGTCTGGTATCGGCCTTACGATCTGGATGAAGGCAACGAGGCGGCGATGAAAACGTATCTCAGTTGGGAGGTCGACCTGACCGAACAGATCGTTCGCGACGGCACCGCCCGGTTCCCGGAGTTCTCCTCATGAAAATACTGATCTTGCCGGGCGACGGCATCGGCCCGGAAATCATGGAGGCCACCGTCGAAGCCCTGAACGCGCTTGATGAGGTTTGCGGCCTCAAGCTGGACTTCGAGGAACGCGCCATCGGCCTGCTCGCGCTGGAGGCAGAGGGCTCGACGCTGTCCGACGACCTGATGGGGCATATCAAGGCCGCCGACGGGGTCATTCTCGGCCCGGTCGATACTTATGCCTATCCATCGCCGGACCAGGGCGGCGTCAATCCGTCCGCGGCGATCCGCAAGGAACTGGATTTGTTCGCCAACATCCGCCCGTCACGTGCGCGCCGTGGCGTGCCTGCGCTGGCTCCGGACATGGACCTGGTGATGGCCAGGGAAAACACAGAAGGCTTCTATGCCGACCGCAACATGTTTTTCGGCTCCGGCGAATTCATGCCGACGGAAGACGTGGCCTTGGCGGTGCGAAAGATCACGCGCCAGGGCTCGCGCCGCATCGCCGAAGAAGCCTTCCGGCTGGCCGAACACCGGCGGAAAAAAGTCACCGTGGTGACCAAGGCCAATGTGCTGAAGGTGTCCGAAGGGCTTTTCCTGGGCGAGGTACGCGATGTCGCCAAGGCCCACCCGGATGTGGAACTGACGGAAGTCCTGATTGACGCCATGGCGGCATTGTTGGTGCGGACACCGGGTGCATTCGACGTCGTCGTCACCACCAACATGTACGGCGATATTTTGGCGGACGAGGCGGCGGAACTGTCCGGCGGGCTGGGGCTCGGGGCTTCGGTCAACGCCGGCGACCGGCACGGCATCGCCCAGGCCGCGCACGGCTCGGCCCCCGACATCGCGGGCCGGGGCATAGGCAACCCGGTGGCGTTGATGAATTCGGCGGCCATGCTTTTGGAATGGCTGGGCGCACGGCATGGGCGTGACGACCTGATCGCGGCCGGTGGGCAATTCAATGACGCCATCGACCGGGGGCTGGAAGACCCGGCCAACCACACCCCCGATCTCGGCGGCCGCGCCAAGACGGCGGATGTGGGAAAAGCCGGAACCGCCGAAATCCGGAAATAGAG
>JACNJX010000098.1 GCA_014382345.1 Alphaproteobacteria bacterium
CCCCCAAAAAAACTACCAAAAAACTGCCGAAAAAACTGTATGCAAGGTTGCTATAAGCTGCCTTGTCGGGCACTTTATACGCCTATAAAGCCCGTAGGCCGGGGGAGGGGAGCGCCCCACAAAAGTCCCGGCGATAAAAAGCCCGTTTGGAAGGCTGCCGTGGACCAGTTGCTCGCCGGATATCTGCCCATCCTGATCTTCTTAGGCATCGCCATTGCCATAGCAGGCGTTGCCGTCGGCGCGTCTTACGTTATCGTTCCGCAGCACCCGGACGTGGAAAAGAATTCGCAGTACGAATGCGGCTTCGAGCCGTTCAGCGATGCCCGGCACAAATTCGACGTGCGCTTCTATCTGGTCGCGATCCTGTTCATCATCTTCGATCTGGAAGTCGCCTTCCTGTTTCCGTGGGCGGTGTCGCTCGGCAAGATCGGCGTATATGGATTCTGGTCGATGATGATCTTTTTGGGAATCCTCACGGTCGGCTTTATCTATGAATGGAGAAAGGGAGCCCTGGAATGGGAGTAATTCCCCCCGGTGAAGGGGCACCGCTGCCCCCCGGCGCTGCGCAAGACGCCCTGTTGCAACAGGTCACAGGCGAACTGCAGGACAAGGGTTTCGTCGTCGCCAATGTCGACAAACTGGTCAACTGGGCGCGCGCGGGTTCCTTGTGGCCGATGACCTTCGGACTGGCGTGCTGCGCGGTGGAAATGATCCACGCCTATATGAGCCGCTATGATCTGGACCGTTTCGGCGTCGTGCCGCGTCCCAGCCCGCGCCAGTCTGATGTGATTATCGTTGCCGGCACCCTGACCAACAAAATGGCACCGGCCTTCCGCAAGGTCTATGACCAGATGGCCGAACCCCGCTATGTCATTTCCATGGGGTCTTGCGCCAACGGCGGCGGCTATTACCACTATTCCTATTCCGTGGTCCGGGGCTGCGACCGGGTGGTGCCTGTGGACATCTACATTCCCGGCTGTCCACCGACGGCGGAGGCCCTGGTGTACGGAATTCTGCAATTGAAGAAAAAGATCAATAGGACAGGAACGTTGTGGCGCTGAGGAATGCGCTTTCGCGTACCCTTCGCCAGACCGATAACGGATAAGCATGGACCTGGCTTTAAAAGACCTTGGTGAATACATCACCGGCCATATACCCGAAGACGTAACGGGGTATGATCTTCAGCTCGGCGAGCTGAGTATCACGGTGCGTCCGGAGAGTATCGTCCGGGTTCTCACCTTCCTGCGCGACGACGTCAACTGCCGCTTCAAGCAGCTCATGGACGTCTGCGGGGTCGATTATCCGGAACGCGAACTGCGTTTTGACGTCGTCTACAATTTGCTCAGCCTGACCAACAACAGCCGTATCCGGGTCAAACTCGAAACAGACGAAGACACCCCCGTACCGACAGTCACGGAGGTTTTCAGTTGCGCCAACTGGTGGGAGCGCGAAGCCTGGGACCTCTACGGAATTTATTTTTCCAGCCATCCGGACCTCAGGCGGATTCTCACAGATTACGGTTTTGAAGGGCATCCGCTGCGTAAAGATTTCCCGCTCTCGGGATTCAAGGAAATCCGCTACGACGACGAGTTGAAACGGGTCGTCTATGAACCCGTGAAGCTGACCCAGGAATTCCGCAGTTTTGATTTCCTCAGCCCCTGGGAAGGCGTTCAACCGGTTCTGCCCGGCGATGAAAAGGCCGGAGACCCGGAAGACAACGCCGCCGAGACGGAAGGGGACGGCTGATGGGCGAAACCCGCATCCAGAATTACAATCTGAATTTCGGCCCCCAGCACCCGTCGGCGCATGGCGTGTTGCGCCTGGTGCTGGAAATGGATGGCGAGATCATCGACCGCGCGGACCCGCACATCGGCCTTCTGCACCGGGGCACGGAAAAGCTGATCGAACACAAAAACTACGTTCAGGCGGTACCGTACTTTGACCGGCTGGACTACGTGTCGCCGCAGAACCAGGAACACGCTTTCGCGCTCGCCGTTGAAAAGCTGTTAGGGCTGGAAGTGCCGCCGCGCGGGCAGTATATCCGCGTACTGTATGCAGAAATCGGCCGCCTGCTGAATCACATTTTTACAGTTTGCGCCTACGCCATGGACACCGGCGCCATGACGCCGATGCTGTGGATGTTCGAAGAACGCGAAAAATTGATGGAGTTCTGTGAACGGGCCTCGGGCGCGCGCATGCACATGAACTATTTCCGGCCCGGCGGCGTCTCCTTCGACACGCCCCCCGATTTGCTGGACGATATCGCCGCCTGGACCGAAACCTTCCCGGCCATGATCGACGACCTGGAAACCCTGCTGACGGAAAACCGCATTTTCAAGCAACGCACCGTCGATATCGGCGTGATCACGGCGGAACAATGCTTCGACTGGGGCTTTTCCGGGCCGAATTTACGCGCCGCCGGCGTCGCCTGGGACCTTCGCAAGGCACAGCCCTATGACGCGTACGCGAAGATGGATTTCGACGTTCCCATCGGCAAGCACGGCGACTGCTATGACCGGTACCTTGTGCGTGTTTATGAAATGCGCCAATGCCTGCGCATCATCAAGCAATGCCTGGAAGAAATGCCGGGCGGGCGCTGTAAGACTAACGACCGCAAGATCGCGCCGCCGTCCCGCGCCGACATGAAGCATTCCATGGAAGCCCTGATCCACCATTTCAAGCTGTATACCGAGGGCTATCACGTACCGGCCGGGGAGACCTATACGGCGGTCGAGGCGCCGAAGGGCGAATTCGGTGTCTTTCTGGTATCAGACGGCACCAATAAACCCTACCGCTGCAAGATACGCGCGCCCGGGTTTGCACACCTGCAAGCCATGGATCTGCTATCCAAGGGACACATGCTGGCCGACGTGGTCGCCAACATCGGCTCGCTGGACGTCGTCTTCGGGGAGGTCGACCGATGAGCGGCGCGCCTGAAACCTTCACCTTCACACCGGAAAACGCCGAAGCCGCCAAATCGGTTATCGCCAAGTATCCCGATGGCTGGCATGAGAGCGCGGTGATGCCCCTGTTGGACCTTGCCCAGCGCCAGCACGACGGCTGGCTGCCCCGCGCCGCCATGGACGCGGTCGCCGAAATATTGTCCATGCCGCCGATCCGGGTCTATGAGGTCGCCACTTTTTACACCATGTACAACCTGCAGCCGGTCGGTAAACACCATGTCCAGGTCTGCACCAACCTGCCGTGCTGGTTGCGCGGATCGGAAGATGTCGTCGGCGCGTGCAGAAAGACGCTCGGCATCGACATCGGCATGACCACCGAAAACGGCATGTTCACCCTGTCGGAAGCCGAATGCCTGGGCGCGTGCGCCAACGCGCCGATGATGCAGATCGGTGATGATTATTACGAAGACCTGGACGCGGACAGCACGACCAAGGTCCTGAAGCTTTTGAAATCCGGCGGCAAGCCGAAGACCGGCTCGCAAACCGGACGCCACACGTCGGAGCCCGCCGGTGGCCTGACCTCTCTAAAGAACCTCGGTAAAGACGAGGGGGAGGCAAAGTAGCCATGTTGAAGGACCAGGACCGCATTTTCACCAATATCTACGGGCTTGAGGACACCGGCCTCAAGGCGGCGAAGAAGCGCGGCGACTGGTCGCGGACGAAAACCCTTATGAATAAGGGCCGGGAAAAGATCATAGCAGAGGTCAAGGAATCCGAACTGCGCGGGCGTGGCGGCGCGGGTTTCTCCGCCGGCATGAAATGGTCCTTCATGCCCAAGGAGGTCACCGACAGGCCGCATTATCTGGTCGTCAACGCCGACGAGGGCGAGCCCGGCACCTGCAAGGATCGAGAAATCCTCCGCAACGAACCGCACAAGCTCATCGAAGGGGCTTTGCTGGCGTCCTTCGCCATGAACGCCAACGCAGCGTACTGCTATGTCCGCGGGGAATTCTTCCGCGAGACCGAAGCCCTGCAGCGCGCCGTCGATGAAGCCTACGAAGCCGGCCTGATCGGCGAGGACGCCTGCGGCTCCGGCTACAAATTCGATTTCTACATTCACCGGGGCATGGGCGCTTACATCTGCGGCGAGGAATCGGCGCTGATCGAAAGCCTGGAAGGCAAGAAGGGCCAGCCCCGCATGAAGCCGCCGTTCCCGGCCAATTGCGGGCTGTACGGCTGCCCGACGACGGTCAACAATGTGGAATCCATCGCCGTGACGCCGGCCATCCTTCGGCGCGGCGCGTCCTGGTTCGCCGGCATCGGCAAGCCCAACAACACAGGACCGAAGCTGTTCAACATCTCCGGCCACGTCAACAACCCATGCACTGTCGAGGAAGAACTCGGCATTCCGCTGAAAGAGCTGATCGATAAACACGCCGGCGGCGTCATCGGCGGCTGGGAGAATCTCGGCGCGATTATTCCCGGCGGCTCGTCGGTACCGATGCTGCCGCCCGAGATATGCGAAACCGTGACCATGGATTTCGACGCACTCAGCGCCGTCAAGTCCGGGCTCGGCACCGGCGCCGTGATCGTCATGGACAAGAACACCGATCTGATCCGCGCCATTTGCCGCCTGTCGCGCTTTTACAAACACGAAAGCTGCGGCCAGTGTACGCCGTGCCGCGAGGGTACCGGCTGGATGTGGCGGATGATGGAACGCATGGCGTCGGGCGACGCTAAAGTCGAAGAGATCGATCTGCTGGAAGACGTCACCCGTCAAGTCGAAGGCCACACCATCTGCGCGCTGGGCGACGCGGCGGCCTGGCCGATTCAGGGCCTGATCCGCCATTTCCGCCCGCTTTTGGAACAACGCATTGCCGACCGTCAGGCCGGCAAGTCAACGGAAGCCGCGTGAGGAAAACACCGGAATGCCAAAACTGACCATCAACGGCATGGAAATCGAGGTCGAACCCGGCCTCACGGTTTTGCAGGCTTGTGAACTGGCGGGAATCGAAATTCCGCGGTTCTGCTATCACGAACGCCTGTCCGTCGCCGGCAACTGCCGCATGTGCCTGGTGCACATGGAACGCGCGCCCAAACCGGTGGCGTCCTGCGCCATGCCTGTCGGCGAAGGCATGGTCATTGAAACCGACACGCCGGAAGTCCGCAAGATGCGCAAGGGGGTGATGGAATTCCTGCTCATCAATCATCCGCTGGACTGTCCGATCTGCGACCAGGGCGGCGAATGCGACTTGCAGGACCAGGCCATGGGCTACGGCACCGACCGGGGCCGCTATTTGGAAAACAAACGCGCGGTTAAGGACAAGAACCTAGGGCCGCTGATTAAGACCATCATGACGCGCTGCATTCACTGTACGCGCTGCATCCGCTTCGCCACCGAAGTCGCCGGCGTCCAGGAACTGGGCGCTACCGGGCGCGGCGAAAACATGGAAGTCGGCACCTATGTTGAGAAGGCGCTGACGTCGGAGCTGTCGGGTAACATGATCGACCTGTGTCCGGTCGGTGCGCTGACGTCCAAGCCCTACGCCTTCACGGCGCGGCCGTGGGAATTGAAAAAAACCGAGTCCATTGATGTGTTGGACGCCGTCGGCTGCAATATCCGCGTCGATACCCGGGGCGCGGAGGTCATGCGCATCCTGCCCCGTATCAACGAAGACGTGAACGAGGAATGGATTTCCGACAAGACCCGTTTCGCCTGTGACGGCCTGGGTCGGCAACGCCTGGACCAGCCCTATGTGCGGCGCGATGGCAAGCTGGAACCGGCCACCTGGGACGAAGCCTTCGCCGCCATCGCCGACAAGGTCAAAGCCAGCGCGCCAAAGAAGATCGCCGCCATTGCCGGTGATATGGCCTGTGCGGAATCCATGATGGCGCTGAAAGACTTAATGACTGGCTTGGGCACGCCCCATATTGATTGCCGCCAGGACGGGACCAAACTTGATGCGTCCAGCCGTTCCGGATACCTGTTCAATTCCACCATCGCCGGCATCGGCGGGGCGGACGCGCTGCTGTTGATCGGCACAAACCCACGCATCGAAGCCCCGGTGCTGAATGCACGCATCCGAAAACGTTCCATCCGGGGTGGATTCCAGGTTGCCGCCGTGGGCGGGGTCGAAGAGGGTGCGGATCTGACCTACGATTACGAACATTTGGGCGCGGACACCGGCGTCCTGCATTCCCTTTCAGAGGGCAAGCACCCCTTCGCCAAGGTGCTGAAAAAAACCGACAAGGCAATGCTGGTTATCGGCCAAGGCGCGTTGACGGGACCGGACGGCGGAAAAGTTCTCGGCCTTGCCCGCGCCATCGCCGAAAGCTGCGGCATGGTCAACAAGGGCGCGTGGAACGGTTTTAACGTACTGCACACCGCCGCCGCCCGTGTCGGCGGGCTGGATCTTGGGTTCCTGCCGGGCAGGGACGGATATGATGTCGAGGGGATGCTTTCGGCTGCCGAAAGCGGCAAGCTCGACATGGTTTATCTGCTGGGCGCCGATGAAATCGATATGAGCCGGCTGGGCAGCGCCTTCGTCGTCTATCAGGGACATCACGGGGACGCGGGCGCGCATCGCGCCGACGTTGTCCTGCCCGGCGCCGCCTATACGGAAAAAAATTCCACCTTCGTCAATACCGAAGGTCGGGTCCAGCGCACGCACCTCGCGGCCTTTCCGCCGGGCGAGGCGCGCGAAGACTGGACCATTGTCCGCGCGCTGTCCGATGTTCTCGGCCACACCTTGGCGTATAACGATTTGAGCGAAGTACGGGGCCGTCTGGTCGAAGCCAACCCGATATTCCTCAGCCTCGACGAAGCGACCCCCGCCGCGTGGGGCGACTTTGGCGAACAGGGGAGGCTTGGTGGCGGAACCGTCGGCTCAACGGCGATCGATAATTTCTACATGACCGACCCGATCAGCCGGGCGTCGGCCACCATGGCGCGATGCACGGAAACCCGCTCGGGTGGCCAACAGGACAAGACCGGAACCGATGGCTGAACTCTGGGACGCATATATCTGGCCGGTGGCGTGGATCGTAATCAAGATCGTCGTCATCGTCACGCCCGTGATGATAGGGGTGGCCTATCTGACCTATGTGGAGCGCAAGGTCATCGGCGCCATGCAGCTTCGGCGCGGTCCCAATGTGGTCGGGCCTTTCGGGCTGTTGCAGCCGATCGCCGACGGCCTCAAGCTGTTCCTCAAGGAAACCGTCATCCCGACCGGCGCCAACCGGGGCGTCTTTATCGCTGCGCCGTGCATCACCTTCATTCTGGCGCTGGTGGCGTGGGCGGTGATTCCGTTCGACGAGGGCATGGTGCTGGCCGACATCAACGTCGGCATTCTCTACCTGCTAGCCATTTCCTCGCTCGGCGTCTACGGCGTACTGATGGCCGGTTGGGCCTCCAATTCCCGCTACGCCTTCCTCGGCGGGTTACGCTCGGCGGCGCAGATGGTGTCCTACGAAGTGTCCATGGGGTTTGTTATCGTCACCGTGCTGCTACTGGCGGGCTCGCTGAACCTGACCGATATCGTTATGGCGCAGAAGACTGTTTGGTTCGTGGTGCCGCTGTTCCCCATGGCGGTGATCTTCTTCGTCTCGACGCTGGCGGAAACCAACCGCCATCCCTTCGATCTGCCCGAGGCCGAAGCCGAACTGGTGGCCGGGTTCAACGTCGAATATTCGGCGATGACTTTCGCCCTGTTCTTCCTGGGCGAATACGCCAACATGATCATGATGTCGGGCATGACCACCATCCTGTTCCTGGGCGGCTGGCTGCCGCCCATGGACATAGCCCTGTTCACCTGGATTCCGGGTCCGGTGTGGTTCGCGTTCAAGCTGGCCATGGTGCTGTTCGTGTTCCTGTGGGTCCGCGCCACATTCCCGCGCTATCGCTATGACCAGTTGATGCGGCTGGGATGGAAGGTGTTCCTGCCGATTTCACTGGCCGCGGTGGCCATTGTCGGCGGTGTCGTCGTGGCTTTCGATCTGTCCCCAGTGGTGGGAGGCTGATGGCATGAGCTTTATCCGGCGCAACATCAAAATGGTCCTGTGGACGGAGCTTGTCGACGGTTTAGCGCTGACGCTTCGCTATATGTTTCGCAAGAAGGTGACCATCAATTATCCATTCGAGCGCGGGCCACTGTCGCCGCGCTTTAGGGGCGAACACGCGCTCCGGCGCTATGCCAACGGCGAGGAACGCTGCATCGCATGCAAACTGTGCGAAGCCATCTGTCCGGCCCAGGCCATCACCATCGAGGCTGAGCCCCGCGACGACGGCTCCAGGCGCACCACGCGCTACGACATCGACATGCTGAAATGCATTTACTGCGGGCTGTGCGAAGAGGCGTGCCCGGTGGACGCCATCGTCGAAGGCCCGAATTTCGAATATTCGACCGAAACCCGCGAAGAACTGATGTACGACAAAGACAAGCTGCTGGCCAACGGCGACCGCTGGGAAACGGAACTCGCCGAACGGCTGCGTATGGACGCGGATTACCGCTAACGCAGATGCAAGAACAGGAAAGACATAGACCCATATGATCCATGCCCTGACATTTTATATGTTTGCGTTCTTCGCCGTCGCCTCCGGCGTGCTGGTGATTTCCGCGCGCAACCCGGTGCATTCGGTATTGTTCCTGATCCTGGCGTTCTTCAACGCGGCCGGGCTGTTCGTGCTGTTGGGCGCGGAATTCCTGGCCATGATCCTGGTCATCGTCTACGTCGGCGCAGTAGCGGTGCTGTTCCTGTTCGTGGTCATGATGCTCGATATCAACTTCGTCGAACTGCGCCAGGGGTTCCTGCAATACCTTCCGACGGGCGTTATGGTCGGGCTGGTGCTTTTGATTGAACTGGTGGTCATCGTCGGCGGCCACACGATGGTTCCGGAGGCCGCCAAACACGGGCTTCGGCCCATGCCGCCGCCCGGTCAGGTGAGCAACACCCAGGCGCTGGGCGAATTGTTCTATACCCACTACATCTATCTGTTCCAGGCCGCCGGCATGATCTTGTTGGTGGCCATGGTCGGCGCCATCGTGCTGACCCATCGCAAACGCGAAGGCGTGCGCAAGCAGCGCATTCACGACCAGGTCAACCGCCGCGTCGAGGACAGCATCGAAATCGTCAAGGTCGAACCGGGGAAGGGCATCTGATGTTTGAAATCGGTCTTTCCCATTACCTGACGGTGTCTGCGATCCTGTTTACGCTGGGAATTCTTGGCATCTTCCTCAACCGCAAAAACGTCATCATCATTTTGATGTCTGTGGAACTGATGCTGCTGGCCGTCAATATCAACCTGGTCGCCTTTTCGGTTCATCTGGGCGACCTGATCGGCCAGGTGTTCGCCATGTTCGTGCTCACCGTCGCCGCCGCCGAGGCCGCCATCGGCCTCGCTATTCTAGTGGTATTTTTCCGCAACCGCGGCTCCATCGCCGTCGAAGACATCAACATGATGAAGGGCTAGGGGGCGGTACGCATGGAAATTCTCGCTGTCTTCCTGCCATTGATCGGGGCCATTGTCGCCGGGTTCCTGGTGTTCGTTGGCACCAAAGACGATCATCCGCCCAACCGTATCGACAAGGCCGCCCAGTGGGTGACGTCGGGGGCCATGATCCTGGCCGCCGCCGCTGCCGGGTTTGTGTTCTGGGACGTGGTGCCGGGCAACAACCCGCATACGGTGGAGCTGTTTACCTGGATCGATTCCGGTGCCCTGGAAGTCTCCTGGGCGATCAAACTGGATACCCTGTCGGCGGTAATGCTGTTCATGGTGACCACGGTGTCGGCGGTCATTCATGTTTATTCCATCGGCTACATGCACCACGACCATTCGATTCCGCGTTTCATGTGTTACCTCAGCCTGTTCAGCTTCTTCATGCTGATGCTGGTGTCTTCTGACAACCTGGCGCAGCTATTCTTCGGCTGGGAAGGGGTCGGGCTGTGCTCGTATCTGCTTATCGGATTCTGGTACGACCGCCCGGCGGCCAACGCCGCCGCCATCAAGGCCTTCCTGGTCAACCGGGTTGGCGACTTCGGCTTCGCGCTCGGCATCTTCGCCGTCTTCGTGCTGTTCCAGAGCATCGACTACGACACCATCTTCGCCGCCGTGCCGGGCCGGGCCAACGTCATGATGACCTTGTTCGGCTTTGAATTCCACGCCATCACGGTGTGCGCCGTGCTGCTGTTCATCGGCGCCATGGGCAAATCGGCGCAGTTGGGCCTGCATACCTGGCTGCCCGACGCCATGGAAGGCCCGACCCCGGTGTCGGCCCTGATCCATGCCGCGACCATGGTGACCGCCGGTGTGTTCCTGGTCGTCCGCATGTCGCCGCTGTTCGAATATTCCGATACCGCGCTGACCCTGGTTACCGTGGTCGGCGCGTCGACCGCCATTTTCGCCGCCACGGTGGCCTGCGTGCAGAACGACATCAAACGGGTGATCGCCTATTCGACCTGTTCCCAGTTGGGCTACATGTTCTTCGCCGCCGGTGTTTCGGCCTATTCGGCGGGAATGTTCCATCTCATTACCCATGCGTTCTTCAAGGCTCTTTTGTTCCTGGGCGCCGGGTCCGTCATCCACGCCATGTCTGATGAACAGGACATGCGCAAGATGGGCGGCATCTGGAAGAAAATTCCCGTCACCTACGCCCTGATGTGGATCGGCTCGCTGGCTTTGGGCGGGGTCTGGCCATTTGCCGGATATTTTTCCAAGGACTCCATTCTCGAAGCCGCCTATGCCGCCAATACCTTGGCCGGCGGTTATGCGTTCTGGCTCGGCATCGCGGCCGCCTTCCTGACCGCGTTCTATTCCTGGCGGCTGCTGATTATGACCTTCCACGGGCAACCGCGGGCCGACAAGAAAGTCATGGCCAAGGTGCACGAAAGCCCCAAGGTGATGATCCTGCCTTTGATGGTGCTGGCGGCAGGCGCCATGTTTATGGGGTATGTCGGCTTCAACAGCTTCGTCGGCCACGGTATGGAAGCCTTCTGGGGCAAGGCCATTCTGGTGCTGCCGACCCATCCCGCCATGGAGGCCGCCCATCACGTTCCGTTATGGGTCAAGTACCTGCCCTTGGGCGTCGGTATAGCAGGGATCACACTTGCCTATGTCCTCTATATGGGCCTGCCCAGCGTGCCGGGGATGCTGGCGAACCGGATGCAGGGGCTGTACCGGTTCCTGCTCAACAAATGGTACTTCGATGAGCTCTATGACCTGATCTTCGTTCGCCCGGCGTTTTACCTCGGCCGCGGATTGTGGAAAAGCGGCGACGGCGCGCTGATTGATGGAGTCGGGCCGGACGGCATCGCCGCCGCTGTTCGTTACCTCGCAAAACGGGCCGCCGCTTTGCAATCCGGGTATCTCTATCACTATGCCTTCGCCATGGTCGGTGGCGTCGTCGTGCTGGTGACGTGGTATCTATTCGGACATTCGGGTTAGGAGGGGCCGATGACACACATTCCCATCCTGTCCCTGTTGACGTTCCTGCCGCTGGCGGGGGCTCTGTTTATTCTGAGCATTCGCGGAGAAGAAGGGGTTGTTGCCCGCAACGCCAGACATGTGGCGCTGTGGACGTCGATGATCAACTTCGCGCTGTCACTTTACATCTGGATCAATTTCAACCCGGCTACCGCGGATTACCAATTCGTTGAATTTGCCGTCTGGATGCCGTCGCTCAACATCAACTACAAGATGGGTGTCGACGGCATCTCCATGCTGTTCGTCATGCTGACGACGCTGCTGACGCCGATCTGCGTTCTCGCAAGTTGGGAAAGCATCCAGGTCCGGGTCAAGGAATTCATGATCGCCTTCCTGGTTCTGGAAACCTTCATGATCGGCATGTTCTGCGCCATGGACATGGTGGTGTTCTACATCTTCTTCGAAGCCGTACTGATCCCGATGTTCCTGATTATCGGGGTATGGGGCGGCCCCAGGCGGGTTTATGCGTCCTTCAAGTTCTTCCTCTATACGCTGTTGGGCTCGGTGCTGATGCTGCTGGCAATCATGGCCATGTACTTCGATTCCGGCTCCACCGACATCCTGTCGCTGACCCAGCACCGCTTCTCCGTCGATCTGCAGATCTGGCTGTGGTTGGCGTTCTTCGCGTCATTCGCCGTCAAAATCCCGATGTGGCCGGTGCATACATGGCTGCCCGACGCCCACGTCGAGGCACCGACGGCGGGCTCCGTGATCCTGGCCGCCGTGCTGTTGAAATTCGGCGGCTACGGGCTGCTGCGGTTCTCGCTGCCGATGTTCCCGGAGGCGTCGGTGATGTTCACGCCGCTGATCTACACGCTGTCGGTCATCGCCGTGATCTATACCTCGCTGGTGGCGCTGGCGCAGGAAGACATGAAAAAGCTGATCGCCTATTCCTCCGTCGCCCACATGGGTTTCGTCACTATCGGCGCGTTTACGCTGACGGTGCAGGGCATCGAAGGCTCGATCTATCAGATGCTGGCGCACGGCGTGGTTTCGGCGGCGTTGTTCCTGATCGTCGGCGTCGTCTATGACCGCATCCATTCGCGCAACATTGCCGACTACGGCGGGCTGGTCCACAAGATGCCGTCTTACGCGCTGATCTTCATGCTGTTCATGCTGGCGTCCGTCGGGCTGCCGGGGACGGCGGGCTTCGTCGGTGAATTCCTGGTCCTGGTCGGCGTGTTCCAGGTCAACACCTGGGTGGCGGCGCTGGCCGCGACGGGATTGGTCCTGGGTGCTGCCTACATGCTGTACCTGTACCGCCGCGTGATCTTCGGCACCCTGACCAAGGAAAGCCTCACCGCCATCAAGGACATGGGCTTGCGTGAAAAAGTGGTGTTCGCGCCGCTGGTGATCCTGGTGCTGTGGATGGGGATTTACCCGGCGCCGTTCCTCGACGTCATGCATGTGTCCGTCGAAAACATGATTACCCAGATTGAAACCGCCCTGCAGGCAGGGCAAGCCGTTTCCGTGGCTGGACAATAGAGGAGGGACGCCATGACCACCTTAGCCGAACTCCCCAACATCGTCCCGGCCCTGCCGGAACTGTTCCTGGCCCTCGTCATCATGGCGCTGATGATGCTGGGCGTGTTTCACAAGACCGGCGGTCTTGAGGACGTCAAGGCGTCCCGGCTGATTTCCCTGCTCTGCGTGATTGCGCTGCTGTTGGCGATCATGCTGGTGTCTGCGCTGTCCGGAAACCGCCTGATGACGTTCTCCGATATGTTCGTCAGCGACACATTCGCCGTTTACTGCAAGGTGTTGGTGCTGACCGGCTCGGCGCTGGCCATCGTGCTGGCTTACGGCTTCCAGGAACGCCATGACATGGCGCGCTTCGAGTACGCCATTCTCATCGTCTTCGCCACGCTCGGCATGATGATGATGATTTCAGCCAACGATCTGATCTCGTTGTACGTCGGGCTGGAACTGCAATCGCTCTCGCTCTACGTGATCGCCGCTTTCCAGCGCGACGACACGCGCTCGACCGAGGCGGGCCTGAAGTATTTCGTCCTCGGCGCTGTGGCGTCGGGCATGTTGCTGTACGGGGCGTCGCTGATCTACGGCTTCACCGGCACGACCAACTTCGACCAGCTGGCCGGTCTGTTCAATGGCCATGGCGGCGATACTGTCAGTATCGGTGTGATCTTCGGCATCGTCTTTATTATCGCCGGACTGGCCTTCAAGGTATCCGCCGTGCCGTTCCACATGTGGACGCCGGACGTCTACGAAGGCGCGCCGACACCGGTCACCGCGTTTTTCTCCGTAGCGCCCAAGATCGCGGCCCTGGCGCTGTTCATCCGTGTCATGGTCGGCCCCTTCGGCGGGCTGGTGGAACATTGGCAGCAGATCGTCATCTTCATCTCGATCGCCTCCATGTTGCTCGGCGCATTCGCCGCCATCAACCAGCGCAACATCAAACGCCTGATGGCCTACAGTTCCATCGGCCACGTCGGCTATGCGTTGATCGGCCTTGCCGCCGGTGGCGAGGCGGGCGTGCGCAGCGTCCTGATCTATCTCGCGATTTATCTGTTCATGAATATCGGCGTGTTCGCCTGCATCCTGTGCATGCGCCGGGACGGGTCCATGGTCGAAGGCATCGGCGACCTGGCCGGTATGAGCCGCACCCACCCCATGCTGGCGCTGGGCTTGGGGATTTTCATGTTTTCCATGGCCGGCATTCCGCCGTTCGCCGGTTTCTTCGGCAAGCTTTATATCTTCCTGGCTGCGATCGAGGCGAAAATGTACGGCCTCGCCGTAATCGGCGTTCTGTCCAGCGTGGTGGCCGCGTTCTACTACATCCGCATCGTGCAGATCGTCTATTTCCAGGAACTGGACGAACCCCTGGACAAGCCCACAGGCCCGGAACTGGGAATCGTGATTGCCGCCACGGGCGTCTTCGTCGCCTTCTTCTTCGTCTATCCGACGCCGATCCTGTCGGCGGCCACAGCTGCCGCGGCTGCGCTGTTCGCGGGATAACCCGGCAAAATCCAAAGCCCCGAAAGTTTTATCATGTCCAAGCCCAACCTTCCCACGGCTTACCATCTGGTAAGCCTGGAGACCGTCGACAGCACCAACGCAGAAGCCATACGCAGGGCAAAAGAAGGCGAGGAGGCGACGCCCGACGGCACCCTGATCTGGGCCAAGGAGCAGACCGATGGGCGCGGCCGCCGGGGGCGGACCTGGTTCAGCCCGCCGGGAAATCTCTATTGTTCGCTGGTGCTTCGCCCGGATGTTGCGATAGAACGGGCGGCGGAATTCAGTTTCATCGGGGCACTTGCACTCTATGACACGCTGGGCACCATCGGCGACGCCGGCCATCAGGTGCACTGCAAATGGCCCAACGACATCCTGCTTAATGATCGCAAGGTAGCGGGTCTGTTGCTGGAAACGGAAAGCACCGGCGGCGTGCCCGACTGGATCGTTTTAGGCTTCGGCGTCAATGTGGCGGTGCTGCCCGGCGACGTCGAATTTCCGGCGACGTCGTTCCGCGCCGAAGGATGGGCGGCATCGGAGGTCGAATGCCTGGAATCCTTCAGCCGTCATTTCCTGAAATGGACCAACACATGGCTGGAGGAAGGCTTTGCACCGATCCGCAAGAACTGGCTTTGGCGGTGCTACGGCAAAGGCGAGGAAATTGAGGTTCGGCTTGAAAATGAAACCCTGAGCGGCGTCTTCGAAGACCTCGACGAAAGCGGGGCGTTGTTGCTAAAAACCGGGGACGGCATCCGCGAGATAACCTCCGGCGACGTATTCTTTCCATCTATTGGCTCTGGACAATAAACGCCTATGCTTCTGTGCATCGATTCCGGTAACACCAATATCGTCTTCGCCGTCTACGACGATCAAGACTCCATCCGCGGTCAATGGCGCTCGTCGACCCATTCCGAGCGCACGGCGGATGAATTCGGCGTCTGGCTTAGCCAATTGATGAGCGCGGCCAATATTACCGCCGCCGATATCACGGCCTGCATCATCGCTTCAGTGGTGCCGGCGACGATGTTCAGCCTGAAAAGCCTGTGCCGGGACTATTTCGGCTGTGACCCGCTGGTCATCGGCGAAGACGGCGTCGAGCTGGGGCTCGACGTGTTGGTCGATCGCCCGAACGATGTCGGCGCCGACCGGCTGGTCAACGCGGTGTCCGCGCACCAGCTATACGGCGGACCGCTGGTGATCGTCGATTTCGGCACAGCCACCACATTCGACGTCATCGATGGCGATGGTAACTACGTCGGCGGGGTGATTGCGCCCGGTGTAAACCTGTCGCTGGAAGCCCTGCACATGGCCGCAGCCCAGCTTCCCCGCGTCGGCATCCAGCGCACCGATAGGGTGACCGGCAAGAGCACGGTGGAAGCCATGCAGTCGGGAATCTACTGGGGGTATGTGGGGCTGATCGAAGGGCTGGTGAAACGCCTGTCCGACGAACACAGTTCCAAGGATAACGGCCTGACCGTCATTGCCACCGGCGGACTGGCGCGCCTGTTCTCGGAGGCGACCGATTGCATCGGTTATTCCGATCCCGACCTGACGCTTAGGGGTCTTCTCGCCATCTATCGAAAAAATTCATGACTGAGCCAAAAGATGACGAGCTAACGTTCCTGCCGCTCGGCGGCGCCGGCGAGATCGGCATGAACCTGAATCTCTATGGGTTCGGGCCACCGGGCAGGGAAACCTGGGTCATGGTCGATCTTGGCATCACCTTTGGCAACGAGGCCCAGCCCGGCATCGACGTCATCACCCCCGACCCGGCCTTTATCGAGGAACGCCGCGATCAACTGGCTGGGCTGGTGCTGACCCACGCGCATGAGGATCACTTGGGAGCCGTGCCGTATTTGTGGGAACGTCTGCAATGCCCCATCTATGCGACCTCGTTCACCATTTCCATTCTCAAACGCAAGCTGGGGGAAACCGACTTCGCAGACCGTGTCCATATCATCGAAGTCCCGTTGAGCGGGCGGTTCACGGTCGGCCCCTTCGACATGGAGCTGATCACGCTGACCCATTCGATTCCCGAACCCAACGCCATCGCCATCCGCACCCCCGTCGGCACGGTGTTGCACACCGGCGACTGGAAATTCGACCCCGGCCCGGTGATCGGTGAAACCTCCGACAAAGAGGCATTGTCCCGGCTCGGCGACGAAGGGGTGCTGGCTATCGTTTGCGATTCCACCAATGTCTTTACGCCTGGGGAATCCGGCTCCGAAGCCGACCTGCTGGAAAACCTGAGCGACCTGATCGGCGAATGCCAAGGCCGGGTCGCGGTGGCCTGCTTCGCCACCAATGTCGCCCGCCTGGACACTATTGCGCGCGCTGCCGCCGCCCAGGGCAGGGATGTTGCGCTGGCCGGTCGGTCGTTGTGGCGGATCAACGACGCGGCGCGTGAAAACGGCTACCTGACGGATATTGCCGCCTTTCTGGCCGAAGAAGACGCCGGTCACATTCCCGACGACAAACTGCTCATCATCTGCACCGGCAGCCAGGGCGAACCCCGCGCGGCGTTGTCCCGCATCGCCGCCGACGACCATCCCCACATCACGCTTCGCTCGGGCGATACGGTGATCTTTTCGGCGCGCTCCATTCCCGGAAACGAAGCCAATATCGGAACCTTGCAAAACCGTCTTGCCCGCAAAGGTGTCCGCGTGGTCACGCCGAGGGACCGTTTCATTCATGTCTCCGGACATCCGGCCAGGGACGAACTGGCGGAGATGTACCGCCTATCCCGGCCCAGGGTCGCGGTTCCGGTGCACGGCGAGCGCCGCCACCTTGAGGAACACGCCAATCTGGCCCTGGAATGTCAGGTGCCCAACGCTATCGTCGCCGAAAACGGCTCCATGGTGCGCCTGGGCCCGGGCGAAGCGAAAGTCACCGGTGATGTTCCCTCAGGGCGGCTGGCGCTGGACGGCAACCGTCTGGTGCCTATGAACGGCGCGCTGATCAAAGGACGCATCCGGGCGCTCTATAATGGCTCGGCGGTGTTGAGCGCGGTGCTGGACGGCGACGGCAACTGGGTGGCGGAACCGGAGCTTTCGACCATCGGTGTGCTGGAAGACAATGAGAACGCTATCGCCGAAGATGCCATCACTGCTGCGCGAAATGCGCTGAAGGACTTATCCGCTTCAAAACGCCGGGACGACGACGTGGCGCGCGAAGCCATGCGTATTGCGGTTCGGCGCTGTTTCCGTAAAACTCTCGACAAGAAACCGCAGACAACCGTGCATTTGATACGGATTCAGAACCCATGATCGGCAAACTCAACCACGTCGCCATCGCCGTCCCGAACCTCGCCGCCGCCATGGCGCTCTACCGGGACACGCTCGGCGCAACCGTGTCGGAGGCCGAGGCCATTCCCGAACACGGTGTCACGGTGTGCTTCATCGAAACCGGCAACACCAAGATCGAGCTTCTGGAGCCCTTGGGCGAAGCCTCGCCCATTGCCGGTTTCCTGGAACGCAATCCGGCCGGAGGCATCCATCATCTGTGCTTCGAGGTCGAGGACATCATTGAGGCCCGCGACCGGCTGAAGAGCGAAGGCGCGCGCGTGCTGGGCGATGGCGAGCCGAAGACCGGAGCGCACGGCAAGCCTGTGCTGTTCCTGCACCCCAAGGACTTCACCGGCGCGTTGATCGAACTGGAACAGGTATAAGGGATCGATATGGGTTTTTGGACAGGGGTTGCGACCTACGCCATCATCTGGTGGCTGGTTATCTTCATGGTTCTGCCGTGGGGCGTCAGGCGCATCGACACTGAAGACCTGGGCGAAATGGACGATCCCGGCGCGCCGCAAAATCCGCGCATGGTGCTCAAGGTCGCCATCGCCACCGGCATTTCGGCCGTCGTTTTCGGACTGGTCTATCTGGTCATCACATCCGGCGTCATTTCGTTCAGGGCCTGAGTTGATGTCCTGGTACTGCGAAGCCGCCAAAGGCAACCCGATTCACGAAAGCTATCACGACACCGAATACGGCTTTCCCTTGGACGGCCCTCTGGATAACAAGAATGACGAACGCTACCTGTTCGAACTGCAGTCGCTGGAGTTGTTCCAGGCCGGGCTGTCGTGGGAATTGATCCTGAAAAAACGCGCCACCACGGTCGCCGCCTTCGATAATTTCGACGTCGATACCGTGGCCGCATACGGCAAGAAGGACACCGCCCGGCTGCTGAACGACGCCGGTATTATCCGCAACAAGCTTAAAGTGGCTTCCATCATCGAAAACGCCAATCGTATTCAGGGCTTGCGCGAAAGCCATGGCGGGTTTGCCGCCTGGATCGCCGCCCACCATCCGCTGGACCGTGATGACTGGACGAAGCTGTTCCGCAAGACCTTCAAATTCATGGGTGGCGAGATCGTCAACGAATTCCTGATGTGCATCGGCTACCTGCCGGGCTCGCACCACGCCGATTGTCCGGCCTACAAGCGCATCGCTAAAAGGAACCCGCCCTGGATGCAGGCTGACCCGAAAGTTTACGGGCTTTCGTCAAAATAAAAGGCCGGATCGTTGCCGATCCAGCCCTTCGCAGTTTTCTGCGGGTATTGTTGCTTTTACAAACCCTCAAATGTCTTTTTTTAGTCTTTTTTGTTTCCTCCCAAAACCCAGGCCACGGATTAACCCGCAAGCTCTTGTCTTGGAGAAGTCACACTAAGCCGTATCTGGTATTTTGTATACCATTTTTTTCACCCTGCTGTTTTTAGCCGAAACCGCCCATTTAATGGCCCCGGCATTGAAGGCTCGTTGTTGAAGAGGCCGCAGCAAACGCATACAGTCTGCGAACATCGATTCCCGGCCAATCAGAAAGTCCCGTCCATGCGCTTATCCCGTTTTTTCATGCCGACCCTGAAGGAAACCCCGTCCGAAGCGCAGATCGTCTCGCACCGGCTGATGCTGCGCGCTGGCATGATCCGTCAATCGTCGGCGGGGATTTATTCGTGGCTGCCACTGGGCTTCAGGGTGCTGAAGAAAATCGAACAGATTGTTCGCGAGGAACAGGACGCCATCGGCGCCCAGGAACTGCTGATGCCGACCATCCAGCCCG
>JACNJX010000007.1 GCA_014382345.1 Alphaproteobacteria bacterium
CGGGATTTTGGGGCTGGGGGGATTCATCCTCGTCAGTATTGCCGTGATCGTGCTGCAGAAATTGTTTACCGATATCCACATGCTGGGTTGGACCTCGCAAACCGTCCTGATTCTCGGAGGTATCCTGTTTCAGATGCTGATAGCGGCCCTGTTGATCGTCTTCCTGGTTCTGACCCAGAAAAACCAACGCACCATCATTCCGGCCCTGGATTTCGAGGCGTTCATCTTTACCGTCGAACAGCTCTATCCCGCACCCGAACCCGCCACAAAGTCTTCGCCCCGTTCCTGACGTTTTCCAAATACCACGAAAGACCCTCTTTATGTCCGAACCCGATATCCCTCCCGTCACCGATGAAGAAAAAGCCACCTGGCCGGCCGAGCCGCTGGTAACGCTGGAAAAACCGTTTGTCGATGCGCGCGGTGCCATCCAGCCCCTGGTGGACCTGATGATGCGGAGCGCGGTGATGATCGAATCCAAAAAGGGATCGTTGCGCGCCAACCACTACCACAAGACCGATTGGCATTATTGTTACGTATTGTCCGGATCCATCGAATATTACCACCGCCCCACGGGCAGCGAGCAGGAACCCGAATGCCTGACTGTCAAAGCCGGGGAAATGGTGTTCACGCCGCCGATGATCGACCACGGCATGAAATTCCCCGAAGACACCACCTTTCTCACCCTGTCACGCAATCCCCGCGACCAGGCGTCTTATGAGGCCGATGTGGTGCGTGTCGATATGCTCGACACCGACGGCCTGACCTCCTGGAAGCCGGAGGACTGATCTTCCCCATGACTATGGAATCCGCCGACCCCTGCCGACGGCGGGACACCTGCAGGCTATGCGGTGGCCGCGACTTGACGTGTGTGCTGGCGCTGACGCCGACGCCGCCGGCCAATGCCTTCGTCGGCGAAGACGCCAAGGACTCCGCACAGCCCTGCTTTCCGCTCGATGTGTTCTTCTGCGAGACGTGTAATCACGTCCAGCTTCTCGACGTGGTCGACCCGGCGCTGCTGTTTGAAAACTACGTTTACGTTTCCGGCACGTCGCCCAACTTCGTTAAACATTTCGACGACTACGCCCAGGCCCTGATCAAACGCTTCGCCCCGGCTGACGGCAGCCTGGCCGTCGATATCGGCTCCAACGACGGCACCCTGCTCGCAGCTTTCCAGAACAGAGGGATGCGTGGGCTTGGCATCGATCCGGCCCGCGACATCGCGGCGCGAGCCACGGAAGCCGGCGTCGAGACCATCGCCGATTTCTTTTCGCAGGCCTTGGCGGACAGAATTAAAAGCGAGCGCGGCCCGGCCGCCATCGTTACCGCCAACAATGTTTTCGCCCATGCCGACGACCTCAAAGGAATTGTCGAAGGGGTCCGCACGTTGCTGGCGCCCGACGGCGTGTTCGCGTTCGAGGTTTCCTATCTTGCCGACGTCGTCGCCGATACCCTGTTCGACACTATTTATCACGAACACCTGGCCTATCATTCCGTAAAGCCGCTGGAGGCGTTTTTTGCCGCCTCCGGTATGCGCCTGTTCGCGGTCGAGCGCGTGCCGTCGCACGGCGGCTCGATCCGGGGCATGGCCTGTCTGGCCTCAGGTGCAGACGAGGGCCCGCATACAGCCGACGGATCGGTCGCAGCCCTGATCGCATCGGAACGGGACGCCGGGCTGGATCGCGCCGAAACCTTCAAGACCTTCGCCGCCGATATCAATGCCCTTGGTGATCAGCTCAAGGCCCTGATCCGGGACATCAAGGCCGATGGCAAGTCCATCGCCGGGTTCGGCGCGCCGGCCAAGGCGACGACGTTGATGTATCATTTCGGGATCGGCGCGGACGAAATCGACTTTATCGTCGATGACAGCCCCCTGAAGCAGGGTCTCTATTCCCCCGGCGCCCATATCCCGGTGCTGGCGTCGGACGCGCTTTATGAACGCCGGCCCGATTATGTTCTGATTCTTGCCTGGAACTTCGCCCAGGCCATCATCGACAAACATTCCGCCTTTCTTGACGGCGGCGGTCGCTTTATTGTGCCGCTACCGGAACTGAAGACCTTCTAACCCTAAAACTCACCCACCACAGGAAACCTCCAGGACCCCACATGAGCGAATTTTTACTGCAATCCGATATCGAGGAAATCGCCACGGCATTGGGCGACAAAGCCCAGGCTTTCGCCGGCAAGACCGTGATGCTGACCGGCGGGCGGGGGTTTCTGGGCCGCTATTTCACCGAAGTTTTCGTCCGCCTGAATGCGACGGTCCTCGATAAACCGTGCAAGGTTATTTGTCTCGACAATCTGATCACCGCCGGCGATGAAGGCGCAAAGATCACCGAAGTCGAAAACATCACCTTCCGGGAGCACGACGTTATCCAGCCGCTGGACTGGGAGGATGATCTGGACTTCATCATCCACGCCGCCGGCATCGCCAGCCCCTATTATTACCGCAAATACCCGCTGGAAACCCTGGAAGTAGCCATCACCGGGACCAGGAACATGCTAGAACTGGCGCAGCGCCACAATGCGCGGATCTCGTTCTTTTCCTCCAGTGAAATTTACGGCGATCCCGACGCCGCCCACGTTCCGACGTCGGAAAGTTTCCGGGGCAACGTCGCCGCCCAGGGACCGCGCGCGTGTTACGACGAAAGCAAGCGGGTCGGTGAAACGCTGTGCTACATTTTTCATGAAAATCACGGGCTGGCGACCAACACCATCCGGCCGTTCAACGTGTTCGGCCCCGGCATGCAGGAAACCGATTACCGGGTCATGCCCAACTTCGCCAACCGCATCAAGGGCGGACGGCCCCTGAACGTGTACGGATCGGGCAACCAGACGCGGACATTCTGTTACATCACCGACGCCATGAACGGGTTTCTGCGCGTCATCGCCGCCGGCGTTCCCGGCGAGGCCTACAATATCGGCAACCCGAAACCGGAAATCACCATGCTCGACCTGGTCCAGGGCATGGAAAAGGCCTCCGGCGGCAAACTGGACTACAACGTCATCGAATACCCGGACAGCTACCCGGCGGACGAGCCGCTGCGCCGTTGCCCCGACATCACCAAGGCCCGCCGGCAGATCGGTTATGAGCCATCGGTCGATCTCAACGACGGCCTGAAGCGCTTCCTCGGCTGGGCCGACACCGTCTATACCGGCGAGGCGTGAGCGAGCTTCCTGACCCGCCCCCCCTTCGCCTCGGCCTGATCGGCGCCGGGCCGTGGGGTCGTAATTACATCCGCACCGTCGATGGCCTGGACGGTGTGCGCCTGAGCCGGCTGGCCAGCCGCAACCCGGAAAGCGCCGGACTTATTGGTCCGGACTGCGTGCTCGGCGAGGACTGGCAGGACCTGATCGACGCGGATGACCTGGACGGCGTCATCATCGCCTCGCCGCCCGCCACCCACGCCGAGATGGTTTTGGCGGCGATCCGGCGGGGGCTGCCGGTTTTGGTCGAAAAACCGATGGCCTTGTCCGCAGCGGACGCGGAAAAGGTTCTCGTCACCGCCCAGGCCGAAGACGCCATCGTCATGGTCGACCACATTCACCTCTACAGCGCCGCCTGGGAAGCCATCCGGCGTGAAGCCCGTGCCCCTGGCCCCGTTCGCGCCATATCCGGCGTCGCCGGAAAATGGGGGCCCTTTCCTCCAAAGGCGCCCGTGTTGTGGGACTGGGGCAGCCATGATGTCGC
>JACNJX010000006.1 GCA_014382345.1 Alphaproteobacteria bacterium
ATGTGATTAATCTGATCCTCGTCCTCGTTGGCCTGACCCGGTCATATCCCGACGACGTCGTCCGCAACTCGAGCCGCGAATGGCTCATGACCCACGCCGTCAAGGACGAGGCCTACCGGATGCCGGAAGACGGTCTGCTCGACCCGCGCTTCGTGGGGATGAGCGCCGAAGAGGTCTACGACATCCTCGACGCCGAAAAGAAATCCAAGCCGAAACCCGAAAACAAGCCGGGCGAAGGCGAGAGTTCCGGTTCCGGTTCCGGTTCCGGTGATGAAACTTCGCCGGACAATACTGAAGGCGAAGGCGAAGGCGAAGACGAGGACGAAGACGACTGCCCGTGGGGTCATGTCGAGGACGCCGTGAACGAGGAAACCGGCGAAGCCCTGACCCCCGACGAGCTGGCCGAAGCCGAAAAGGAAATCGCCCAGACCATCTCCGTCGCCACGGGTATCGCCCGCAACCGTGGTCAGATGCCCGGTGCCTTGGCATCCGCCATCATCGCCGCCGACAAACCCAGCATCGACTGGCAGGAGGAAATGCGCGAGACGGTCGTCGACTATTTCCCCGACGATTTCTCGTTCGCCAAGCAGAACCGCCGTTACCTTGGCGGTGAGCTGGTCATCCCGGCCCTTGATGGTGAACAGCGTGGCCACGCCTGCATCATGACCGATGCCTCCGGCTCCGTTACCCAGACCGAGTTTTCCCAATTCATGGGCGATAGCCTGTACATCTGCCGGGAAATGGGCTTCGAACAGGTCACCCTGATCCAGTTCGACTGGACCGCCTGCGAACCGGAGGAACTGGAAGCTGGCGAAGAACCGGAAATGATCCGCCGCCGCACCGGCGGGACCCGCTTCCGGGCACCATTCGACAAAGCCGACGACCTCGACATCCTCGACACCTTCGACCTGATCATCGTCTTCACCGATGGTGGAGATGACCAATACCCCAACGAACCGGACTGCCCCGTCATCTGGGCAACGACCGGTGAATTCTGGGGCGGCCCGCCGCCCTTCGGCCATGTCATCAAGGTGAAACTCTGAACACCAACCGGGGGACCTTGGCAGAGGTCCCCCTGAAAGGCTCGAATATGACCGGGCAAAAATCACCACTGCTCAAGCTGACACCGAACACCAACCGCCCCTGTCAACACCGCACACTATGTGAAAGGTTTATTGCCATGTCTGAACCCTTTGAAGCCCGCCGCATGATCGTCACCAACATCATCTTCGCCAACACCCGGAAAATGCCCGTCCTGTTGTGCGACGCCGACGGTCACGCCATCCCCATGACCCCCGCCGAATGGCAGGCTTTCCTCCACGAGCGTGGAGCCGTGAGCCTGCCGTTCGAGATCACCTCGAAGGAATTCGAGGGTTAACCTGTTTCCCCTGCACCCGTGCAGGGGAAATCTTCAAGCCGCCTTGCGAGACTGTTTGAAGATTTCCCCGTCAATATCGAGAGAAAGGACCATTATGAAAACCAAACGCCACGAGGTCACCCTCGTCATCCGCGCCTCGACCAAGTGCACCAAGGCCGAGGCCGTCGCCGCCGTGAAGGATTGTATCCACGGTGTCTTCTATCCGTTTCGATGTCGTCACGGTCAAGGCCCGGCCCCGGAGGTAGACGATGCGCAACCGCTATGAATACCTCCGCATGGCCAACAGCTTCCTCCGCGCCATGTTCCATGCCAACGACCGGAACATGCGCCGCCTGTGGTATGTCCGCTGGCAGGAAGCCCTCCGCAACGCCAACAGAAAGGAACTCGCCGATGCTTAAAGGAACCCGGAAAGCCCTCGAAGGGTCCATCCGAAAGTGGAGAAGGATTGTCGCCGGAACCGGTAAAGATGACGGTGGCGACAACTGCCCGCTGTGCACTCGCTTCCCCGCCCCCTCGTGTACCCGCCGGAGTAAATCCGGTGATGACTGGCTTGAAACCTGTCCGGTCACAATCAAGGCCGGGGAACATGGGTGCTGCAACACGCCGTGGGTGGATTGGCAAATCTACCAAACCAACAAAGGGCTTTGCGAACCTTATAGTGTGTTCGACGCCCGCTCGCGTGTGCTGGCCCGGCACGAACTCCGCCACCTCAAATCCATGCAAAGGGAAACCCCCGCCGATGGCTAAATCAACCCGCCTGTCCGTCCGTATTCCTGACGGAATACTGGACCGCATCAAGGAGATGGCGGAAGAAGCCTGCCGCTCGCCCTCCAACCAAGCCCTGTTCATGATCACCGAATGGATGAAGGAGCACGCCGATGTCGAAAAAGAAAACTGAGATCGATGCCCTCCGGATCAACGAGACGACCCGCATCACCGGTGACCGTAACCAGTGGATCGTGCAACTCCGCTCCGGCAAGGGTTGGAGTGCCCGCTCCTTCGTCGCCTCCAACAAGCGCATCCTGACCCGTGTCCTCGACGAGCTGGGCCGGGTCCCGGATGCCGCCGGTATCGCCGCACTGGATGCCCTGCCCTTCACCCATCGCCAGTGGGGCGAAGAGAACCTCTGACCCCCGCCCCGTCATCACTCACGTGATGGCGGGGCTTTTTTGCGTTACACTCCTTTTTGATGTATTGCGCCGCGCCGCCGCCGTAAAAAACCATTAGGTAAAAAAAGGTGATTAGGCGTTTTTTCTATGGAGTGCTGAAAAGACATTATAAGCATCCTCTAATATACCCCCTATATACCCCCTATATACCTTATATTCATATTATTATTATTATTATTACCTAATTACCTAATAAACCTATAGGGGTCTTAACACGTTGATAACAAACGAAAATTGGTTAGGCAAAAATTAGGCGAAAGCTAGGTTATTTCATCAGTTTCAGGCCTTTTCCGCCGGTAATATCGTTTTTTAGCAGCTCTTCTTCGAAAAGAGTTTTGTTCCGGTCGAAGTCGTGTTTTTCCCACTTAGGTTTTTCGGAAATCGCGCGCACCTCGATTTGTGACCCTCCAATATAGTATCTGGCACCCCTCGGATCGTCGCGCAGCGAACCCATTTTCCCCCATAACGTGCGTATAATCCCGCCCGGACTGGCCGCGATCGAGTCGTAATCCAGCGCGTGCGCCGCCGTGATAACCTTCGATTTGAGCATTTTCTTGGTGAATATCTGGCCTTCGCAGTGCTCCACTATGTGGTTTTTTATCTCGACCGACGGCAGGATATTCTGTTCGGTCATCAGCATCTTGCCCTTGGTCATGGGCGGATAGACGTGATCGTAGCCGGAGATGTCCCGCTCCATCAGGTACCAGTACACCCGCGCCGCCTCGTCAGCGGACAATCCCCCTTCGAGCCGGTCGTAGTATTCAACGCCCGCCATGACCGACGGGTTGGTGAGCACGCAGCAACGCCGGTCGTTCGACGGGATCGCCAACGCATCTGAATGGTTGGAGAAGATCAGGGCGTTGAAGAACATGAAGTCGTCGCGGGTGCGACCATATTTGGGGTTCACCCGGACGGGTGTCACGCGGGTATCGACATTCTTCTTAAAGGATTCGAAACCGTGGTAGAAGTCGTCCTTCGACATGTTGTCCTTGGCTTCTTCGACCACGAGAAGTTGGCACCCCACTTCCTAGTCATTATAATTGTTTTCCGCCGTCTTACCCTTGCCGATCAACTGCGTCAGTGTAGCCGACGCGACTTTGCCCTGAAGCACCTTC
>JACNJX010000083.1 GCA_014382345.1 Alphaproteobacteria bacterium
GCTTGGCGTCCGATACCTCCAGACCCCCGAACTTCGACTTCCAGCGATAAAACGTTTGCTCCGCAATGCCGTGGCGGCGGGTGATCTCCTTGACCGGAAAGCCCGCCTCCTGTTCCTTCAATATGTTGATGATCTGCTCTTCTGTGAAACGCTTCTTCATAGTGTCCTCCGTGTTTAAATATAACGGAGAACTCTCTTTCATCATGACCTAGTTTATGGGGGGCAGGTCAATGGCTATCAACCTATTTAGGCGAAAGCGGGGTAATAGTATATCTCGTCTCTTTATTTATGTGGTACCTCGCCATTCTCGACGACGTTTTTAAGGCTCCTGATTTTGATGAGGGCTTACGAAATGGTGAACAGGAAGCGACAAAAGGCTTAGAAGCCAGAGTTAGTGCATAGGGGGAGCAAATGAATAACCCCAACAACGAAAATGATACCACTTTAACTTTTGATGCACTAAGGGTAAGCCAGCCTGTTGGTGAATTCTTCTTAATTAATATTAGCGCCAGAAAATTAGTATCAATAGCCTACGCCGATGTTCGTCGCTTGGAGGCCGAGGAGCGTGATGTTGAAAAATATCTCGGTATTCAGCGCCCATTAAAGGACTATAGGGTCAATGAAATCAGAGCTTATATTCAAGGACCATATGCAACGTTTCCAACTGCGATCATTCTCGCGGTTGACGAAAAATGTGCAGAATACGATGCAAAAAATAAAACTTTAACGCTTCATCCATATGAAGATGAGGTTGAGCCCGAAAATTCAATTTCCCAAGATAAAATTGGCAAAATTTTAGACGGCCAACATCGGATAGCTGGCTTTTTTGATAAGGAATGGAATTTTATTGGTGACTTTGAGGGAGGGAAATTTGATTTAAATGCTTCTATCTTTATAGGAGCAGACCTTCCAGAACAGGCAAATATCTTTGCAACCGTAAATCTTGCGCAAACTAAGGTGAACAAAAGTCTGGTTTATGATCTGGCGGAGTTAGCTCGCGCACCAACTCCGTTTAAATTTTGCCATAACATAGCCGTAGCACTTGATAGCACTAAAGCTAGTCCTTTCTTTAAACGAATAAAAAGACTTGGTGTGGCTACACCAGGCCGAGAAAACGAGCCACTTACCCAAGCCGCTTTTGTCGAATCACTAATCCCATTCATCTCTGCAAAACCTTTTATTGATCAACGAGATCAACTTCGGGGAAAAACTCTTTCTGAGCCAACCGAAAAAGAGTTGGCTATAAGGCCACTAAGAAGCCTGTTTATTAGGAATGAAGTAACAGATGCGGCTGAAATCATTTTCAATTATTTCAAAGCAATCCAAAACAAGTGGCCGAAAGCATGGGATGCAATTGAAAAAAAGGGGAACCTTCTCCCGAAAACAAATGCATTTAAAGCATTCATGCGCTTCCTGAGAACTGATGTTTACCCCAAAATTGCCGGGGATAAAGAAGGTTATATCCCAAAGCCAAATGAATTCATTCCATTTTTAAAAAACGTTGATCTAAACGACCAAGAATTCACAACAAGTAAATTTGTTCCTGGAAGCGGTGGGGAAGCAAGTTTTCTAAAATTACTTCGTGGTCAAATTTCCAAAGCGGATATTGTTGAGTCAGAGTGAAGGTGTGCTTGCCTTATTGCCGTTAGAAAACCGAAGGATTTGAACATGGAAAATTCGTTGCCAGATATTGCCAAATTCGACGCATAACGTACAGGTATTGAGCCGTATAGGTAGGAAAAGTGGATAGCGGGTGGCGTCGTAAGTGGTTGAAGTTAAGTCAATTCAATCGCCGCTCTTTTCGACGGCTTACGATGGCATTGTAGAGGTCGTCGGTTCGATCCCGTCCGGCTCCACCATATTAAACGCCGCTGTCTGAATAGGACGGCGGCGTTTTTTATGCCGGCCTCTAACCTCCGGTTCTTGGTTTGCTGCCCTCCGGGCAGGGGATTCGATCCCGTCCGGCTCCACCAAATTATAAAGCCCCGCCGGGCGAAACCGGCGGAGCTTTTTTTGTTTTGGTTGCTTCCTCGAACTTTAGAACAGGATCGGCCTTTGCGTAATTTCAGGCCGCAGCGCTGACGCGCACACCGGCGCCTTCCAGCAGCATCACCTTGTTCAGCAGCTTAACGCAGGCGTAGACCGCGGCGATGGAGGGTGCCGGGGTTTCGGTGATTTTGGCCAGTTCCAGAATAGCGCCGACCAAGGCCTCGGTTTCCAGCGAACGGCCGGCCTCGACATCCTGCAGCATCGATGTCTTGTGCGAGCCAACGCTTTCGGCGCCGGCGATGCGTTTTTCGATGGTGTGGCGGAAGGTGATGCCGAGTTTTTCAGCCACCGCCTGCGCCTCGGCCATCATGGCTTCGGCCAGTTTTCGGGTTTCCGGGAACTGGCAGATGTCAACCAGGGTGGCGTGGGTCAACGCGCTGATCGGGTTGAACGATAGATTGCCCCAAGCCTTGAGCCAGATTTCCGAGCGGATGTCGTCGAGAATACGGGATCGGAACCCGGCATTTGTCAGGGTGTCAAAAAGTTTCTGCACCCTGGGCGTTTCCGAACCGTCCAACTCGCCGATGGGGAAGCGGTCGCCTTCCACGTGGCGGATGACGCCCGGCTCTTCGATGGCGGCGGCGGGGTAGACAACACAGCCGATGATCTTATCGGCGTCGATATACTTGCCCAGCACACCGTCCGGGTCGAGGGTTTCCAGGCCCTGGCCTTCATGCGGACCGCCGTGCTTGTGGAAGTACCACCACGGAATTCCGTTCTGCACGGTGACGATCATGGTCTCCGGCCCGCTGATCAGGGATATTTTTTTCGCCACCTGTTCCAGATAATGCGCCTTCAGCGCCAGGATGATGAGGTCCTGTTCACCGGCCTCTTCGATCTTGTCGGTGGCCTTGGCGATTTCGGCGACGTATTCCGTGCCGTCCTCCCAGATCAGTTTCAGGCCGTTTTCCTGGATTGCCTTCAGGTGCGCGCCCTGATCAATGACGGTCACTTCTTCCCCCGCGAGGGCCATTTTAGCCCCCATCAGGCCGCCGATGGCGCCGGCGCCTACAATACATACTTTCATCGCTCTCTCCCTCATTCCCTCTATTCAAATACGTTCGATAATGTGCCGATGCCGTCGATGGTGACTTCGACGGTGTTGGATACTTCCTTCATGGAACCGACCCCAAGAGACGTACCGCAGGCAATGATGTCGCCGGGCATCAACGTCATGTCGTGCGAAATCATCGATACCAGACGCGGCACCGGAAAAATCATGTCGCTGATCGGATAGTTCTGGCGTTCATCTCCGTTGAGCACGGTCTTTACCACCAGCGTGGACGGGTCCAGGCCGGTGGCGATGACCGGGCCGTAAACGCCGAAGGTGTCGAAGCTTTTCGCCCGCACCCACTGCGGAAAGGTCTTGTCCTTGAAAAGCAACTCCATGGCGGTGACGTCGTTGATGCAGGTGTAGCCGAACACGTGATCCAGCGCGTCGCCTTCGGAAACATTGGTGCAGGTTTTGCCGATGACGATGCCCAGTTCGCCTTCGTATCCGACCTTGCCGTCATAGGACTTTGGCCGGCGAACGGTCTCATTGGGACCAAGAAACGAATTGTTGCCCTTAAGCAGGTACAGCGGCTCTTCAGGTTCCGCCACCTCAAGCTTCGCCGCAAGGGCGTGGAAGTTGTTCCACATGGCAATCATTTTTGTCGGCACGCATGGCGCCAGTAATTTAACATCACCCATGGCCAGCGTTTCGCCGCGGGGTGTTGCGCCGGCAAACAGATCGCCGTCATGGACCGTGATGGTGTCACCTTCGACCGATCCAAAACCTGTCGTTCCGTTGTGTTCGTAACGTGCCCAAAGAGCCATTTTGTCATTTTCCTCTTTTTGCCTTTTCCTACCCTTATGGGTAGGTGTATTGGCTAATATTACGGGTAGGTTTTCAAGGCGCATTATACTCCTCCCGCCGAAAGTTTCACCGTGATTCTGGTCAATTTTGTCAAATTTCCGTGACAGGGTTCGCTAAGCCTTCTGAAAACGATTTGCCCGGGGTTTCGCCCCGTAAGACCCGGACCTATTGACTTCCCCGCGTTTCAGGCCAAATCTATGGATAAGCGCCGGAGGGGCCTGTTTGAGGCTTTCCGGCGCCGGTTGGGACGCCGGATGTCCGGGTCCCGGAAGAACCGTTCTCGCTCAACCTGCCTGAGGAGCACGCCGATGCCGCGTATGTCCGTTTTCAACAGCCCCCTGCTTCTGGGTTTTGACCATTTCGAGCGCATTCTGGACCGGGCCTCGAAGGCGTCCGCCGAGGGCTACCCTCCCTACAACATTGAACAGGTCAGCGAGAATAAACTCAGGATCACGCTGGCGGTCGCCGGATTTTCCATGGACGACCTGGCGGTGGCCCTGGAGGACAACCAGCTTGTCATTCGCGGCCACGTAGAAGACCGCGACGAAAGAGGCCCCAACGGCGAAGAGGCCGTCTTCCTGCATCGCGGGATCGCGTCGCGCCAATTCCAGCGCAGCTTTGTCCTTGCCGAAGGCATCGAAGTGCAAGACGCCAGCCTGGATAACGGATTGCTGTTTATCAACCTGGAACGCCTGCAACCGGAGCCGGAGGTCCGCACCATCAAGATCGAAAGTGCAGCGTCCGGTGGCAAGGGAAAAGCCCCGAAAACCATCGACGTGCAACCGGAATAAGCAAAGAAGGAGGTCCGTCATGAACAAAGATGCTCAAAAAATCGCCTCCACCGGGATGACTCCACCCATGTCCGGTCAGGATTTCGCGGACTGGGGCCTGGCCGACGTGGCCTACATCAAGCCGCTCGAAATGGAAGGCCGGACCTTCTATGGCGTGTTTGCCGCCAACGGCCAGCAGTTGGGTCTGATGGAAAACCGTAACGCCGCTTACGCCGCCCTGTTCGAGAACGACCTGGAACCGATCAGCCTGCACTAATCAAAAGTGTTTATCATTATCCGGTAACCCGCGCCTGGGAACGTTCGTCGGCTTCGTGCCAATTGTCCAGCAGGCGCTTAACGATGACCCGCATCAGGAACATGGCGAAGCGCGGGTTCTGGGCAAACAGTTGCGCCATCGCCTCGTTGGAGAGCGTGAACAGTTCGCAGTCGGTCTCGCAGACCGCCGTGCAGGTCCGCTTGCCGTCGGGGGTGAACATGGCGATTTCCCCCAGTACCTCGCCTTCGTGGCAACGGACATCGATTTCCTTGAGCAGAATAATCCCGGATTTGATCAGGATCATCCGATCCGGCGTGTCGCCCATGGCGAACAGTTCGGCCCCCGCCTTTTTCTTTTCCCGCTTCATAAAGGGAATCAATGGCTCCAGGGTGTTGGCTTCGTCGGTGGACAGGTGCATTTCCCGGACCAGCCGCATCATCTGAATCATGCGGTAGGCGTTCAACGGCAGCAGCAAGGCGTGCACGACAAAGGTCGGGTTGGAGCCCGCCAGTATCCCGAAAATCAGAAACCCCACATTCCCGCAGACGGCGCCGACCCGGAGCGGAATCATGGTTTTCTGATACAGCCCCCAGACCGTCACCACGCCGCCCAGGTAGCCGATCATGTCGACGTATGAGATCAGGTCCGAATCCACCATCGGCGTGCTCCCCCCCGCAATATTTCATCACGGGGGTATGGTAGCAACGCGCCCGGCCCTTTGGAAAGGCGGCGGCGGGAACTTTCGGATTTTTAAAGGAAACCGACCGGGCCGGAACGTCAAAGCCGATCAGGCGGCGCGTTCTTCTTCGGATTCGGTCAGAATGGCAAAAAGCGCTTCGGCGCTGTCGGTGCCGCGCAGTTTTTCGCAAACCGCCTTGTCCCGCAACAGGCGGGAAATGCGGGCCAACGCCTTGAGATGGTCCGCGCCGGCGGTTTCAGGCGCCAGCAGGACAAAAATCAGGTCAACGGGGCGTTCGTCGATGGCCTGGAAGTCGATCGGCTGTTTCAGGCGGGCGAAGAACCCGTGCAGGCGTTCCAGGTTGGCCAGTTTACCGTGCGGAATGGCGATGCCGTTGCCGACGCCCGTAGTGCCCAGACGTTCCCGTTCCATCAACACATCGAAGACGGCACGTTCTTGCAGGCCCGAGACTTCGGATGCCCGACGGGCGAGGTCCTGCAGAGCCTGTTTTTTGCTGGTCGCCCTCAGATCGGCGGTGACGCCGTCCGAGGCAAGAAGATCATTGATCTCCATAGCCGTCCTCACTTTTGTTTTCAAAACCTTGATGGAACTCGGTCACTGGATTCCGGTTTTCGTGTTCAGTCTACGGACTTCGCTTATTCCTGATCGCTGGGATCGATCCAGCCGATGTTGCCGTCGGCGCGATGATACACCACGTTCAGCCGGCCCGACGTGCGGTCGCGGAACATGGTCACCGGCAGATCGGCCAGGTCCATACGCATGACGGCTTCGGAGACGCTCAACGTCGCAATTTCCTGAGGCATTTCAGCGATAATCACCGGATCGGAATGTTCAGGGATCTCTTCATCGGCGTGGTCGGGCTGAATAACGTACTGCAGGCCCGACAGGCCTTCTTCGGCGTTGCCCTTGTGGTGATTGACCAAGCGGCGTTTGTAGCGCCGCAATTGCTTGGAAATGCGTTCCAGTGCGCCATCAAAAGCGACATAGGGGTCGTCCGCCTCCGAACGCCCCTGCACGATAAGCCCACGAGGGCCGGGATGCACCGAAATATCGGCCCGCATATGGCGGCCTTCTTTTGTGAAAATGACACTGGCATCGATCGCGCGTTCAAAATACTTGCTGACCGCGCTGTCCAAATTACCTTCGGCGTGGCCCCTGAGGGCGTCGCCGACATCAAGGTTTTTACCTTTTACGGAAATATCCATGGGTTAGTTAAATTAATATTCCATGTTAATTAGCCATCAGAAACCGGCGGCAACCGCTACCTTATATATTCGTACGCGCGGCTAAAAAAACCAGTCCCTGGGGGTGAAGGCCGGGACGATAGTTGCCGGATGTTAGGAAGTCAATACACCTGATTTTTTAGTTTTTCTATCTTGTTTTTCACAAAAATTTAGCTAGGGCGAATCCGGTCTTTGAAACCACTAGGCTTTGTCTCTGCGGCGCTGAACCGACGATGGGATTTTCATGGATTCGCGGTATTTTGCCACCGTGCGCCGGGCGATTTCGACTCCCTCGACTTTCAGAATTTCGACGATTTTGTCATCGGAGAGAATTTTTTTCGGGGCTTCCTCGTCGATCAGCGCCTTGATCCGGTGGCGGACGGATTCGGCGGAATGCACCCCACCGCCGGTCGCCGCGATCGCCTGGGTGAAGAAATACTTCAATTCATAGATGCCCCGGGGCGTAGCGATGTACTTGTTCGACGTCACCCGGCTGACCGTGCTTTCATGCATTTCGATGGCTTCCGCAATATCGCGCAACACCAGGGGTTTAAGGTGCTGCACCCCCTTGGCGAAGAACGCGCTTTGCTGCACGACCAGTTCGCTGGCGACTTTTAGGATGGTGGTCGCCCGCTGGTGCAGGGATTTGACCAGCCAGTTGGCGGAATGAAACTGATCGGCGATGTATTGCTTTTCCGATTTTGAACGGGTCTGGCCACTGACCTGGGCATAATAGGTGTTGTTGACCAGAACCCTGGGCAGGGACTCGGAATTCAACTCGACGATCCACCCGCCGCCTGGCGCCGGGCGCATCAACACATCGGGGGTAATCGGCTGGGTGATGAAATGCTCGAACGCCAGGGCCGGTTTCGGATCCAGGGTCTTGATTTCCTCGACCATGTCGAGCACGTCTTCGGAATCCGCACCGCAGACCTTGGCCAGCCCCTTGAAATCCCGTTTCCCCACCAGGTCCAGGTTGTCCAGAAACGTCTGCATGCAGGGATCCAGATGATCCTTTTCGGATAACTGCAGGCCTAAGCATTCGGCCAGGCTGCGGGCGAAAATCCCCGCCGGGTCGAAGTTTTGCAGCTTCGCCAATGTCGCTTCGACCCGCGCGACGTCACACTCCAAAAGGTCGGCCACGGCTTCCAGATCGCCGCTGATGTAACCGGCTTCGTCCAACATGTCTATCAAATGCAAGCCGATCACCCGGTCCACGGGGTCAGTAATGTCCACGGAAAGCTGGGCGTTCAGGTGATCGCGCAACGACGGCCGTTCGGAGACGGTTTCCTCCAGGTTGGGCACCAGCGGATCGAAGCTGCCGCCACCGGACCCGGCGTCGGCGAACGACGTGGTCTGATGCTGGTCCAGCCCGCCGTCGGCGGGGCTGTCATCGGAATAGGTATTGTCGTAATCCACGTCCCGGGCGTCGTCCTCGATCACCGCCTTCTGGGCGGTGTCGAAATCGATGGATTCCAGGGTCTCCGTTTCACCGGTCCCGTCCCGCGCTCCGTCTTCGAAGTCTCCGTCCGTTCCCGCAGCATTGTCATCGTCCCGGTCCCGCTGGCCTTCGTCGCGCTCCAGCATTGGATTCTTTTCCAGTTCCTCCTCGACGAATTCTCCGAGCTCGAGATTCGACAACTGCAACAGCTTGATCGCCTGTTGCAATTGCGGCGTCATCACCAGGGACTGGCTCTGTCGCATATCGAGACGCGGCGTTAACGCCATGGGGTACCTCGCCGGGGCGGAAAAACAGTAAAACTACAGGTTAAAGCGATCACCCAGATACACGCGCCGGACATCCTCGTTGCCGACGATGTCGCCAGGGGCGCCCTCCATCAGGACCATGCCGTCATGAATGATGTAGGCACGATCAATGACTTCCAAAGTCTCGCGGACGTTATGATCGGTTATCAGAACGCCAATCCCCCGGTCTTTGAGGTGGGCAACCAGGTCGCGAATGTCGCCGACCGCGATGGGATCAATTCCGGCGAACGGTTCATCGAGAAGAACGAAGTGCGGGTTGGACGCCAAGGCGCGTGCGATTTCCACGCGGCGGCGCTCACCACCCGACAACGCCAGCGATGGCGTGCGCCGGAGATGGGTAATGGAAAATTCCGCCAGCAGGGCTTCCAGGATGGCTTCGCGCCGGTCACGGGATGTTTCCACCACTTCCAGCACGGCGCGGATGTTGTTTTCCACCGTCAGTCCACGGAAAATGGACGCCTCCTGCGGCAGGTAGCCGATGCCGAGCCGGGCGCGGCGGTACATGGGCAAGTCGGTGATGTCGTCGCCGTCGAGGATGATGTTGCCGTAATCGGGCGGCATTAGTCCGGTAATCATGTAAAAGCACGTCGTCTTGCCGGCGCCGTTGGGACCCAGCAGGCCAACCACCTCACCGCGTTGCAGAGTCATTGAGACGCCGCGGATCACCGGGCGTTTCTTGAACCGCTTGCCCATGTTCTTGGCGACCAGGCCCTGGTTGTGAGTAACCAGACGCGGCGTCGGCTGGCCTTTGGCGGCGGTGGGGGCGGGCCTGGATGTTACTTGGGGCGGCCCCGGGGAGACCACTGGGGGAGTCACTGGGCGTTGGGCGGCAGGCCCTTCGTTCGGAGACTGGACGTTGGAAGACTGGCCGTTGGAAGACGGGCCGTTGGAAGACGGGCCGTTGGGATGTGGCGGTTTGTTCTTGTCGTCGTTCATTCTTATTTCATATCCCTAATAAAGGATTCCCCTTTAAGGTTTTTTCTTTTGCAGCCGCAAAATGCCCTTAGCGCGCTTGCGTACCGCGCCAGGCGTAGTCGGACAGCTGAAAATCTTGCTGATTCCGGTGTTCAGATTAACCTCGGCGCTGCAACCGGTGAGAATGCTTTTCCCCCGCACCAGTTTAACAGAACCGGTCAAGGTGGCGATACCGCTTTCAACATTGTAGACGCCACGGTCCGCCGTCGCAGTGTTGGTCTGGGTGACGATTTTCACGTTGTCGAAGGCATCCACCCGATAGAGCTTGTTGTCGCCGTTCTTATCGACCCGGAAGTAGGACGCCAGAACATCGGCCTTGAGGCGCTTGTCCTTGCGTACGGCGTAGGCGTTGCCGCGGGCCACGGCCATCTGTTTCTTTTCCCAGTATTCCAATTGCTTGGTAGCGGTAATTTCGTCGCTGCCGGCAACCAGCCGGACCTTGCGGCCGGACAACACCAGAATGCCCTTTTCCACCTGATAGATGGCTTTGTCGCCGTAAGCCATCTCGCCGGCGGTTTTAATCCGGACCTTGCCGATCGCATCCAGACGCCAGATATCGGTGCTGCCGTCAGACTTTTCGCGGTAGTACGCCCGAAGTTCGCTGGCAAACACCGTCACCTGGCCGCGCACGGCGCGGGCATTGCCGCGGGCCAGAAACATCAGGTTTTCCTGCTGCCATTCGATACCGTTGTCGGCGAATATTTCGATGGGCTGATCGGAACCGCCGCTGCCGAAATTCAGGGTTTGGGCCTGCGCCGCGGCGGGAACCATCCCGCCCATAAATCCAGCGACAAGCCCGGCCAACAGAACCGCCACCATGACACCCGGCTTTGGGCCGTCTGAGCGGATGTTTTTCCACAACCGGGCGCTCATTGGACGGATTTCCCCATTCCCGGATAAATCACCAGTTTCGATTTGCCGGTAAAAACAATCGTCTTGCCCTTGTCCAGCAAGCGGAAGCCCTGGCCCTGCATCTCTCCGAACGGTCCCTGCCCGCGCACCGCGGCGGAGCCCTGCGCCAGCCCCTTTTCCAGGTCGATATCGGCTTTCGAGGTCTTGAACTCGTATCCGGAGTCATGGAACAGGTTTACCGCCCCGGTCAGGTCGAGGGTTTTCTTGGTCTGCTGAAAGACCCCGTTTTTCGCCGTCAAAACCAGCCAGGTTCCGTCTTGGAGCGTGATGTCGGCCTTGGGCATTTCCAATTCCACGGCGGGCGTGCCCGACGCCAGTTTGCGGGCCAGATCGGCGGTGATGGAATAGGATTGGTTTTCCTTGTCTATTCCCAGGTACCGGGGATTGACCATGGACGGGTCTTCGTTCTGGTTGGCGGTCAGGGCGGCGAAACTGAGCCGAAACCTGAGATCCTCGGTACGCAGATACGGCCAAACCAGAATCAACGCGATCAACACCGCCGCCGTCACTGGCAGCAGGACCTTCATCATCTGCACGAACCGGCTATACCACTTATGGTCCCTTGGCCGGGCCCGGTTATCCATGGCCATTCGCCGGCGGCGTCCGGCCAAAGCTGCGGCGCGGGCATCGCGGTCCTGGGGCCCTGAATTGACCCCGATATTAGTCCCAGGGGGGTCTGCTCCGAAAGTATTAGTGGCGCTCATGATACCGGCCCGGACTAATGAAAATAAATCAGGCCACGCCTGCCCGCAGGCAATCGTGGATATGCAAAATGCCCACGGGGCGGTCATCCTTGGTGACGAAGATATTGGTGATTCCGCGGACGTTCATAATGCCCAACGCCACGCTGGCCAGCATTTCCGGATTAATGGCGAGCGCCCCTTCGGTCATCACCTCATCGGCTGTCTTGTTGATCAATTCGGAACTCATATGGCGGCGCAGATCGCCGTCCGTAATCACGCCCCGCAAGAGCCCGTCGTCGCCGACGACCCCGATGCAGCCGAAACTCTTGGCGCTCATTTCAATCAACGCCTCGGACATCGGTGTGTCCGGCGTTGTCACCGGCATGTCGTCGCCGGAATGCATGATGTCGGACACCTTGACAAGGCGCTGGCCCAGTTTGCCGCCCGGATGCAGGACATGGAATTCGTCCGGCGAAAATCCTTTCCGTTCCAGAAGCGCCACCGAAATAGCGTCGCCCAGAGCCAGCATCATGGTCGTCGACGTCGTCGGCGCCAGCCCCATCGGACAGGCTTCTTCGTTATTGGGCAGAATCAGGGCCACGTCGGAGGCTTCGGCGAGCGTGCTTCTACTGCCGCCGGTGACGCCGATCAGTGGGATTTCAAACCGCTTGGCATAATCCGCGATGTCCGCCAGTTCCGACGTTTCGCCGGAATTGGAAAGGGCGAGCACGGCGTCATCGGTGGTAATCATGCCGAGATCCCCGTGCGACGCCTCCGCCGGGTGCACGAAAAACGCCGGCGTCCCCGTCGATGACATGGTCGATGCAATCTTGTGCCCGATATGGCCGCTTTTACCCATGCCGGTCACGACGACGCGGCCCTTGACCCCGGCTATGAGATCCAGCGCCCGGCAAAACGGGTCGCCCAGACTGTCGGCCAAAGCATTCAGAGCCTTGGCTTCAATGGCAAGAACGCGTTTCGCGGAAACGACATCTGCTTCAGAGGCGGGCACTTCGGAGGCGGGCACTTCGGAGGCGGGTTCCGGCATGGCAGGTGGTGAACTCATCGCTAACGGTGATCCGGTTCAATCGTGTTTCGGTGTTTATGAACGGCTATTGTCTAACGTGTCCGACGCTATGGCAAAAGGGCAAAGAAACCCTTAACCCCCGGCCTTAGCAATGAGCGCTAGTATGCGCTTCTGGTCGAAAAAAAACAACAAAACCCATGGTTTATGGCTTTTTAACGGTGGGCTTATGCGGCTCCCGTATTTGCCTCACGGGGGGATCAGTGGGAAAAGATATCTTCTTCGCCCCAGCCGGCCAGGTCGAGGTCGGCGCGGGTCGTCAGAAATTCGAAACACGCGCTGGCCAATTCCCGGCGGCCATCGCGTTCCAGCATTTCGTCCAGCCGGTTGCGAATTTGGTGCAGATACAGAACGTCGGCGGCGGCGTATTCGGCCTGTGCCGGAGACAGGGTTTCCACCGCCCAGTCGGACGACTGCTGCTCCTTGTTCATATCCACGCCCACCAATTCGCGGCAAACATCCTTGAGGCCGTGATTGGAGGTGTAGGTCCGGGCCAGCCGCGACGCGATCTTGGTGCAATAGACCGGCGTGCAAACAACGCCCAGGTATTTTCGGATCACCGCCACGTCGAAACGGGCGTAGTGAAAAATTTTGGTCACCCCATCATCGGCCATCAAGGCCTTCAGGTTATCGGCCTTGCCGTAATCGGCGCCGGGAAACTGGACCAGATGGCAAACCCCGTCACCGGCGGAAACCTGAACCACGCAAAGCCGGTCGCGATGGGGTTTCAGGCCAAGGGTTTCGCTGTCCACGGCAACACTGGAGCCAAAATCCAGGCCGCCGGGAAGGTCACCTTGATGAATTTCGATGGATTTCGCTTTGCTTTTCAAAGACGGTCCCGATCAAAAAAATGGTGCCCAGGAGAAGACTCGAACTTCCACGGCCTTGCGGCCACTGACACCTGAAGCCAGCGCGTCTACCAATTCCGCCACCTGGGCATCCGAGGACGGAAACAGTGCGTAATGCCCACGCGCCCGGTTGTCAACTATTGGCAAAGCCGTTTTGTATGAATGGCGTTCTTTTTTGCCGTATGCTCTCTTGGCATCTCCTCGCCATTTACGCAGTTGACGGCCTTCTCGGGCAGGCTCATAAACGTATATCAGATAAATTTTTTTGACCCTTTTTAAGGAGCCAACCCTTGAAAAAACCCGTGATCACCGTGTTCGGCGGCTCCGGCTTTCTCGGTCGGCATCTGGTCAATCGGCTGGCCGGTGCGGGGTACCTTGTCCGCGCCGCCGTGCGCGATACCGAAGCCGCCCTGTTTTTAAGAATTATGGGCGAACCCGGTCAGATCGTACCATGGCCGGCGGACATCACCCGCCCGGAACAGGTCGCCGCCGCCGTCGACGGGGCCGATATGGTCGTCAATCTGGTCGGAATTCTATTTGAAAGCGGCCGCCAGGGTTTTGCCGACGTACATCTGAGCGGGGCGGAGACCGTTGCCGTTCAGGCCCGCGCCGCCGGGGTCAAGCGTCTGGTGCATGTGTCCGCCATCGGCTGTGACGACGACGCGACATCGAAATACGGGCGATCGAAAGCCGCGGGCGCAAAGGCCGTAACGGCGGCCTTTCCCGGTGCAACGATTGTCCGGCCGAGCGTAATTTTCGGGCCTGAGGACAATTTCTTTAACCTGTTCGCCGGACTGTCACGGCTAACCTGGATATTGCCGGTGTTCGGCTGCCCTTTATGGCCAAGAATCAAACTGTTTCCCGAAGGCGGATTGGTTGACGTGGACCTTTACGGCGATGGCGGAACGCGCATGCAGCCTGTTTATGCTGGTGATGTCGCCGAAGCCATTTCCGTTATTCTGGCCGATCCGGTGACGACGGGACGGACCTATGACCTCGGCGGGCCGACGGTCTACAGCTTTAAAGCCCTGATGGAGCTTCTGCTGTCCATCACCGGGCGCAAACGGTTTCTCGCCCCGGTGCCGTTCGGGATTGCCGAAATTCTTGCCTGGTTTCTTGAATTCTGGCCGAAACCGATGCTGACCCGCGACCAGCTCCAGTCCCTGAAACGCGATAACGTTGTCGGCGGCGAAAACCCCGGCTTCAAGGATTTAGGCATCGACCCGGTTGCTGCGGAAGCCATCCTGCCGACCTATCTGCACCGCTTCCGCACTCCGGTCAGGCAGGAATTTTACGAAGCCTGAAAATTTAAGGAACCAGAGCAAATCCCGAGCGGGTGAGGTCATCCGCAACGACGCATTTGCGTCAAAAAAAGCAAATCCCGAGCGGATGGTTTCATCCGCGACGACGCATTTGCGTCAAAAAAAACTCTAGTATTTGGGCGGCAGGCCGCTGGAATCGGCCTCGTCTTCCCGATTGGCGGCGGCGACGATCAGGTCGGCGAATTCCCGAAGAAACACCGATCCCTTTACGGTCCGCTGGATGAGGACGCTGCGGCGGTCGTCTTCGTCCACCTTGCGCCGCACCATGCCAAGCTCGCTTAGCCGATTGACGGCCCGCGTAATCGCCGGCTTGGAAACCTTCATAATCCCGGACAGGCCGCGCACGGTGTGCGGAGGGGTGTCCAGATACACCGTTAGCAGCAGAGCCATTTGCCGGGCCGAAAGGTCCGGGGCCTCCAGCCGCACGCTGTTGACGATGGCGCGGCGCCAGATATCCAAGGCTTGAAGTTCGTTCAGGTCCCCGCCCATTTCCCCTTGCCCTTTCCCAGGCTATCCCAGCATTCGGGTAAAAAAGATGACTCGGCTTATTCGTTTCGCTAAATGCTTCTTTATTTCGCTATCGGAACTTCTAACCAATCTAAAATTAACACGCAACAAAATTCGTACCGGAAGCGAAACTATATAGGCCTGAACTTAACTAACCCTGTATCTCGACCCCCTATGCAATAAGCTGGTCCCGGTTTATGATTCGGTCAGGGATCATTTGTTTGAGGGGCGGAAACATGGCCGACTTCACCATCGTTTTGGGCGATTGCAACACATCATCGTGGAGCCTGCGCGGCTGGTTGACGCTGAAGCGGACCGGCGCGGATTTCGATGAAATTCGGGTTACCTTCAAAGACCCGGACGTCAAAAGTCATATCCTCGTCCATTCGCCGTCGGGCCTGGTGCCGATGCTGAAACACCAGACGCCATCGGGCGAAATTCAGGTCTGGGAAAGTCTCGCCATTATCGAATACCTGAATGAACTTTACCCGCAAGCCGCCTTCTGGCCCGCCGGGCAGACCGCGCGCGCGCGCGCCCGCACCGTCAGCGCGGAAATGCACGCCGGCTTCTCCCCCCTTCGCAACCATATGCCCATGAACCTGAATGAAAAAAAGCCCTTGCAGGAGGGCATGGGCGAGGGCGTCGCCGATAATATCGCGCGCATTTGCGCCATCTGGGAGGACTGCCGGGTCCGATTTGGCCAGGGCCCGGAGGGACGCGGAGATTTCCTGTTCGGGGATTTCACCGCCGCCGACATCATGTTCGCGCCGGTGGTGACGCGGTTTCAGACCTACGGCGTCGAATTGTCCACGTTATGCCGCGCTTACGCCGACGCAGTGCTGGCCCAGCCGGACATGCGCGAATGGGCCGCTGGCGCCCTGGCCGAAGGCTAGTGATTCAAAAATGCCAAAGGCTAGCCTTCGATCACTTCCACCTCGCCGACGCCCAGCAATTCGGCGGTGGTTTTGCCTTCGGCGATCTGTTTGATGATGTCTTCTTCCTGACGCAACTTTTCCAGCGACGCGGTGAGCATCTTGTCCACCCACTCCAAAGGCACCACGGCGATACCGTCGTCATCTCCCACGATCAGGTCCCCCGGCCGGACCGGGCAGCCGCCGCAGGATATGGGCCCGTCGATGATGCCGCCGAAGCCCTTGTGCGGGCCGGATGGCACCTGGGCGCGGGAATAACAGGGAAACTCCAACTCCCGGATTTCGGCGGCGTCGCGGTTGGCCCCGTCAATCACTACGCCGGCGATACCGCGCGCCATAGCCGCGCGGGTCATGATCGCGCCCCAAATAGCGACATCCTCGTATCCGCCGGCGTCGATCACCAGGATCTCGCCCCTTTCGATCAGCGCAATGGCGGCGTGCGAGATGCCGTTGTCGCCGACCATGCCGGTCACCGTACGGGCCTGCCCGACGAGGATGGTGCCGGGGTTTAGGGGCTTGATGGCGGCGGCCATGAAATGAGTCCGATTCATGCAATCGGAAACGATCGCCGGCGGAATGCCGCGCCAGGCGTCCAGGGTTTCGGGCGAAAGTGTCTCAAATTCCACGGCGTGGCGTTGCAGGGGCATGGTGTGTTTCTCCTAAGGGCACTATTTTTATTGAATGCTTTGAGGTGCCAGCGTTCAAGCCCTATCATCACGCAAAATTCCCCGAAAGAAAAATCCCCGGAAGAAACCATGTTCAAAATTTTCAAGGCCTGGAAAAAAGCCACGGACGTGCGCCGTCTCAACAAGGACGCGCCGATTATCATTGAGCATGCGCGCCAGACCCTTCGCCCGGAAAGGATGCCTGAGATCGCAAAGGCCACGGCCGAACACCTGGAGCGTTCCCACAAAATTTTCGAGCCCACATCCGTCGGCCTGAAGCGGGCCATCCTCGAATACCAGCGCCTGCATCAGGAGGCACGCCGCCAGCGCGACGACGTATCCCTGACGGCGTTTACGCTGGTCCAGATCTATATCCGCGCCGAAGATTACGGCGAAGTCTGCCGTCCGGCACTGGACACCATCAATGCCTTTCTCGCAGAATGGGGCCACGGCAATACGGTCGACACGAAATAAATCAATAGGGGCCGCCGGTCCCGTTTTCAAAACCAGGTTTTCATCAGGGGGATTGTTTGGAAAATGTTGCAGCGAATTTCTTTTGTCCGCAGAACCGGTATCCCGGCCGTTCTCTCCCTGGGTCTGCTGATCCCAATCCTTTCTGCTGTCCCGGCCGCCGCTTTCGAAGGACCGCTGACCTTTAATGCCGCCGACTTCCTTAAACCCACTCCGTTGAGAAGCGCCAATTATGCAATAGATCCAACGGCCCGGAACGATGGCCTGATGAACCGGTATGCCATTTCAACATCTTTCGGCACGCTCAACGCCATCGGTGACGCCGTGGCGCGGGAGCGCGCGCGGGAAATGGACGTCATTGCCGCCATCCGCAAGGTCAAAAGGACGGACGCCTACCTGGACGGCTTCAATGCCGCCATTGCGGGCCCGCTGGAAGCCTCCAAGGCGCTAATCACCAAGCCGGTGCAGACGATTGAAAACCTCGGCGATACGGCCAAGGAAATGGTCGATGACGTGATGTCGGCGATCAGCAATTTCGGCAAGAAGGAATCCGCCGAAGACAACGCCATGCTCAAGGACCTGATCGGCTACAACAAGGCCAAGCGCGAACTGGCTTTTAGCCTGGGTGTCGATCCCTATTCGTCGAACCCATACCTGCAACAGGAATTGGGCGATCTGGCCTGGGCTAATTTTGCCGGCGGCGCGACCATTGACCTGGCCATTTCGGCGGCCACCGTCGGCGGCGTCGGCGCGACCATTTCCGCCATCAACGCCGGCACTGCGACGGGCAGCCTGTTGCGCAAGAAGTCCCCGACACACCTCACCAACTTGAGTTCCAAATATCTGGCCGACATGGGCCTGGCCGGCAAGGTGGCGGATCCGTTCCTGTTCCATGCGAAATATTCCGTGCCGCACCAGACCCTGTTGGTTTTGGCCTTGGGCGCGATGCAGGACGTGCCCGGCCGCGCCGGGTTTATCGACCTTGCGACCCGCGCCCAAACCGGGGACCAGACCCGTTTCTTCCAGCAAACGGCGCAGATCATGGCCACCTATCACCAGCAGGTGCGCCCGGTAAAGCGTATTCAGATCAACGGCAACTGGGCCTTTTTCGAGGATCAGGGTGGCCGCATCGTCGTGCCGGTTCCGGCCGATTACCTGGCCTGGACGCCGGATACCCTGAGCCTGACCAGAGCCTTACCGGCTTCGGCGGAGCGTAGCCTTTGGACCACGGGGTTCGTTTCACCCAAGGCCCGCACCGAACTCGCAGCGCTTGGCATCAATGCGGAAGAAAAGGTATTCAACCGGCGGCTAAAGGACGACATCTCCATCGTACCGCCAAGGGAAGACCGCGAAGCCGTCGGCGCGGCGGCCTCCGGTTCAGCACCCGCTTCCGCCCCCGCGCCCCCGCGGTCCGGGGCAACGCAAAATAAAACCACGGCCCAACCCGAACCCAGTGGCCTACAAAACCTGTTCCAGTCCCTCGACCGGTTGATCCCGGAAGGCGAAAGCAGTGACTCCGCCGGGACGGCGGCGCAATAAGGGGCAAGGAAGTTATCTAAAACCGTTGCGGCGAAGGGGCGGCTCGTTTAGGTTCTGCACCTCCAAGGAGGGGTGGCCGAGTGGCTGAAGGCGCACGCTTGGAAAGCGTGTAAACGGGCAACCGTTTCGAGGGTTCGAATCCCTCTCCCTCCGCCATTACCTTTTCAGTGTCATTTCTCCGTCGCCCATTCCCCAGCGAAAAACC
>JACNJX010000084.1 GCA_014382345.1 Alphaproteobacteria bacterium
CGCGAAGGGCTGGCCGGCAACGGTCTGAGCCGCGTCTACGGCATTCTCAACGGCACTTGCAACTTTATCCTCACCGCCATGAGCGAGCAGGGCCGCGAGTTCGAGGATATCCTCGCCGAATGCCAGAAACTGGGCTACGCCGAGGCCGACCCCAGTTTCGATATCGACGGCATCGACGCCGCGCACAAGCTGGCGATCCTGGCCAGTGTCGCGTTCGGCGGCGAAGTCAATTTCGACGCCGTGTATGTCGAGGGCATCCGTCATATCTCGCCCATGGACATGCAGTTCGCCGAAGAGCTGGGCTACCGCATCAAATTGCTGGGCATCGCCTCGATCCGCGACGACGGTCTGGAGCAGCGGGTGCATCCCTGCATGGTTCCGGCGGAAACGCCGATCGCGCATGTGTCGGGGTCTCTCAACGCTGTCGTCGCCGACGGCGATTTCGTCGGCTCCATCGTTCAGGAAGGCTCCGGCGCCGGGGCCGGGCCGACGGCGTCGGCCGTGGCGGCGGATATCATCGACATCGCCCGCGGGCTGAAGGTTGCGACCTTCGGCGTTCCCGCGGACAAACTGAAATCGATTCCCCCGGTGCCCATGCAGCGCCACAAGGGGGCCTACTACATTCGCCTGATGGTGGTCGATAAGCCTGGCGTGTTCGCCGATATCGCCGCCGTGCTCCGGGACCATGAAGTATCCATGGAAGCGGTCCTGCAGCGCACCCGCGATCCCGGCGAGCCCGTGCCGGTGGTGATGACCATGCACGAAACGGAAGAAGCCGCCATGACCGCGGCATTGGACGAAATCGCCGATATCGGCGCCGTCACCGAAGCGCCCCGGATGATCCGCATCGAGTCGCTTTAGGGCTGGCGTTTGCGGGCGGTTCGGGTCAACAATATGGCCATGATCAGTAAATCCATTGCGAACCGGAATTTGGCGCTGGAAACCGTCCGGCTGACGGAGATTGCCGCCATCGCGGCGGCGCAGTTCATGGGCGGCGGCGACGAAAAAGCGGCTGACCAGGCCGCCGTCGAGGCGCTCCACAAGGCGCTGAGCGGGCTGGCTTTCGACGGCACCATCCGCATCGGCGAAGGCTCGTCCGACGAGGTCGACAAGCTCTATGTCGGCGAAAAGATCGGGCTCGGCGATGGCCCGAAGATGGACGTGGCGGTGGTGGCGCTGGAAGGCAAGAGCATTGTCGCCCGCGGCGGCCTCAATGCGATGACCGTGCTGGCCATGGCTGAAGACGGCGGCTTCCTGACCGTGCCCAACATTTACATGGATAAAATCGCCATCGGCCCCGGCTACGCGGAAGGGATTGTCGATATAGACCGGGAACCGGCCGAAAACCTGGCGGCGCTGGCCGAGGCCAAAGGCGTGCCGGTGTCGGACCTCGTGGTCTGTATGTTGGACCGGCCGCGCCACGGAGAAATGATCGCCAAAATCCGCGACGCCGGGGCGCGTATCCGCCTGATCCTGGACGGTGACGTCACTGGCGTCATCGCCGCCACCCTGCCGGAAGCCAACGTCGATATGTTTTTAGGCATCGGTGCGGCGCCGCAAGGGATTCTGGCGGCGGCGGCTTTGCGCGGTGTCGGCGGGCAGATGCAGGGCCGTCTGGTGTTCCGCAACAACGACGACCGGGCGGCGGCCAACGCCGTCGGCATCGTTGACAATGACCGCAAATATACGGCCGATGAGATGGCGTCGGGTAACGTCACCTTCGCCGCCACCGGCGTCACCCACAGCGCCATGCTGGAAGGGGTGCGTCAGGTTCCCGGCGGGGCCACGACCCATTCCATGGTCTGGCGGTCGCTGACCGGAACGCTCCGGTTCGTCGAAGGCCACCATAACTTCAGCCGCTGGCCGGAGAATCTTTGAGATGGCGGGACAGGCGTCCCAGGCCATTCCATCCAATGAAGATGCCTTTCTGGGCGTTGAGCAGTCTCTCAGCGGCAAATGCTGGATATCCCGTGCCACCGATGACCGCCAATCCCTCGCCATTGCGCAGCGCTACGGTCTGCCCGACGTCGTCGCCCGGGTGCTGGCGGCGCGTGGTGTCGGGCTGGACGACGTGGAAGGTTTTCTAGAGCCGACACTGCGCGACCTGATGCCCGACCCGAGCCGCTTGAAAGGTATGGACACGGCAGCCGAACGTCTGGCCGGGGCCATCATGCAGGGTGAAACCATCGGTATCTTCGGTGATTACGATGTCGACGGAGCGACGTCTTCGGCACTGCTCGAGCGTTTTTTCAAAGCCGCCGGCGGGACATCGGAAACCTATATTCCGGACCGTTTGAAGGAAGGCTATGGCCCCAACACGCCGGCACTTATGAAGCTCAAAGAGCGCGGTGCCGGGGTGATCGTCACCGTCGATTGCGGTACATCGTCCCATGAGCCGATCGGGGCGGCGCGGGATGCCGGCCTGGACACCATCGTCGTCGATCATCACGTGGCCGAGGCCCAGTTGCCGCCGGCCATCGCCGTTATCAATCCCAATCGGCTGGACGACGAAAGCGGGCAGGGCCATCTGGCGGCGGTCGGCGTCGCTTTCCTGCTGGCGGTGGCGGTCAACCGGGTGCTCAGGGATACCGGTTGGTATGCGACTCGCCCCGAGCCGGACCTGACCGGGTGGCTGGATATCGTGGCGCTGGGTACGGTGTGCGACGTGGTGCCGCTGACCGGCCTCAACCGGGCGCTGGTGCGCCAGGGGCTGAAAGTCATGAGCCGCAGGATGAACCCCGGCCTTCGGGCCCTGTCCGATGTGGCGGGGGTGAAGGAAGCGCCGGGCACCTATCACGCGGGCTTCCTGTTGGGGCCGCGCATCAACGCCGGCGGGCGCATCGGCGCGCCCGACTTAGGCAGCCGTCTGCTCTGCACCGACAACGATGCGGAAGCGGAAGACATCGCCAGGCGTCTCGATACGCTCAACCTGGAACGCCGGGACATCGAGGCGAAAGTCCTGGAAGCCGCCATCATGGAGGCGGAGCAGGCGGGCGACGACCTTGGCCCCATCGTTATCGCCGCAGGCGTTGGCTGGCATCCGGGCGTCATCGGCATCGTCGCAGGGCGTCTGATCGAGCGCTTCAACCGTCCGGCCTGTGTCATCGCTCTGGATGGTGACGAAGACGGCCTGGGGACCGGCTCCGGGCGTTCCATCTCCGGCGTCGATCTCGGCGCCGCCATCATCGCCGCGTGCCAGTCGGGGCTGCTGGTCAAGGGCGGCGGCCACAAGATGGCCGGTGGCTTCACGGTGGAAAAACGCAAACTTCCCGAATTGCAGGCTTTCCTGAACGAACGGGTGGGCACGGCTGTCCGCGAAGGCGGCATCAAGCCCAGCCTGTACCTAGACGGGGCGATGAAGGCGGCGGCTGCGAACATGGAATTTCTGGAAAAGCTGACGGATGTCGCGCCCTTCGGGTCCGGCAACCCGGAACCCCGGTTCGTAATCCCGTCGGCGACCTTGTCTTATGCCGCCGTGGTCGGCGATAAACACGTGCGGGGTTTTATCAGCAACGAGGGAGGCGGCCGGCTGGCGGCGATTTCCTTCAACAGCCTGGACACGCCGTTGGGCCAGGCCCTGTTGAAAAGCGACGGCGCGCCGTTGCATATTGCCGGGCGCGTCCGGCCCAATACATGGCAGGGGCGCACGTCGCCGCAACTGCATATCGATGATGCGGCGCCCGCGTGGTAAATTGGGCGTGGTAGAGTCGGCGTAGAAGGGGGGAGGGATATGAATGCTGGATAAATGGGATATGCGGTTCCTGGAACTGGCCGAGCACATTTCCCGCTGGTCCAAGGACCCGTCGACGCAGGTCGGCGCGGTGATTACCCACACCCGTTCCAAGCGCGTCCTTTCCATGGGCTTTAACGGTTTCCCCGCCGGTGTCGAGGACACCGAGGAACGCCTCACCGACCGTGGCACCAAATACGAGATGGTCGTGCATGCCGAACAGAACGCCCTGATGTTCGCCGGCGAGCGCGCCGAGGGGGCGACGCTCTACGTCCACCCGCTGCCGCCGTGCGCGCGTTGCGCGGTGCTGATTATCCAGTCCGGGATCAAGCGCGTCGTTTGCGACCAGCCCGACTTCGAGCATGAACGCTGGGGCGAGCAGGCGAGGATCGCCGACACCATGTTCCGCGAATCCGGCGTCGAGGTCGATTACCGCCCGCCGGAATAGGAGCCCGCCGAACCGTGACTGCCGGAGAGACCATCACCATCACTCCCCTGACGCCGACCATCGGGGCAAAGGTCAGTGGCGTCGATCTGGCCTCGGAAATGGACGACGGCGTATTCAGGTAAATTCATGAAGCGATTTTAAAGCATCTGGTTCTCTACATTCCTGGACAGGACTTGGCCCCCGAGGCCCAGATTGCTTTTACCGGGCGCTTTGGCTCCGTCGAGCCGCATCCCCTGAAGGCGCGCGCCGGGCATCCCGAATACACAGGCCTGCTGGTCCTGGAGAACGCGCCCGAAAGGCGCGGTGCGCGCAACGACTTTTGGCATTCCGACATTTCGTGCGCGCCAACGCCGCCTTCGATCTCGGTGCTGCACGCGATCACGGTTCCGGACGGCAAGGGCGACACCATGTTCTGCAACATGTACCGGGCCTGGGATAGCTTGCCGGATGATCTGAGGCAACGTCTCGACGGGCTGACTGCGGAACATTCGGGCGAAGCCATCCGCCAACGCAATAATGCGGCCGACACGGACGGTGCCAAGGACATCCATGTACCGCCGCCGGAAGTCCACCCCGTGGCGCGCCGCCATCCCGAAACCGGCCGCCGGGCGCTGTATACCAACCGGTTCTTCACGACCCGGTTCAGCGATAGGACGGCTGAGGAAAGTGCCCCCTTGCTGGCGGATTTGGAAATGCGCGCGACGGCGCCCGATAACGTCTACCGCCACAGGTGGCAGCCCGGTGATGTGCTGCTGTGGGACAATCGCTGCACCATGCATTACGCGGTTTATGACTACGATGAAAACGAACCCCGCCGATTGCACCGCACCACCGCCGCCGGCGAACGCCCGGAATAATCTTCCTTAAAGGAGCTTTTTGATCTTCGCCGCCATGTCTTCGGGCGGCACGTTGTGGGAAAACAGCGTCAGGAATTTTCCGTCCGGCCCCATCAGGTAGACGCCGGCGGTGTGGTTCATCAGGTATTCATCTGCCTCGGCGCCCTCCGGTTTGACCTTGCCGAAATAGACCCGGAAGGCGTTTGCCACCTCCTTGATTTGTTCCGGCGTCCCGGTCAGCCCGGTCAGCGAAGGGTGGAAGTTGGCGACAAAGTCCTTCAGGACATCGGGCGTGTCCCGGTCGGGATCGACGCTGATGAAAACGGGGCGGATATTGCCAGCCTCCTTGCCCAGCATGTCCAAGGCCTCACTGACCGTCTGCATGGCCGTCGGGCAGACGTCCGGACAGTAAGTGTAACCGAAAAAGACCAGCATGTGGCGGCCCCGGAAATCGGCCTCGGTGACCGGCTTGGCGTGATGATCGACAAGGCGGAACGGCCCGCCGATGTTCACGCTTGGGTTGGCAACCGGCACCGAGCGGTTCAGGGTCCAGAGGGCTGCTCCGCTGACGGCGAGGGCGGCCAGCAGAGCGAGGATCATCAATCGGCGTTGCATGGAAAATTCCTTTCGACCTGCATAATGGCATGGGCCGCGCCCTCATTCGAGCGCAGCCCATAGTTTTGTGAGCCGGGGCCTTAATGATGGTGGTGATGGCCCATGCCGCCGGGCTTCATGACTTTGACCATGGCCGTGACCTCGCCGGCCTTGGCGAACACCAGGGTCAGTGGGAAGTGGCTCCCTTCCTTGAGTTGTTGCTTGAGGCCCATGAACATGACGTGGTGGCCGCCGGGTTTAAGCATGGCCATGCCGCCGGCGGGGACGTCAATGCCTTCGACCCGGCCCATCTTCATGATGCCGTTCTCCATTGACGTCCGGTGGATTTGCGTTTTTTTGGCGATAGCGCTTTTGACGGCGATTAGCTGGTCGGCCTCGCCGCTGTTGTTCTTCAGCCCCAGATAGGCGGCGGCCGATTTTGCTTTGGGAGGGGTGGCCCTGGCCCATGCATCCGAGACGGTTATATCCGCCGCGAAGGTTTTCGGGGACAGGGATAGGGCTGCCAGCATGAGTGCGGCAACCAGAAATACGCGTGTTTTCATAAGGAACGGTCCTTTGATGGTCTGATCTGCCCCGGTGGGCCGGGGTAATGGAGTACGTCGGTGGAATAGGTCGAGAGATCAAACAGCGAAAGGAGGCCCTCGGGAATGGGGGCGTTCGTGGTGGACGTCGTCGATTTTAAAAAGTGCGGGAAGGGTAAGCCGGTCCGAAGCCGCCCGCAGGGGCAGGGGCATAATCGCCGTTGCCGGCACCACAAGACCGCCGCAAAGAACATGCGTCAGGCAAACCGGGCAATCGGGACGGGCAGGGACGCCATTGCCGCCATCGCCGGGCGGCTGGCCGGTCGAACCATAAACCGGGCAGATAACTTGGAGGGCGCTTAACGGGCCGTTTTTATCGCTGGAAGCCGCCGGTGCCGCCTGGGCGAACGCCAACAGAACGTGCACCGACAATGCGACGATGCCAAGCCACGCGCCAAGGGTCCGCTTTCTTCGATAGTTCGGGCGCTTCATGTTCAAACGGTCCAGATTTATTCCAACGATGGGCCGACTATGGCGGCTGACTCCGGGGCCGACCTTAACCGGGGTCAAATCCAGGATGGATAAGCTATTCGGCGAGGATTTTTTCGACCCGCCCGGCTTCCAGACGATGGGTGTCCGGCATGTCGGAACCCAGCAAGGGTTTCAGGTACGTGACGAAGGCGTCGGTGATATCGGAATTGGAATCGGCGATGAATTCGTCGGCCATCACCTTGGTCTTTCCGGCGACGTCTTCCAGCTTGCTGAGTTTGTATTCCGTGCCGTAGGACGCGCCTTCGCCCGTGCGGTGGATGGTCACCGTGCCGTCGCGGTCGCCGTCATGGGCGTGGGCGGCGGCAACTTCGCCGACGGCGCGGGCTTCGCGCTGGTCGACATCGGACACGCAGCCCAGGAAGGAACGCTGCAGGTAGCCGAAGGTGTCGCCGCGCACCCGCTTCAGGCCCGTGCCATCGCGCACGGAGTCGCACAACAGATCGGCCAGCGCGCCGGTGCCCGAAAGCTGTACGTTGCCGTGGGCGTCTTTTTCCACTTCCTTGGCCAGCTTGGTGACGATGGGCTCACCCGTCTCATCGTGGATGCCTTCCGACACCGCGACCACGCAGCGCCCGTACTTGTCGTTGGCGGCTTTGACGTCGGAAATAAAGCTGTCCATGGAAAAGCTCCGTTCCGGCAGATAGATCAGGTGCGGGCCGTCGTCGTCGAACTTGCGGCCCAGCGCAGAAGCGGCGGTCAGGAAGCCGGCGTGGCGGCCCATGACGACGCCGATATAGACGCCCGAAAGGGCCCGGTTGTCCTGGTTGACGCCGGCAAAGGCGCTGGCGACGAACTTGGCCGCCGACGGGTAACCCGGCGTGTGGTCGTTGACGGTCAGGTCATTGTCGATGGTTTTCGGAATGTGGACGCAGCGCAGCGCATAGTCGGCGCTGATGGCTTCTTCGGCCAGGATGCGAAGCGTGTCGGACGAATCGTTGCCGCCGATGTAGCAGAACGTGCCGATGTCGTGCGCCTTCAGGACCTTGAAAATTTCCTGGCAGTATTTTTCGTCCGGCTTGTCGCGGGTCGAACCCAGCGCCGAACACGGCGTCTTGGCGACATTTTCCAGATTCTCGGACGACTCAAGGCTGAGATTGATGAAGTCCTCGGAGACGATGCCGCTGACGCCGTGAAAAGCGCCGTAGACGGCGTCTATGTCGTCGTATTCCCGGGATTTCAAAACCGCGCCGACCAGGGATTCGTTAATCACCGCGGTCGGTCCGCCGCCTTGGGCGAGAAGGACTTTTCTTTTCGTCATGAAGCACATCCTTGTTGAGGGTCTTTGTTAGATTTCAGCGTTGATTGCCGTTGCAGGAATTTATAAAGGAGCGTCGGTGCCCTGCAAAGCCGCAATCGGGTAGGGCGTGCAACCACCCATCGGGTAGGATGGGGATGGGGGAATCAGGAAAATAGCACCGTTAATTCACAACGGGGCTTGATAATTCCCTGCCAGGCGTTTAACACCCTCTGGCCTTATCGATGGCAACACTGTCCCCATCGTCTAGAGGCCTAGGACACCGGCCTTTCACGCCGGCAACACGGGTTCGAATCCCGTTGGGGACGCCAATTTATTTATAAAACCCAATGCATTTTCAACGGCCCCTTCGGGGGCCTTTTTTTTGTCTGTCTGTTGCGGGCGTTTGTCGGCTAGGATTACTGGATCAGCAACGGAGCCGAGCCATGACGATTGCCCAGTGGTCCGACGACTACAAGACCGGCGAAAAAGAGATCGACAAAGAGCATTGGGGCCTCTTCGCCCTGATCAACGATCTGAACGAGAAGCGGCTCCATGGAGCTGACGAGAAATCCATCGCCTCGACGCTTTATGCGCTGGTGGCGTATGTCGATGTTCACTTCGAACATGAAGAGCGCCTGATGGAGGAGACGGGCTACCCCGAACTGGACTCCCACAAAAAGGCGCATGAGGCGCTGGACCGCCGGGTTATGGAATTCCAGGATGCCTTTCTGGGTAGTCCCGAGACCTTCGATTTTGAGGCCCTGATGGACTTCCTGTCGAACTGGCTACAACAGCACATTCTCAAACTCGATATGGATTTTGCGGCGTATCACAAGAAACGCCAGGGGGAAGGTGGCTCCGCCTAGCCGAAGGCGCCCCGCCTAGCCAAAGGCACGGCGCGTGGGTTTCTTGTTGAACAGCTTTTCAACCTTCCGGTCCATCTTGCTGAACGACAGGATGTCGGTGTTGGGTTCGCCGAACAGGAAGCCCTGAACATACTGCACACCGCATTCGCGGACGAATTCCAGACCTTCCGGGCTGTCCACCATTTCGCCGATGGTCTCGACGCCCAGTTCCCGGCAGAAACGGGTCAGCGCCTTGAGAAAAGCCTTACCCTTGGCGACCCGCTGGGCATCCTTGATGACCGAGCCGTCGAACTTGACCACGTCCACGTCGAGCGTCGCCAGATACTGGAAGCTGGCGGCGCCGGCGCCGAAATCATCGAGGCAGACCTCGTAGCCGTCCTTGCGTAGGACCTGAATGAATTCGTTTGCGCCTTCGAGGTCGGCCATGCGTGCGGATTCCGTAATTTCGAACAGCACCCGTTCCGCCGCCCACAGGTTCTTGGATAACAGGGCCTTCAACCCGGCAATGTAGGCTTCGTTGCTGACGGAAAAACCGGAAATGTTGACCGCCGCCTGAAACCGGTCGGGGATATTGGCGAGCAGACCGACCACCTTCGTCGCCATGGCGAGGTCGAATTCCGGGATCAGGCCGGCTTCTTCGGCGAAGGTAATGGTCTCGTAAGGCGACACCCCCTTGCCGTCCCGCTTGAACCGGACCAGGGCCTCATAATGATGGATTTCGCCGGTCGTGGTATTGAGAATGGGGTGGAAGGCGACGTCGAAATCTCCGCTGCCGACCAGCCTGCGGAAATCCTTCACCCGGTCGGCGGTTTCGGAGACCAGGGTCGAAAAGGTCTGTTCCAGGTTGTTGAGGTCCAGTTGCCCTTCTTCGGCGTTTTGGAACATGCGTAGCGAGTAGGCGAGGCCGCTGGCGATGTCATCCTGGCTGACTTCTTCCTGGCCGACGTCGAGGCTGGCGGCCTGGACGTCAACGCCCTCACCGGTGGGATCTGCTTCCTTGGAGAACTGGGTGATCTGTTCTTCGACGGCCTCGACATCGACGCTCTTGTCATGGACCAGTCCGTAGCGTCCATCGCCGATCCGGGCCGCCATGTCACCGCCGGCGGAATTGGCTTTCAGGTAGGTGCCCAAAGTGTCGAGCAGCTTCTGCTCGCTGTCGGCGTCCATGCGTTCGCGCAGGTTCTCGTAGCCGGGCAGTGAGATCAGGGTCAGTTGGTTGTCTTCGCCGATTTCACCGCTGGCGACGGCTTCCTTCAGGCTTTCGGCAAAATTTGCAGGATCCTGCAGGCCGGTTTCGGAATCCCTGGCGCTATCCTTGCGGCGATCCTTACCCGCCGACGGGCTGTCGCGAAAGGCCATGAAGTAATGGCTGCCCAGGTCTTCGAGTTTGTAGCCGGCAAAGAACAGGGGTTTCGGCCCGTCTGCGCCGCCGATGAGGCGCACCGTGGCATCCTCGATCCGGCCCGATTTCCGGGGGATGGCAAGCAGCCCACGGATCAGGGACAGGTCTGCCGGGTCAATGAAGCTGTCCAGCGTGGCGCCGATCAGTTTGTCCGATGATTTTCCGACCAGGGGACCTGTCGGTCCGACGGCAAAAACGACTTTTTCGTTTTCGTCCAGCTCGATCAGAACATCCGCCCAGCAAAACGACATGGCGACGAAGCGGTCGCGTTCGCTTCTCATGCGGGAAGACTGGCTGTTGGCGGACGTTTCGTTCATGGATTACCCAGTGGTCTCGTATTTATAACTCAAAGCCTTCATTCTTATGCCGATAAAACCACCGGTCATGCGGGCGTTTGTTCAAGCTTACAGGAAGCTTACGTTGCATGGTACCCCGATGTACCCTGATATCCCTCGTTTAGACCCCCCGTCGAATTCGCTTATTTAACGGGCTTAAGATAACTCCGGTATATCGCGAGTGTTTCAAAATGTTTCCGTTCGTATCACACCGGGGGCGCCTCACAGTTCCTCCTTGGCCTGTTTGATCAGCTCGTCCAGGCTCCCTTGAGAGGTCGGCTCTGCCGGCCCGTCGTGGCGGGACAGGTAGTATTCCAGAAGGCGTACGAATTCCTCGACCACGGCGGTCGGGTCGTCACTCCCCTGATGTTGTTCGGCAAAGGCCGAAAAATTGGCCGCCGCGTGGCGCAACCCTTGAGCGATGACGTCAATGGGCATGCCATCCTGCAAGCGCGTGTTGGCGACATTGATGATCTGGTTGGCGATTTGAATGCTGGGCGTGTCGTCGGAGCTGACGTCGGGGCTATTACTGGGCATAGGTACTTTTCCGGTTTTTGAATGTTACAAATTAGCCTAGCACACCCAGCCGGCAGGCCAAGTTTCCGGTGCAAGATTTGTCACTAATTTGAACATAACCGGCGTTGCCAGCCTTTTGGGGACGGGGTATCGTGCCTGCCGTTTAGGAATACGGAACTTTGCAGGTATGAGCGACAAAAAATTCCGCCTGATTACCCGCGCGGACTTTGACGGCGTCGTTTGCGGCGCATTGTTCAACGAACTCGGCATGATCGATGACATCGCCTTCGCCGAACCCAACGACATGCAACAGGGCCGGGTTCCGGTTTCCGACAAGGATATCACCGCCAACCTTCCCTATGTAGAAGGCGCGCATTTGTGTTTTGACCACCACCGCAGTGAAGTCGAACGGGTGGGCGATCGGGAAAACCTGATTATCGACGCCGATGCGCCGTCGGCGGCCCGCGTGGTCTATCGTCATTTCGGCGGCAAGGACGGGTTCCCGCAAATCTCCGATGAACTGCTGGAAGCCGTAGATCAGGCGGACGCGGCGCAGTATACGGCGGATGATATCCTGGCGCCGGAGAACTGGACGCTATTGAATTTTATCGTCGACCCCCGGACGGGGATGGAACGGGTTGAGGGATTCAACATTGCTCACAATGGCTTTCTCTATGACCTGATGACGTATGTCCGCCATACGCCGATCAATGAAATTCTCCAGCTTCCGGATGTTCAGGAACGGGTCAACGCCTACATGTACCAGCGGGAATTCGCCGAATTGCAGTTGATCCGGTGTTCGGAAATTCATGACAGGCTGGTCGTCGTAGATTTGCGGAAGGAAGACCCCATCTATGTCTGCGGCCGGTTCCTGATCTATGCCCTCAACCCCAATTGTAACATGTCCATGCACCTGTTGCCGGGGCCGGGCGAGGGGATGACGAGCATCGCGCTGGGCAAATCCATCCTGGACCGGTCCTCGAAGACCGACATCGGCGCCTTGTTGCTGGAATATGGCGGCGGCGGACACGAAGCGGCCGGCGGCTGCCGTGTCGAAAATGATAAGGCCGAAACGCTTGTCGGGGAACTGATCCGGCGCATCAACGCCGACGGCTAATCTCCGCTTCTTCAAAATAAAAAAACCCCCGGTTAATCTTTAATTTACCCAGCCTTGCTACGGTTCCCGACTCAAATTGGGTTTATTCAGAACGAAAACCTGGGGAAACATTATGATTGCGGTAATTTCCGTCTTGTCCTTCCTGATGGCCTTCGGGGCTATCTGGTTTACCACGGAGGCCCTTAAGCGGGTCGACAATTATAACGACGCACGGTTCAGGCCGCACCTTAACAATATCTACCGGTCCATTGATGAGACCGAAAAGACTTTGCGCGGCTTCAAGGAGCGGGTGGAGTTGTTGGAAAGACAGGTTCACACGCTGAAGCTGAAAACCGACCATGCACCGGCCCTGCAGCAGGAAGCGGGCACCCTTCGGGCGGATATTCAAAAGGCACAGCAAGGCATTCCCTCGGTCCGGCTTAACGGCTAAGCCAGGAGGGAATGAGGTTCTCCATCATGACGAACGGTCCCACCATGGTTGTCAGGCGCTGGGTATTGCGCCGGATACGCTCCGCGGCCCTGATGGCGCTGGTGCCTCTGGTCGGCGCGGGTGTGGCCGAAGCGGCGGGAAGCGGACGCGAACTCCGTAACGACGTTATCGGTGTCCTAAAACGTCAGATCGAGGCGTTTCGCCGCGACGACGGCAAGGCCGCCTTTTCCTATGCATCGCCGGACGTCCAGGACCAATACGGGTCTGCCGCCTCTTTCCTGAGCCGGTTTGCGAGCACCTACAAGGCTGTCTATCGGCCGCAATCGGTGACGTTTTTGAACCTGGCCTATTCGCGCGGCCGTCTTGTCCAGCGGGTGTTATTGCTGGGGCCGGACGGAAACGCCGTCATCGCACTCTTTCCAATGGTGAAATTGGACGATGGGTCGTGGCGTATGGATGGCTGCGTCCTGGTTCCGGCGACCGGAAAACGCGCCGATCTCGAAGAAAAACCAGGGGTTCTGGGGTAACCATGACGGTGCCGGTCCGCATTGAGGCGATCGACCACATGGTGCTGACGGTCGCCGACATCGAGGCGACCTGCGATTTTTATCAAACCATTCTCTGCATGGAAAAGGTCGTTTTCGGCGCAGGCCGCGTGGCGCTGGCGTTCGGCGCACAAAAGATCAACCTGCATCCCGCTGGCAACGAGTATGAGCCCAAGGCCAGAAACCCGGTTCCCGGCTCGGCGGATTTCTGCCTGATTACCAACACCCCCATCGAAGATGTCGCGCGTCATCTGACGTCCCGGGGCGTAGACATTATCGAAGGCCCGGTGCCCAAGACCGGGGCTGTCGGCGCCCTGACATCGGTCTATTTCCGTGACCCGGACGGCAATCTGGTGGAAGTGTCCAATTACGGCTAGGAATGCCCGGAGCGTCCTTATTTCTTTCTGGCAATCAGGTAGTAGTGATCGGCGACGTTTTTGCAGGGGACAGCGTCGACCATGACAAATCCGTTTTCTTCCAGCATGGGCCGGAACAGTTCGGGCGTCGAGGATTCCGGGACGTTTTTATCCTCCCATTCCATGATGCATAACTCGCCGCCGGGTTTGAGGTGGGCTCCGACCTGGGCAAAGAACTTGCGATGGATCCGCCAGTTGGGGTCCATTCCGCGCCGGTCGATTTCCAGGAAAAAATCTTCCGTTCCCCCGAAATGCGGCGGATTGCTGATGACCAGGTCCCATTGCTGGCTTTCGGGGATGGACTCCAGATTGTCGGATAAATAAATTTCGACGCGATCCTTCAGGCAGTTGGCTTCGCGGGTTTTCTCTGCAAAGTGGACGGCCTTTGGGTTGATGTCGGCAAGGCACAGACGGTCTGTAAACCCATGGGCCAACATGGCGTAGCCCAAAAAGCCAGGACCCGTGCACCATTCGAAAAGGTCCTCGGCATGGCCATAGCGTTCCCGGATGAATTCCAGATAATCATCGACAAGTCTTCGTCCGCCACCGTCAAGGTCGTTTGTGTAGAGAACGGAAATTCCCGGATAATGCGCGGAAAGGACATGGGTTGCCCCAAAACGTTTAGAATTGACTTGCAGGCTAAGCGCCTTCATTCGTTCCATGCGGGCGTCGTGCTTCTGGTGCATTGATTCCGCAAGCAGTATCCTCGCCCTGGCATTCAGTTCTTTATCGTCGCCGCTAAGTTGCACGGATGCCCTGGCGTGATGTTCGGCGGCTTCGGAAGCCCATACGGATTTGTTTAATTGGGCGTACAGGAAATGCATTTCCGCCGTTGGATGAGCGGCCAGCGCCAGTTCCAGGAGACCGGCGGCCTCTGTGAGAAAATCCAGCCGCAGGAGCAGTTCGCTTACAAAAAGAAGCGAGTCGGCCATTTGTTTTTCAAAGGGTTTACCCGCCAGGTCATTGGCCAGTTCGCAGGCAAGCTTACGGGCGGTTTCATACTGGAAGTCATCAAGGTCAAGCGGGCGAATAATTGTTTCGCCGTGCTGTTTGTGGCATTCCAGCGCCCTTTTGCTTCTTTCCAGGCCCCGTTCAAGGTCGCCGGAAGCGATTAGGACGAGGCCGTAACTGAGCTGGCCCGCGGCATAATCCGGAATCTTGCCGGTCAGGGTTTCAAAAAACGGAATGGCATCGCGCAACCGGCCCAGGCGTATAAGGGTCGCGGCCCGAATTTCCGCCGAAACGTACAATTCATCGTCTGTCTCATGGCTTTTGAGGATATCGAAGGCGTCTTCGAAACGCCCGATATCGGCAAGCGCCATGGCAAGAGCCATGCGGGTATCGGGAGTCGACTCTTGTTCGTGCCCCTCAAACAGAAGCGTCAGGCCTTGTTCCGTTTCGCCGGTTTTGGTCAGTGCAAACCCCAGCCCGACCAGGGTCATGGTGTCCCGTCCGCCGGCGTCGTAGGCGTTGGTGAAGGTGTTGCGGGCCTCCCACCAGTCGTTTCTGCGAAACAGTTCCCAACCGGCTTCCAGGTCTCCGCTCTCGACGGCCTCGAGGCCAATCCCTTTTTTCTTCTGAGTCATGCCGGTTGTATCCCTTTTATATGAGACCCTTCATATTAGAAGAGGGTTACGGAATACTTACTCTTCGGCGGAAATGTGTACCGATTGCGGTGCCTTGCCGCCGACGAAATCCTGCCACATCCGCTTATAGGCGCGCTCCAGTGTCCGCACCGACTTTTCGGCATTGAACAGGGCCGCCGTTTCGGCATTTTTCGAAATCGTTTCCCGGAACCCTTGCAGCGTGTTGCCGTCTTTTGCCAATTTCAGGGCCAGGGCCTTATAGGCGTCGAGGTCATGGGTGATGAGGTCTTCCAGCCCTATGGCCGTCAGCATGGAGGCCGTTGCGCGGGAGGGCACATTGTTTCCCTTCAGTGTCAGCACCGGAAGCCCCGCCGCCAGCGCGTCCCAGGTGGTGACACCGCCGTTGTAAAGACGCGTGTCCAAGCCCAGGTCGGCCAGCCGGTGGCGGGCGATGTGCTTAGGCTTAGGAACCTTTCCGGCGAACACCAGCCGTTCCGGGTCGACGCCGTGGGCGGTGGCGGCCTGTTTCAGGTTGCCCGTCGCCACCGGGTTGTCGTCGATCAGCCACAACTGGGACTCCGGCGTTTCCTTCAACACATCCATCCAGCATTCGAACATCACCGGTTCGATCTTGTTGGCCTTGTTGAACGAACAGAAGACGAAGGCGTCGTCCGCAAGTCCATAGTCCGCCCGCTTCGGGGCTTCGGCATCGGCTTCGGGCCGCCGGTCGTTGACGTAATAATAAGGCGGCAGGTAAATCACCTTTTCCTGGAAGTGGACCTCCTCTTCCTCGCTAAGAACCACGTCATCGAGGAACACATAATCGAAGAACCCGCCGACGGTTCCGGGAAAGCCCATGTAGTGAATCTGGATCGGCGCCGGGCGCAGCGCCGCGATCTCAAGCCGGCTGCCGATGGTATACCCGTTCAGATCGACCAGGATATCGACCCCGTCGTCATGGATGCGCCTTGCAACAACACCAGAGGACCGCCCGTTGATATCGATGAAGTCATCGGCGCCGTCCTCGATGGCTTTGCGGTAGTCGCTGCCGTCATCCACTCCCGACGAATAACAGATGATGCGGAAGGCATCCCGGTCGTGCAGGGTGAACATGGCGTGTACCAGATGGCCGATGACATGGTCGCGGAAATCAGACGACAGGTAGCCGATGGTCAGCACCGGTTTGTCGTGGCGCCGGTCCTGCATCGGGAACGACAGTCCCATACCGGCAACCGCGCGTTCGATCCCGGCGCTCCAGGACCAGGCGACCTGTGCATTGGCCTCCAGGTCAGAGGTCCGGGTCAGGCTGGCAAAGGGATTTTCCGGGAGTTTTTCTCCATGGCCGGCGGCCATGGCGTTGAGTTCGTCCACCCGCTCCGTGATCGGGAGGAGTTCTCCCCAGGCGCAGGCGTTCATCATTTTCAGACACAGGGCGCTCAGGGCCGCGCCGTCCCCGGGGTCGGCCTTGGCCGCGCTTCGGTAACTGTCGAGCGCGTCCTCCGCCATGCCAAGGCTTTCCTGCGCATTGCCGAGTCCGGTCCAGGCCTCGGCCCGGTCCGGCTCCAGCGTGGTGGCCAGGGTGTAATGCTCCAGCGAACTTTTCCAGTCCGACACCTTGGCGAACAGGTTGCCGACGTTGGCGTGGGCCGCGGCAAAGTCGGGATTGAGGTCGAGCGCCCGTTTCAGATGGTCCGAGGCTTCCTCCAGAACACCTTGTTCCATAAGGCAAAAGGCCAGGTTGTTGAGGGCGTCCGCGTAGTCCGGAGCAACGCTGAGGACGCGGCGAAATCCTTCGCTGGCGGTCATGTATTCGCCCCGGCCGAGCAGGGCCGTCGCCAGATTGTATTCGGCGCGCGGGTTGTTGGGCTCGAGCCTGAGCGCTTCGCGGTAATGGGTCAGGGCCGTTTCGGTGTCGCCGGCGGCTGACAGGGCATTGCCCAGGTTGTTATGGGCGTCCGGGAAGTCCGGCCGCGCCTTGAGCGCACCCCGGTAGGCGTCCGCCGCCTTTTCCGGCTGCCCGGCGGCGTTATAGAGCTGGCCCAGGTTGTTGGCGAAATCCGCATTGGCGGGGTTGGCCCGCACGGCCCGTTCCAGCAGGCCGATGGCCTCCGCGCTCCGTCCGGTTTCGTTGACGACGAGGCCGAGCAGATGCAGGCCGTCCGGATTTTCCGGGTCAAAGGCCAGCGCCTGGCCGTAGAAGTCCTCGGCCTGTTTCAGGTCGCCGGACTGGTGGTGATGAAAGCCCTGTTCCAGGAGCGCAATGGGATTTCCACCCGCCGTTCGAGGGGCGCTGGCTCCGGCTTTTTTTTGTTTGCGTCTTTCCCGGCGGTTCATGTTATCCGGCCATTGCCTTCGCCAAGCCCTGGTCCAGGTCGGCGAGAAGATCGTCAGTCGTTTCCAGACCGATGGAGACCCGGATCACGTCCGGCCCGGCGCCGGCTTTGAGGCGCTGCTCGTCGGTCAACTGGCGATGCGTGGTCGACGCCGGATGCAGGATCAGCGAGCGCGTGTCGCCGATGTTGGCGAGGTGGGAGAACAGGTTGACGGCCTCGACCATCCGGACCCCGGCCTCATAGCCGCCTTTCAGTCCGAAGGTGAAGACAGCCCCCGCGCCCTTGGGCAGATATTTCTTCGCCAAGTCGCGATACGGGCTCGACGCCAGCCCGGCATAGGATACCCAGTCGACGGCGTCATGGGCTTCGAGGAACGCGGCCACGGTTTCGGCGTTGGCGACATGGCGATCCATGCGCACGGGCAGGGATTCGATGCCGGTGATGGTGTAAAACGCATTCGCCGGCGACATCGCAGGGCCGAAGTCCCGGAGCGCCACGGCGCGGGCTTTCATGGTGAAGCCGAAATCGCCGAAGGTCTCATAGAATGTCAGCCCGTGATAGGCCGGGTCGGGTTCGGTCATGGTCGGGAACTTGGCCCCCTTCGCCCAATCGAATTTCCCGGATTCGATCAGCGCGCCGCCCATGGAGGTGCCGTGCCCGGACAGGAACTTGGTCGTCGAATGGATGACCAGATCGGCGCCCCAGTCGAATGGTCGGCACAGGTAGGGGGTGGCCAGCGTGTTGTCGACGATCAGTGGAATGCCCGCTTCATTGGCGATGGCGGCGATGGGTTCCAGGTCCAGCACGACGCCGCCCGGATTTGCCAGGGCCTCGATGAAGATCGCCTTGCATTTGGGCGTCAGGGCACGACGGAAGTTTTCCTGGTCAAGCGGATCGACGAAATGGCAGTTCCAGCCCATCCGTTTTAATCTGTGCCCGAACTGTGTGAACGTGCAGCCGAAGATAACGGGCCAGCCACCTATATCGTCCTCCCTGTCTGACAGGGCAACCGTGTCCCAGA
>JACNJX010000005.1 GCA_014382345.1 Alphaproteobacteria bacterium
GCCGGGTCGCAGCACCTTGACCGCCACGTCGCGGCCATCGGTTGTGGTGGCGAAGTGAACCTGCGCGATGGAGGCCGCGGCGATGGCCGTTTCGTTGAAGCTGGTGAACAATTCATCAGTCGCCACGCCGAATTCGGCTTCCAGCGCCTTGCGCGCCTCGGCCCCCGAAAAGGCGGGCAGGTGATCTTGCAAATCGGAAAGATCGGCGGCGACTTCATCGCCCAGCAAATCGGCCCGTGTGGATAACGCCTGACCCAGCTTGATGAAACTGGGACCGGCTTCCTGCAACGCCAGGGCCAGCCGCTGGCCGGGTCGGCCTTCGCGGCGGCGATGGGACACCAGCCGGGCCAGCGCCACCACGACCGGGGCCACGTCGATTCGCTCCAGCAGGAACAAGGCGTCGTGGCGGGCAAGGATCTTGGCGATCCTCAGCAGCCGGGAAAGATTTTTTAGTGCGCGCAACATTCCCATATCCGCCCCATATCCGCCCTAAATCCGCCAAGCCGAATGAATGGCCGCAATTCCGCCCGACAGGTTGTGATACGTGACCTGCCCCAGCCCGGCCTCGGCGATCATGCGCGCGAAGTTTTCCTGGGTCGGGAACTTGCGGATGCTTTCGGCCAGATACTGATAGGCCTCTCGGTTTCCGGCGATCATCTGACCCAGTGCCGGCAACACGCTGAAGGAATAGGCGTCGTAAAGCTCGTCGAACACCGGCAGGACCACATGACTGAATTCCAGGCACATAAAACGCCCGCCCGGCTTCAACACGCGCCGGGCTTCATGAAGGGCAGCCGGAACGTCGGTGACGTTGCGGATGCAAAACACCGTGGTGTAGACATCGACCGAGGCGTCGGCCACGGGCAAGTTTTCGGCGTCGCCGCAGGTCCATTCCAGATTTTCCAGAATGCCGCGGTCCATAGCGCGCCGGCGGCCCACCTCCAGCATTTCGGCGTTGATGTCGCAAACGGTGGCCGCGCCGCCGCCGCGCGCCAGAAAGGCGAACGCGATGTCGCCGGTGCCGCCGCCCACATCCAGAAGCTGCGTTCCGGGCTGCGGGCCTAAGCGATTCATGAATACCGATTTCCACCAACGATGGACGCCTAGGCTCATGAGGTCGTTCATCAAATCGTAGTTCTCGGCGACGTCAGCGAAGACATCGTGAACAAGGGACGCCTTTTCCTCCACCGGAACATCGCTGTACCCGAAATGGGTGGTCTGCGACGTGGTTTCCGGCGCCGGTTTGCGTTTGCGTTGGCGGTTCCGTTCAGTCATGGGCCGAAACATAACCTATGCCGCGGGTCCGCGCTACGTTAGAACAACCCGCTGGTCAGAGGAAAAAGCCAGAGGAAAAGCATGCCCGAACTGCCCGAAGTGGAAACCGTTCGCCGAGGCCTGGAGCCGGCTCTTGTGGGCCGTGTGCTGTCCCGCGTATCCGTGCGGCGGCGCAAACTGCGTATTCCCGTGCCCGACGGTTTCGAGGCGGCGCTGAACAACCGCCGGGTGACGGCACTGACCCGGCGCGCCAAGTTCCTGCTGGTTCATCTGGATGACGGAAACTGTGTGATCGCCCATCTGGGCATGTCAGGGCGCTTTCTGATTTATGCCGGCGCGCCGCCCGAACCAGGGCCGCATGATCATGTCATTTTGGAAACCGACGCGGGCGTGTCGGTCTATTTCAATGACCCGCGCCGATTTGGCTTTCTGGATCTGGTTCCCGCCCATTCCCTGGACCGCCATCGGTTTTTGCGCAGGCTGGGCCCCGAACCTCTGGGCAATGCTTTCGACGCCGTCCTTCTGGGCGAACGTCTGGCGGGGCGGAGCGGTCCCGTCAAAACGGTTTTGCTCGATCAGTCGGTGGTGGCGGGCATCGGCAATATCTATGCCTGCGAGGCCCTGTTCCGCGCCGGGATTTCACCGCGCCGCAAGGCTTCGAACGTGACGGGCATGCGCCTGAAGCGGCTGGCTGCGGCGATTCGCGACGTATTGAGCGAAGCCATCGAAGCGGGCGGCTCGTCCCTGCGCGATCATCGGCAGCCGTCGGGTGAACTGGGCTATTTCCAGCACCAATTCGCGGTCTATGGCAAAGAGGGCGAGCCCTGCCCCAATTGCGATTGCACCCGCAAGATCAGCCGAGTCGCACAAGCGGGCCGGTCGACTTTTTATTGTGCTCGCCGCCAACGATGATATAGAGATTTGTCATGGCTAAACGTCAAACCATCGGTGCGTTCGTCGCGCTGGTCATGTTTCTTCTGGCCACGCTTCTTATGGCCACGTCTCTTATGGTGTTGGATGCGCGGGCTGAACCTGCGGCCTTTTTGGCCGGGTTCGAGGACCTGCCCCTGATGCCGGGCCTGGTCGAGGACGAAAGCGCGGGGATGGAGTTTGACGCGCCGGGCGGGCGAATCGTCGAATCGGTCGCCATGGGCGGTGTTACACGCGGCGCCGTTCTGGACTTTTACGCATCCACCCTTCCGCAGCTGGGATGGCGTGACGATGGCCCGCAGGGGTTTGCCCGGGAAGGCGAAGTTTTGCGTCTGGAAATATCCGAAAACGGAGGCGTCGTGACGGTGCGATTCGCGCTCTCACCCGAATCCGGAGCACAACAAGCGCCAAAATAGCGAAAATCGTGCGTTGCGGGGCTTTTCAGGCCCGATGGCGCTTGACTGGGAGCATCGCCGGATATATACACCGGCGGTCATTTTCTCCAAAAAACATGAACGAACGGAAATATCGCATGGCCCATCATATGTCGGCGAAAAAACGCATCCGCCAGACCGTCCGGAAAACCCAGGTCAATCATTCCCGGGTTAGCCGCATTCGCACCTTCGTCAGGAAGGTCGAAGAAGCCATCGCCGGCGGCGACAAGGATCAGGCCGCCACCGCGTTTAAGGACGCCCAGCCTGAAATGATGCGTGGTGTCACCAAAGGTGTGCTGCACCGCAATACGGTTTCTCGCCGTCTGTCACGTTTATCGCGTCGAATCAATGCGATGAACGCCTGAACGCAAGGCGAAAATCAGCACGGGCCGCGAACCCTTTGGGGCGCGGCCTTTTTTGCGTCTGCACCTTTGGAGGGAGTCCGGTGCACGAAAATTGTCAAGGGAATTTTTTGCAACGTTCGGCTTCCGTTCTCGTTGCTTTGACTCGGGACCGGTGTGTATAGTGATAGCCGTCGCCGGGGATCAAGCTACCCGTCAGAATAGAAATCAAGTATAGATTCGGCGGTGGGCTCGAAGTTTATCGTTCGGATTCAACAGCATGAAAGAAATCCGGCGGGACGTTGCTAATAATAAGCGGCGTGTCGTAAGTAAAATTCTGAAAATTTGAAGTCATTTTCAGGGATTCAGGACAAAAACAACGGGGTCTTTGCTAGTAAATCGCTCGGTATGAGGGGCACTGGCTTGGTGGGAGGGCCGGTATCGTGGCCGTGGTCGCGGTTGAGGTTTGGTCTGACGGCGAATGCGGTTTGGCTGAGAGATTTTGGTATTGGGTTTCGCGGGGGGCTTTTAGTGAAATTGGCCGATAAGTATTGCCTT
>JACNJX010000054.1 GCA_014382345.1 Alphaproteobacteria bacterium
GACGCATATGCCCCCATCCACCACCGGCAGGTGACGGTAATGGCGCGACTGCATCAGTTCCAGGGCGTCGCCGGCAGAATCATCGGGCGCCAGGGTGTCGGGGTTGGCGGTCATGATGTCACTAAGCAGCGTTTCCTTGGGCTCCAGTCCTTTGGCGATGGCGCGCCGGGTCAGGTCCCGTTCGGTAACGATGCCAACCAGTTTACCGTCATTGTCCAGAATGATGATGGCGGCGACATTGGCACTGGTCATCATGGTCGCGGCTTCGATAACGGTATTGTCCGGCTTCAGCGAACTGATGGCCTGTTTTTTTATAATGTCAGGCATTATCCGGCGTTGCATGGCCTCATTCCTTCTAAAATTGGGTCCTTAGAAAGACGTCTTCCTAATTTTAGGGCAGGTCAGGGGGGGACGCGCAAGAGGGTTGAGGAAAGCGCCGATATAACAAGGCGTAAGCAATTCCATCTGGATTTTATGGTTACTGCGAATCGCTTGTTTCCGCGGGCGGGGTCAGCCGTACCCGTGTAATCTGGTGGTGGTGGCGGCTGACAATTTCAAAACGGAAGCCGTGAAACAGGAAACGTTGTCCTATCCCGGGAATGCGCCGGGATTCATGCAACACAAGGCCCGCCAGGGTGGATGCCTCCTCGTCGGGAAGATCCCATTCGAATTCGCGGTTTAGGTCGCGGATCGTGACCGTTCCATCGACCAGATAGCTGCCGTCGGGCTTTGGTCTGACACCCGAGACGGAAACGTCGTGTTCGTCGTCTATGTCGCCGACGATTTCCTCAATGATGTCCTCGAGCGTCACCACGCCCATCAGGCTGCCGTATTCATCGACGACAAGGGCGAAGTGTTCGCGGCGTTTGCGGAAGGCTTCCAACTGGTCCACCAGAAGGGTCTGTTCCGGAATGAACCACGCATCGGCGGCGAGGGCGCGCACGTCCAGACCGCTCAAGTCTTCCCCCAGGTTCCGGATTTCCCGTAACAGCGCTTTGACGTGCAAGACCCCGACGATGTTGTCGGGGTCGTCCTGCCACAGGGGCAGGCGCGTATAAGGGCTTTCCAGGACTTCGGCCACCAGTTGGTCGGGCGCCAGGTCGACGTTTATGGCGCTTACGTTCTTCCGGTGGATAATGATTTCGCCGACCTGGACCTCGCCAAGCTCCATAATGCTTCGCAGCATGTCGCGTTCCTGTTTGATGCTTTTGTCTTCGCCGGCATGCAGTTCGATGGCGCCCCGCAATTCTTCCGCCCCGGAACCGAAGACATCTTCGGCATGGTAATCGACGCCGAACATTTTGAGCAGGCCGCGCACAACGGAATTGATGGTGGTGGTAAACGGAGTCAGAAACCAGACCAACGCCCTGATGGTGGGGGCGACCGCCAACGCCATCTGGTTGGCGTTTTTGATGGCATAGGTCTTGGGCAGAATTTCTGAGAACACCAGGATCAACAGGGTCATCACAATGGTCGCATAGGCGACACCGGCATCACCGAAGGTAAAAAGCAACAGACTGGTGGCCAGGGCGGAAGCAAAAATATTGACCAGATTGTTGCCGAGCAGGATTGCGCCGATCAGGCGTTCCTTGTGATCGAACAATCGGTTGACGATTTCGGCGTGCTGATTGCCGTTGCGCTCAAGTTGATGCATGACCGGGCGGGACGCGGCGGTCAGGGCGGTTTCCGAGCCGGAAAAGAAGGCCGACAGAACCAGCAGAAAGGCAATGATGATAAGGGTGGTGAGCATTGGGTTACCCGGTGCTTGCAAGGTGAAGAGAAAAGGTGTTTCCCGGTCCGTGGGGTGAATGTTTCGCCCCCGTCCCGCGTTTATTCAGGTTTTCAGGTAATCTTCGAGAACGCCGTTCACGTCGGCCAGGTCCACCTCATCGGTGATGAATGACTGGCCGATGCCTCGGGCGAGAATGAACGTCAACTTTCCGCCCGCGACTTTCTTGTCCTGGCCCATCAGGTCGATCAGTTGGGACGCGGACCAGCCATCGTTCCTTAAGCCCTTCAAATCGATCGGCAGGCAAGAGCCGGAAAGGTGTTTCTTAACCCGGTCGCGGTCGTCCTCGGGGCAAAGGCCCATGCGAACGGACAGATCGAACGCCATGGCCATGCCGATGGCCACCGATTCCCCATGGGTCAGGGCATCGCCATACCCGGTTTTGGCTTCCAGCGCATGGCCGAAGGTATGGCCGAGGTTCAATAAAGCGCGGACGCCTTGTTCGGTTTCATCCGCGGCGACAATAGCGGCCTTGGCCCGGCAGCTGGTCAATACGGCGTGGCGTTGGGCCTGCACGTCCCTGTTTTCAGAGCCGCCGGCAACGCCGGCCCCATGGCTTTCCAGCCATTTGAAGAAGCCGGCATCGTTGATCAATCCGTATTTGACCACTTCGGCGTATCCGCCCTGCAAATCACGGGCGGGCAGGGTATCCAGTGCGCCGATGTCGGCCAGCACAAGGCGCGGCTGATGAAACGCGCCGATCAGGTTTTTGCCCTGCGGCATGTTGATTCCCGTCTTGCCACCGACGGAGCTGTCGACCTGCGCCAGAAGGGTTGTCGGCATTTGCACGAAATCGAGCCCACGAAGCGTTATAGCGGCGCAAAAGCCAACCAAGTCCCCGATCACGCCGCCGCCCAGGGCAATCAGGGTCGTCGAACGTTCAACGCGAAGGTCCAGCAATTGGCCCGTCAGGGTTTCGGCGTGGGCGTAATCCTTGGTTTGCTCGCCGGGTTCCAGGACGATGGTCTGAAAATCGATAGCAACGGCGGAGAGAGAGTCCTCGACCGTTTCCAGCCAGTACCTTTCGACGTTCTCGTCGGTGATGAGCACGGCCCTGGGGCGGCTCATCACGGGCGCAACCAGCGGCCCGGCCTGGCCAAGCAATCCTTCCCCGACGAGGATGTCGTAACTGCGCGGGCCAAGATCAACGCTAAGGGTATCGTGTTCGGAACTCATTAAGGGGCTTCCTTCGTGGCCGGAGGGGAATACGTTTCCAGGGCCTTTTTAATATCACGGGCGGTAACGTCCGGGCCGTCCTCGCGCGAATCGACGACAATATCGGCTTCGGCGTACACGGGGTAACGCTCTTCTATCAATTTTGCCAAGGTGGCCCGGTGGTCCTTGTTTTTCAACAAAGGCCGGCCACCCCGGCGGCTTGTGCGCTGGACCAGAACGTCCAGATCGGCGCGCAGCCAGATCGAAATAGCGTGCTCACCGATATGACTGCGGGTTCTTGAATTCATGAACGCTCCGCCGCCGGTCGCCAAAACCCTGGGTTTTTCCTCCAGGAGCCGCTGAATAACCCGTTCTTCACAGTCGCGAAAGGCTTCCTCGCCGTATTCCTCGAAAATATCCTCGACGGAACGCCCGGCGGCCTTGGTGATTTCCTCGTCGGCATCGGTAAATTCCATAGCCAGCAAGTCGGCAAGCCTCTGTCCGACCCTGGTTTTCCCGGCCCCCATGAGGCCAACCAGAACAATGGACCTTTGCGAATGTGACGATGGTTCAGCAGTCATGCCTGAAAAAAGAAATTATTCCCCAAAACCTCTATGGCAAGGGTGCTAGGTCGTTGAAAGCGCTTGCTCAAGCCGATAAACTCCCGATCGCCGGCCTGCCGAAAAAATGCCATAGTCGAAACCTAGCATAAACAATATCCGCTGTCGTTAGATGACAGCGTAAGATCATACAGAGGGCCGATCATTTTTAATTCATTGGAAATCCTGGAACAGGATCAAAGGTTGCACCAAGAATGAAGAACATATCAAGGTTCGTCCTTGTCGTGGCTTTCCTGAGCCTTGTTGGTGGCGCGGTGTTCCTGGCCACCTGGGATATTCCGCCTCCTGTCAAAAATGTCGAAAGAGTCCTTCCGGATGACCGTTTCCCCCGTTAAATGTAACCGTCCCTTGGCCCTTTCCTTCGCCACGGTGTTATTGGCGTTGGCGGTCCCGGTCTCTGTTAGCCTGTCCATACCCTTTGCCGCGGCTCAGGATGCTGGCAAGGATTTTGTTCCGGGCATCAAACCCGTTCCTTTGTCGCCGCCGCAGAAACTGGCGCCACCCACCGCTTCGGCTCCGGCACCGGCGCCGCTGTTGTCGGCTCCGTCCGTTGCGCCCGCGCCGACCCTTGTTGTTCCTGACCCGGCGAAAGACCCGGCCGCCATCGGCAAAGGGGCGCCACTCCTGGCTCTGCCCAAGGCCCCTACAGGATCATCTCCAGGCAGGGGCAGCGGCGTTCAGGTCGACAGTCTGCAAACCATTGACCCCGACACAGCCGGAACGTTGACCGCGGAACATGGCGGGTTCGGGGTGGATATGTGGCTGGGTACGGATCGCGCCATCGTCGAGCGGTTGTTGCCGAAACTGCCGGTCAATGCGTCGTCTGTCACCATGCGGGGTCTGATGCGCCGGATGCTGTTGAGTGTCGCCCGGATTCCGGAAGGGAAAACAAAAACAGCAAGCCTTGTCGCGGTTCGGGCGCGGCTGCTGGCGGCCATGGGTGACCCGGTCGCCGTCAACACGCTTTTGAATGCAACGCCGGGCCGTGCGGAAAATCCAGAACTGGTTCGCATCGAAACGGAAACCCGGTTTCTGGCCAATGACAACGCGCGGGCTTGCGCGCTGGCGGGCGGTGAAATCCGGGGCCAGAACAATCCCTTCTGGCAGAAAGTCTTTTTGTTTTGCCAGGCCCTGGCCGGCGAACACGACAAGGCGGCGTTGGGCGTTTCCATCATGCGGGAAACCGGGGAACAGGATGAGGTCTTCTTTTCGCTGATCGAATCCCTGGCTGCCGGGACCCCGCCGGAGATCAAAAGCCTTACCGAGCCGACGCCTCTGACCCTGGCCATGGCCAGGGTGGCCAAGGCGAAACTGCCTCAGGATGTGATTTCCACCAACCGCCCCGGTGTGTTCCGGACGATCGCCATCAGCCCCAATGCGCCGGTGGAAATCCGCCTAGAAGCCGCGGAAAGGGCCGAAGCCGCCGGTGCGTTGCCGGTCGATTCGCTGCGCCAGTTGTATTCGATCGTTTCTTTCTCCGGCGAAGACCTGGCCAATCCCTTGTCCCGCGCAGAATCCAAGGGTGGGCCGATGACCCGCGCACTTCTCTATCACACATCGTTGACCCAAACGGTGCCGACAGCCCAGGCCGAGGTTGTTGCGCGGGCAATGGCGCTCGGGCGCGAGGAGGGACGCTATTCGTCGGTGGTCCGTGTGTTTTTGCCAGTTCTCAAATCCATCCCGCCGTCCGCCGAACTGTTGTGGTTCGCGCCGGAAGCCGTTCGCGGGTTGTTGCTGGTCGGCGAGACGGTATCCGCCGAATCCTGGTTCGCCCTGATGCGGGCCAGCGCGTTATTCAATAAAGAAGCCGCCCAGGCGATCACCCAACTTATGCCAGTGGTGCGCCTGATGGGATCGTCGGAAGCGGACGAGTGGCATACGGGTAAACTTTCGTCCTGGTGGGCAACCATCAAGGACCGGAAAGGGGCGGGGCAGGATGCGGCTCTGTTGTATTCCCTGTTCGATGCTTTAGGCGAGCCGGTTCCGGCTGATGCCTGGAGCAAACTGGCGACCGGCGGGGAACGCCGCATGGTCTCCATGCCCGAGGCGGCGCTTTGGTACCGCCTGATGGAGGCGACGGACGCGGTGTCGGCAAAGCCTGAGAAAACCAAAACGGCGTCGGCAAACGGAGTCCCGTTCGAGGTCTCGCCCGAGAGCGGCGATGTCGTTCCACCCTCTACCACCGTTCCGGCATCCGCGCCGGCGGCTTCGGCGCTAAAGCCGAAGAGCCGCCTCGCGGAAACAGTGTTGCTGGCGCTTTTGGCGCTTGGCGATGATGGCCCGGCCGGGGCCGATTCCCTTGTGCTGCGCCAGGTTCTTATCAGCCTAAGGGCCGCCGGATTCGAAAAAGAAGCCCGCTCCATGTCGGTGGAAGCGGTATTGGCCGCAGGTTTGTGAACGCCCGGCGGCATACCGGCGGTGCGTCCGGGGGAGGACATTCCCCCGGGGCTGCAGCGGAGCAAAACGGGATGTCGCCGCAGGTTGAAATGTTCCTGGACAAGCTGGCCGCCGAAGGGGCTGCCCGCAACACCATTGAATCCTATGGCCGCGACCTCAAACATTTTTCTGCCTTCGCCAAGGCACGCAGCCGTGATGCCGAAGACGCCAGTCAGGCCATCATCCGCCAGTACCTGAAGTCCTTGTCCGAGGCAGGCTTGGCGACGGGTACCAGTGCCCGGCGTCTTTCCACCCTGCGCCAGTTCTTTCGCTATCTCTATGCCGAGCGGGTGCGCGACGATGACCCCACGGCGGCGCTGGACAGCCCCAAACAAGGCCGGCGGATTCCGAAATTTCTCAGCGAAATGGAAGTCGAGGATTTGTTGGCGGCGGCCAGGGCCAGGTCTGGGCGCGAGGGTCTGAGAATTGTGGCCTTGCTGGAAATTTTATACGCCACCGGGCTCAGGGTTTCCGAACTGGTCGGGCTGCCGCTGTCGGCGATCAGCCGGGATAAGCAAGTGCTTGTGGTGCTGGGCAAGGGGGACAAGGAGCGGATGGTGCCCATGAGCGACCCTGCCCGAGAGGCGCTTGAAGAGTATCTGGCGGTCCGCGAAACGTTTATTCCGCTAAAGGGTGCGACGCCGGTGATGCGCAACCGATTGTTCCCGTCCCGATCCAAGGACGGCCACCTGACCCGGGCCCGGCTGTCGCAGATGCTGAAAGACCTGGCCGTGGAAACGGGCCTGCCGCCAAGCCGGGTTTCACCGCATGTGCTGCGCCATTCCTTTGCCAGTCATCTTCTGGCCAACGGCGCGGACCTGAGATCTTTACAGCAGATGCTGGGACACGCCGATATCGCAACGACGCAAATCTACACCCATGTTCTGGATGAGAGGCTGAAATCCCTTGTCGGGCAGGCGCATCCCTTGGCGATCATTTCAAAGAAATAGGTCGTGAAATACCTAATGTATTTAGGCTAGGCGTTTCGTCAGCCAGGTGGCTGTGCGGAGCAGCCTTGCGTCGTCACCCCGTTGGCCGACCAGTTGCACGCCTAAGGGCAGGCCATTGGGACCTTCCATCAACGGCAAGCTCACAGCCGGCGTTCCGCAAAAGGTCCAAAGCGTGTTGAAAATGGGGCTGCCGGTGGCATCCAGCCCGGCAGGCGCTTCTCCGGGCGTGGCGGGCACGATGATCGCGTCATAGTTTTCGAACAGAGCGTCGAGCTCCAAATTCAACTCGGCCCGTAAATCCATCGCCCTGTTGTAATCGACGGCGGTGACCTTTTGGCCTTCCTCGATCATCGCACAAAGCCTGTCGGTTAAATCGTCTTTACTACGCTCGTAATAGCCTGCGAAATTTTTCGCCAGATCGGCGCACATGACGTTGTTGTGCATTTCGACGACCTGATTGAAGGCCTCAGGCAGGAACAGTTCGCTGCATTCGTCGCCCAGAACGTCCACCAGTTCGCCAAAGGCGTCCTGTGTAGACTCATCAGCCTGATCCCAAACCGGGGTTTTGGAAAAAGCCAATACCGGCTCCATGGGCGGCTCGTCCATGGCAACGGCGGCGAGCGGCGGGCGGGCATGGGGGCGTGTATCGCTGTCGCCGGGATCATACGCGGCCAGGGTTTCCGTCACCAACGCGACATCTTCAATGGAACGGGCAAAGGTGCCGATCGTGTCCAGAGGTGGCGACTGGCAAAGAACGCCGGTCCGGGGGATCAGGCCGTGCGTAGGCTTGAAGCCGACGATGCCGCAGAACGATGCCGGGCGGATGGTGGAGCCGTTGGTCTGGCTGCCGACGGCTAGCGGAACCATATAAGAGGCCACGGCGGCGGCGGAACCGCTCGATGAGCCGCCGGGCGTGTGGGCAGGATTATGAGGGTTCTTGGTTTTTCCAGGACCGAATACGGCCAGTTCCGTGGTCACGGTTTTTCCCATGAGAACGGCGCCGGCTTCCAGCAGCAGGGTGATGACCCGGCAGTCCATATAGGGCTGGCGTCCGGAATCGAGGGTCGTGCCGTTTTCCGTCGGGTAGCCTTCGGAATCGAAGATGTCCTTTACGCCGACGGGAATGCCGTGCAGCGGTCCCAGGGCTTTACCGTCCGCCCTTTGCTTGTCCCGGAAACGGGCCTGTTCAAGGGCAAAGTCTGGGTTCAGATGCGCCCAGGCTTCGATATCGCCATCGACCTGTTCTATCCGGTCAAGACAGGCCTGGACCAGTTCTTCGGAGGTGATTTCCCCGTCGCGGATTTTCTCAATGGCTTCGGCGGCTGAAAGTTCTACCAGTGTCATGTGATGACGCTCCCTATTTCTTCCGGAAGCACGATTCCCAGTAGTCATAAAAAATCAGCGGCAGAATAGTGAAGCAGATAATCCAAAAAGGCAGGCCGCCCCAAAATCCCGCGAAACCGGAAGATATGCCTTCGGCCAAGCCGAGAACAAAAATGCTGACTATTATAAACGCGAGCAATCCGAAAATTTTTTCAATGGTATCTTGCGACATTATGGTTTCACTTCCTAAATCCGACTCGCATTTTCTTTACAGAATATCTCATTACATGCGGCCCTACTGGATATATTTGCCAAACAGGTAATCCGGCAGCCACAGCGCGATCCCCGGGTACTGGTACATCAGAACCATGACGCCAATGACGATCGCCAGATAAGGCATGATGCCTCGGAAAATGTCCATCAGTTCGATCGCCTTGCCCAACACCCCTTTTAGGTAGTAGGCGGACATGGCCATGGGTGGGGTCAGGAACGATGTTTGCAGGTTAAGCGCAACCAGCATCGCGAAGAAATAGGGATTTACCCCGAAGGTGGGCAGCATGGGCAGGAAGATCGGCACGAAGATGATCAGGATTTCCGACCATTCCAGAGGCCATCCCAGAAGGAAGATGATGACCTGCACCAGGATCAGGAACTGCCAGGGCGCCAGGTTGAAGCCAAGAATGAAATGTTCGATGATTTCGTGTCCGCCCAAGTATGAGAATACCGAGGCAAAGGTCCAGGAGCCGACAAACAGCCAGCAGACCATGGCCGTCGCCTTCGCGGTCAGGTGGATGGACTCTTTAAGCATGATCCAGCTGAGAGAGCGATAGACCGCTGCCAGCAAGAGCCCGCCGAAAGCCCCCATGGCGGCGGCTTCCGCCGGCGTCGCCAGGCCGCCGAGGATGGATCCCAGCACCAGCATAATAAGCAACGTCAATGGAACGAAGGAGGTCAGAAGCTGCCAATAGACAACGCGCCTGGGCGGAATATCCTCTTCGCGCGGTTTCGGCGCAATAGACGGATTTATCGTGACGCGAATAATAACGTATACAATATATGACCCGGCTAGAATGAGCCCCGGGAACATGGCGGCCGCATAGAGCCGCAATGGGGACAGTTCGGCGATCGCCGCATAGACGATCAACATGATGGAGGGTGGAATCAAAATACCAAGTGTGCCGCCGGCGCAGATAACGCCGGACGCGAAGCTCTTATTATAGCCCGCCCTGGCCATGGCCGGAAACGCCAGAAGCCCCATCAGGGTGACGACCGCGCCGACGATGCCGCTGGCCGTTGAAAAAACGGCGCACGTAACCAGGGCCGCAATGGCCATGGACCCCGGCAGGTTCCGGGCTGCCATTTGCAGCGAGTAGAACAGCCTGTTGACGATGTCGGCACGCTCAACCACATAGCCCATGAACAGGAACAGCGGGATCGCCACCAAGGTGTCGTTCTCCATTACCGAATAGGTGTTCTGGTTCAACAGATAGAAGATTTTGTTGTTCAGGACATCGGCGATCGTCTCGATGCTGTCGGCTTCGTAGTAGGCGTAATAGCCAAAGCCGACACCCATGGCGAGCAGTGTGAAGGCCACGGGGAAACCGAGCAACACCATCACGATAAATAGGGATAGCATGAGAATTGCTACTTCTGGGTTCGTCATTCCGCCGAATGCTCCGTCTTACACTGATAAGTTTGTTGAAAAAAAGAAGGATTAATTAAGAAGCTCTTTTTTAATCTGAAGCGCTGTCGCCTGATCTTTTAAAATTTCATCCGTTTCACGGGCATCCTTCAGCCGTGCAAGCCATTTGTTCTCCTTAATCGCTAAATAACAGCGCATGCATTCGGCAACCCCCTGGATGATGAACAAACCGCCAGCCAACGGGATCAGGGTTTTAAAGAAATAAATCTGAATACGGGCCGGGCTATTCCAGCTGACCTCCTTGTAGCGCCAGGAGTCCATGGCGATTTCCCAGCCGTACCACATCAGGGCGGCCATGCCGGGAAAAAAGAAGACGAGATATAAGAGTAAGTCAATTCGGGCCTGCCAGCGGACTGGCAGCAGGCGGTAAACCACATCCGCACGGACATGGGTGTCCTGCGCCAGGGCATAAGGCCCGGCCATCAGGAACAGGGCGCCGTACATCTGAACCATCATGTCGAAAACCCAGACGGTCGGCGCGTTAAGCACGTACCGGACAAAAACCTCATAGGCGACCGAAAGGGTCAAAATAAGAATACACCAGCCAAAAGCGCGCCCAATCCAGATGCTGAGCTCTTCAATGGCATGAATAATGGATGTCACGTTTCAAATTCTCCCGACTTTGGGCCTGGTGTGCGGCTGGTGGAGATATTAGAGGGACAGCCTTCCGGCTGTCCCTCCATATCCGTTCAGTCTTGCATATAAATCACGCAAAAACCGAGACTTCGGATCAACCGAAGTAGTGCTTGTAAGCCAGGCTGTAATCCGGCTGGTTCAGAAGCAGGTAGTTCATCACCTTCTTGGCATAGTCTTTCTGCGATTTGACCACCTTGGCGAAGAACGCATCTTCCTTCTCGAGCCGGGCGATAACGACATCCCACGCCGCCAGCTGGTCTTTCATGACCGAGTCAGGCGTACGGTAGACGTTGACGCCATGCTTTTCCTTGAGCTTGATCAGGTCGTCGGCATAGCGAAGGGTGTTGTGCCAGTAGAAGTTGGAGTTCTCGGCTTCGGAAGCGTATTCCAAAATCGACTGAAGTTCCTTCGACAGGGAATTGAATTTCTTCTTGTTGAAGGTGACTTCGAAAGCTTCCTGGGATTGGTGGAAGCTGGCCAGGTGATAGTGCTTGGAAACGTCCTGCATGCCGAAGTCGCTGTCAGACGTCGGGTTGTTGAACTCGGCGGCATCGATCAGGCCGCTCTTCATGGCAGGCTGAATTTCGCCACCCGGAAGCTGAACGACCGACATGCCCATTTCCAGAAGAACGTCAGCAGCCAGACCAACGGTCCGGTACTTCAGGCCCTTCATCTGGGATGAGCTCTTGATCTGTTCCTTGAACCACCCCAGCGGCTGCGCCGGCATCGGGCTGTTGAAGAAGCTGACCAGGTTCAGGCCTAGGGACCCCATCAATTCATTGAAGAGGCCCATGCCGCCGCCATAGTGGATCCAGCCGAGCAGTTCCTGCGCCGACCAGCCAAAGCAGGGGCCGGTGCCAAACAGGGACGCCGCTTTCGACTTGGAATACCAGTACGCCGGCACATAGTGGGCGCCGTCGAGAACGCCACGGTGGACGGCATCCTGCATCTGACTGGTTTTGACAACGGAGTTAACAGACAGCAGGTCGATCTTCAGGTTCTTGCCGGCCATTTTGTTGACGCGGTCAACATAGCTTTTGGCATTTTCAAGGAAAATACCGCCGCCCCAGGCCGCCTGGACTTTCAGGGTCGTGGTCTTGGCCATGGACACGTTCGGCATTGCCAAGGTGGCAGCACCGGCACCAGCGGCCACAGCGCCCGTTTTCAAAAACTTCCGGCGCGAAACTTTAGATTTCTTGGTCGTCATCTTTGATTCCTCCCTTTGGAATTTTCGACTTATAAAAGCGAACAACAAACCCAAGGCAGCAAGGTAAAGCCACAGCATCGGAGTGTTGTACAAATTTGGGGAAACTGTGAATTTAAACTCACTGTGCCCCGACTCTCCCCAGTTGTCTGCGTCGTGCTGCAAGACAACTCTTACTGCCAATACTTTTCAGCATCAGCCATCGGATGGCAAGTGAATTTATAAGACAGTACGGCCTTCGAAAAATGGCGGCGCGCACTCTTCTCCCTCTCCCCTTAACTCCACACTCTTAATAACAAGCTTACAACAAGGGCCAAAGGCCCGGCCCTTGTTTCACCGAAGGTCCACTCCTTCGGCTCAACGAAGCTTGGCATACCATATGCCATATCGCAACTGGCTAATGCGACGGTATGCAGGCCTTTGATTTAAGGGATAAATAATAGCCTTAAGCGACCCGGTCGCCCGGCTCGTCACCCTTGAAATAGGCATCCAGATTGTCGAGCGCCCGAAAGCCCATGGCGTCGCGGGTCTCGATTGTGGCGCTGCCTATGTGGGGCATCAAGAAGGTGTTGGGAAGTTCGGCAAAGCGCGCATCGATGTTTGGCTCGTTGTTGTAGGCGTCAATGCCTGCGGCCCACAGCTTGCCGGATTGAAGCGCTCCGATCAGGGCGTCGTCGTCGTGAATGGCGCCCCGTGCCGCGTTTACGTATATGGCCCCGTCGGGAAGCAGACTGAAGCGCTCGGCATTCATCAATCCCGTCGTTTCCGGCGTCGCGTTGCAATGAATGGAGATGAAATCGCAAAGGGGCAGCATGTCTTCCAGGGTCTCGTGAAAAATGGCGCCTTCTTCCATTTCCGGCGGCAGACGGCGGACATCGTGATAGTGAATTTCCATGTCGAAACCCCGGGCGCGCTTTGCCGTAACTTGGCCGACACGGCCCATGCCGAGAATTCCCAAACGCTTGCCCGTCACATCGACACCGACCATGAATGCCGGGCTCCAATCTTTCCACGACCGGGTTCTGACCAGTTTTTCACCTTCGCTGGCGCGCCGGGCGGCACCGATCATCAACATCATGGTCAACTCGGCGGTGGCGTTCGACAGAACGTCGGGCGTGTTGGTCACGACCAGGCCGCGCTTCTTGGCCGCGCCGATATCCACATGGTCGAAGCCGACGGAAAAATTGGCGATGATCTTGATTTCTTCGGGTAGGCGTTCGATGACGTCGGCGGTAAAATGTTCCGTGTGGCAAGGGAGTATCCCTTGGGCGCCTGTGGCGCGTTCGATGATTTCGTCCTTGGAATAAAGGACATCTTCGGGATTAAGCCGAGGTTCGTAATCCCGGCTTAGCCGGGCCTCAACCGCCTCGGGCAGTTTTCGGGTAACTAGAATAACGGGTTTGTCGCTCATGGATGGGAAACTCCTGGGGATGGGTTTTATGTATTGGTTTTAGGGGTTGTAGCACATCCTCGAAGGGTTTCGAAAACCCCTTTAATTCGCTCTGTTGCAGTGCAAAAGAACTCCGGTGTTTTGCGTTACCTCGCCTTGTTTTTATCTTTGTTCGCAGTTGCACAAGATTATTGACTCTTCCTGGTGCTATGGGGGACAGTGACCATCAATAAATTATAAAATTTCCGAATAACCGGTCCGATTGGCCGGGACAATACCGAGGAGACATTTATGAGTTTTACCATTGTCGAGCAATGCACGGCCCGCCTCAATCGCTCCGAATTGGCGGTTCCGGGCTCAAACCCGACATTCCTGGAAAAGGCCGCCAGCAGCCCCGCCGACGTGATTTTTCTGGATTTGGAAGACGCAGTGGCGCCGGACGACAAGGTGCCGGCGCGCAAGAATATCATCGAGGCCCTGAATGACCTGGATTGGGGCGGACGGACCATGTCGATCCGGATCAATGGTCTCGATACTCATTATATGTACCGCGATGTCGTCGATATTATTGAACAGGCCGGGCAGCATCTTGACCTGATCATGATTCCCAAGGCGGGGACGGCGGCCGATATTTACGCGCTGGACATGCTGGTGACCCAGATCGAAGACAACATGAAACTGGAAAAGCGTATCGGTTTCGAGATGATTATCGAAACGGCGCTCGGCATGGCCAACGTTGACGAAATCGCCGGGGCGTCGAAACGAAATGAGTCGCTGCATTTCGGGGTTGCCGATTATGCCGCATCGACAAAGGCGCGGACCACGGTTATCGGCGGTCCCAACAAGGACTACCATGTCCTCACCGATCCGGACGAGAACGGCAATCGCGATGTCCATTGGGGCGATATGTGGCATTATCCGGTATCTAAAATGGTCATAGCCGCACGCAAGTACGGGCTTCGTCCCATCGATGGCCCATTCGGCGATTTTTCTGACACCGATGGTTACGCGGCGCAGGCCAATAGGTCCGCAACGCTGGGCTGTGAAGGCAAATGGGCGATCCATCCGAGCCAGGTCGAGCTGGCCAACGACCTGTTCAGCCCCAGCGAGGAAGACGTTACCAAGGCGCAGCGTATTATCGAAGCCATGGAACAGGCTCAGAAGGAAGGCAAGGGCGCGGTCGCGCTGGATGGCCGCCTGATCGATATCGCCTCCATCAAGCAGGCCGAAGTGATGGTTCAGAAGGCCGAGCAAATCAAAGCCGCAGGCTAGAAATTTTTCCCGAACAGGTTGCGTATAAAGTCACAGGGGCGGTTGGAATTTTCCTGCCGCCCTTTGCTTTTGTACCCGTTCATACTGTGTTACAGAAGCGCCATGCATAATTATCTCGAATTCGAAAAACCCATCGCGGAACTGGAAGGCAAGATCGAGGAGCTCAGGCACCTGACCGGGTCCGGCGATGTCAACATCGCCGATGAAGTCTCCCGCCTTCAGGACAAGGTCGATAAGCTTCTGGTTCAGGTCTACACCAAGCTGACTCCGTGGCAGAAAACGCAAGTGGCGCGCCATCATGACCGCCCGCATACGGTCGATTATATCGCTGGCCTGATCGAGGATTTCACGCCGCTTGCCGGCGACAGGCAGTTTGCCGAAGACCCGGCTATCGTCGGCGGGCTGGGGCGTTTTCGGGGCGCATCGGTCGTCGTCATCGGAAACGAGAAGGGCTCTGGGACGGACGGCCGCCTTAGGCACAATTTCGGCATGGCCCGGCCGGAAGGTTACCGCAAGGCACAGCGTCTAATGAAAATGGCGGACAGCTTCAACCTGCCGGTAATAACCCTGGTCGATACGCCTGGCGCCTATCCCGGTGTCGATGCCGAGGCGCGCGGACAGGCCGAAGCCATCGCGCGCAGCATTGAAACCTGCATCGCTCTCAAGGTTCCAATGATCAGCGTCATCGTCGGCGAGGGCGGCTCCGGCGGCGCCATGGCTTTGGCTGCCGCCAATAAGGTTCTGATGCAGGAACACGCGGTCTATTCGGTGATATCCCCGGAGGGCTGTGCGTCGATTTTGTGGCGCGACGGCGAACGTGCCGAAGAAGCCGCGGAAGCCCTGAAGCTTACGGCGGAGAACCTTTTGGAACTGGGCGTGATCGATACGATCATTCCCGAACCCTTAGGCGGTGCACACCGGACACCCAAGGCGGCCATCGACTCCGTCGGCAGTGCGATCGAAGACGCGCTGGCAAGTCTTGCCGGGCTGGACGGCGGTGTTTTGAAAACCAAACGCCGCGAGAAGTTCCTGGAAATGGGCTCCAAAGGTCTTAGCTGACGATTATCGTCCCCAGGGCGAACCGCCTTTAAGAAACGCATACGCCGCCTTTGCTTTTGCGACGTTGGTCAGGAATTTTTTAGGCCTGAGCGTCAGGAACCCTATCAGCGCTTCGCCGCAGCAACGCCGGACGGCGGCACGGGCGATGCGCTCGGCTTCTTCGGCGCCGGCGTATTTTCTCTCGTAGTTCAAATGCCCCCACATCATGTTTCTGTCGCGGCGGATGCGGCTTTTCAGGGTCATTTCCTCGGAATGGCCGCCGAAATGATCGCCCAGCGCCGCCGGCTCGACGATCAGGGGATAGCCCTTCTGCATGGCCCGCACGCTGAGGTCGGTATCTTCATTATAAAGAAAGATAGTCTCATCGAAGCCGCCGATATCGCGGAACGCTTCCAGCCGCCACAGAACCACGGCGCCGGTCAGGAACCAGGTGCAAAACGGACCGTCCGGCGGCACGGCGATGGCGTGGTGGTGGCGCTCCCAGGCCCCCATGACGCTCAAGTCCACGTCGCCGTTGGCATTGGTCAGCAGCGGGGCGATTCCGGCGGCATTGGGGTTGGCGTCGGCCGTCCGGACCAGTTGTTCGATGCAGCCGTCCGGCATCCGTGTGTCGGGATTGATGTTGAGCACGTATTCGGTTTCGGCCAGTGCGAAGCCCTTGTTGGTGGCTTGGCCCAGGCCCCGGTCCTCGGTCAGGGACAAAACCTCAACGCCCGGGCGGCAAGCTTGAGCGACGGCGACGGTGTTGTCGGTGCTCATGGCGTCGAGCAGGATGATGCGCTTGGCGCGCGCCAGCGAGCCCAGCGACGACGGCAGGATGGCTTCGGAATTTCGGGTGACCAGGACGACGGTGATGCGGTCCCAGGGATCGGGCTCAGTCATGGGGCGATCATACAACACGGACTCTTGCAGTCCAACGTTCCGCTTGCCCCTTGAGGCGGCCGGAAAAATATCGGATACAAGGGTATGGCCTACGACACTCCCGAGGATTTCTACAACGTCTACGCCACCTTCAAGCGTTACGAAGTGCCGGTGGTGAAGGCGAAACACATGCGCTGGTACGACCGCGAATTCTGGACGCCGGCCCACTGCACGACGGATACGGCGGTGCTTGAACTGGGCTCGGGTACGGGCGAATTCCTGTCCTACCTGAACCGCAAGGGCGTCACTCGTTTCCAGGGCGTCGAGCAAGATGCCAATGCCGTCGGCGTCATGGAGGAGGGCCTTAAGGACCGCGTCTTCACCGGCGATATCTGGGATTTTCTGGCTCGGGAAAATCCCGAAGGAAAATTCGACTGCGTCGTCATGCTCGACGTGTTGGAGCATTTCTCCGCCGGTGACGGGGTCCGGCTTCTGAACGCCATCAAGGCCGTTCTGTCCCCCGGTGGCCGGGTCGTCGTGCGTGTCCCCAATATGTCTTCGCCGTGGGGCGGCATCCACCAGTTCGCCGATCTCACCCACAAGACCGCCTTTACGCCCAATAGCCTGGAACAGTTGGGCCAGGCGGCGGGCTACCGGTCGACGGCCTATTTGCCGCAGCGCCGGGGCAGCCCGTTTAGGCGGATCGCCGAAGACGCGTTGCACTGGGTGTTGTCGAAAACCCTCGCCGTGACCCCGGTGGTGTGGACGCCCAACATGATCGCCGTGCTGGAACCGGAAGAGACCCCCGAAATCTAAACCTTGCCGTGGCAGTGCTTGTATTTGCGTCCTGAGTTACACGGGCAGGCCGCATTGCGAGCCACCCGGCCCCATGTCGCGGGGTCGTCGGGGTTGACCGTGTCCGCCGCCTGGCGGCTGGTCACCTGGGCCACTCGTTCGGTGCCGGCCAGTTCCCCTTCGCCAAACACGCTATCGAAGTCCTCATCGTCCTCGCCGGCAAAAAAGGCCTCGCCGGTGAAGGCGGGGTCTTGGCGGGTTTCCACCATTTCCTGCTCGGGGCGGCTGAACAGGGCCTCGTCGAGACCTTCCACTTCCATCTCGACGTGCGACAGCACCTGCGTCACCCGTTCGCGCAGCATGGTCAGCATTTCCTCGAACAGGTTGAAGGCTTCGCGTTTGTATTCGTTCAACGGGTCGCGCTGGGCGTAGGCGCGCAGCCCGATGCCCTGGCGTAGATGGTCCAGCGTGAGCAAATGGTCTTTCCAGAGCTGATCGAGCAACTGCAACAGCAGGCTTTTTTCCACCTCGCGCATGATCTCGGCTCCGTAGGTGTCGGCCTTGGCGGTCATGCGCTCGTCGATGGCCTTTGCAATGCGCTCGTGAATTTCCGCATCCGCGATGCCTTCTTCCTTGGCCCAGTCGGCGACCGGCATGTCGAGGGCAAAAATGCGCAGCACTTCTTCGTGCAGCCTGTCCACGTTCCACTGTTCGGCATAGGCCTTTTCGGGGATGCAGTCGGCGATCAGGTCGTCGAGCACCTGTTCGCGCATCCCGGCGACATCATCCGAGACGTCTTCGACGGACATCAGTTCCTTGCGCTGTTCATAGATGACCTTGCGCTGGTCGTTCATCACGTCGTCGAACTTCAACAGGTTCTTGCGGATTTCGAAGTTACGCGCCTCGACCTTCTGCTGGGCTTTTTCCAGCGCCTTGTTGACCCACGGATGGATGATGGCCTCGCCGTCCTCCAACCCCAGCTTCTGCAACATGCTGTCGATGCGCTCGGAGCCGAAAATCCGCATCAGGTCGTCTTCCAGCGACAGGAAGAAGTTCGATGCCCCCGGATCGCCCTGGCGTCCGGAGCGGCCGCGAAGCTGGTTGTCGATGCGCCGGCTTTCGTGGCGCTCGGTGCCGATCACCATCAGCCCGCCGGCCTCCAGCACGGTCTTCCTGTACTCCGCCACTTCTTCGCGAATGCGGCGCACGTTATTGTCGTAGGCTTCGGAGCCTTCCTTGTCCTTGACCTCGTTACTGATCCGCATATCCACATTGCCGCCCAACTGAATGTCGGTGCCGCGACCGGCCATGTTGGTGGCGATGGTGACGGCGCCCGGCGCACCGGCCTGGGAAATAATCACGGCTTCCTGTTCGTGGTAGCGCGCGTTCAGGACGTTGTGGGTGATCTTGTTCTTTTTCAGAAGGTCGGCCAGATGTTCCGACTTCTCGATGCTGACCGTGCCGACCAGCACCGGCTGGTTTCGCGCCTGGCACTCGCCGATCAGCTTGATGATGGCGGTGTCCTTCTCCGCCATGGTGCGGTAGACCTCGTCGTCGTTATCCAGGCGCTGGCACGGCACGTTGGTCGGGATGTCGATGACGTCCAGACCGTAGATCTCGGCGAATTCGCCGGCCTCGGTCATCGCCGTGCCGGTCATGCCGGCCAGCTTCGGATACATGCGGAAAAAGTTCTGGAACGTGATCGACGCCAGGGTCTGGTTTTCGACCTGCACTTCGACCTTTTCCTTGGCTTCCAGGGCCTGGTGCAGGCCTTCGGAATAGCGCCGCCCGTCCATCATGCGTCCGGTAAATTCGTCGATGATGATGACCTTGTTGTCCTTGACGATGTAGTCCGTATCGCGCTGAAACAGCGTGTGCGCGCGCAGCGCCTGGTTGGCGTGATGCACCAGCGACACGTTGTTCAGGTCATACAGGTTGCCTTCAGTGATCTGGCCGGAATCTTTCAGCATCTGTTCCAGCTTTTCCGTGCCGGCCTCGGTCAGGGTCACGGCGCGGGACTTCTCGTCTTTCTCGTAATCGTCCTCGGTCAGCTTCGGAATCAGCTTGTCGATGACGTCATAAAGGTCGGACACGTCTTCCGTCGGGCCGGAGATAATCAGCGGCGTACGCGCCTCGTCGACCAGAATGGAATCGACCTCATCGACGATGGCGAAGGCGAACGGGCGCTGCGCCATGTCTTCGAGGGAAAACTTCATGTTGTCGCGCAGATAGTCGAAGCCGAGTTCGTTGTTGGTGGCGTAGGTAATGTCGGCGGCGTAGGCCTCCTTGCGCAGCATGTCGTCCATGTCGTTGGTGATGACGCCGACGCTGACGCCGAGAAGATTAAAGATGCCGCCCATCCACTTGGCGTCGCGTTCGGCCAGATAGTCGTTGACGGTGACCACATGGACGCCGTCGCCGCTCAGCGCGTTGAGGTAGACCGGCATGGTGGAAACCAGGGTCTTGCCTTCACCGGTGCGCATCTCGGCGATCATGCCGCGATGCAGGATTATGCCGCCCAGCAACTGCACGTCGAAGGGACGCTCGCCCAACACCCGTTTCGCGGCTTCGCGCACGGTGGCGAAGGCGTCGACCAGCAGGTCATCCAGGCTTTCGCCTTTGCCCAGGCGGTCTTTCAGCCACGGCGTGCGGGCGGCAAGATCGGCGTCGCTCAAGGCTTCGAGCGAAGACTCCAGCGCATTGATGGCCTGGACGTCCTTGTCCAGTTTTTTGAGATAACGCTCGTTGGCGGAGCCAAACAGACGCTTGGCGATGGCTTCCAACATTCAGTTGCACCCTGGAAATAAGATAAGAAAACGGCCGGCGGCTGATGGATTTTGCTTGTTGTCCTAGCCGGTGAAAAAGTCCGCAAAAGAGATAGAGTCCCATTCCGCCTGTGTCAATGCAGGGAAGGGTTTCAAGGGCATCACTCCTAAGTGAGGGCAGGGGCCGCCCGGGCGGATAAAATCCGGGCGCCATCCCTGCTTCGTCAAAAAGTCGTCCGGAAATCGTCGAAAACTCATCATTCCATCATCCATATATCGTCCTAAACTCGTTATTTTTTCGGCCCTGACCGGACTTAACAGCTTGAATTCATTGATAACACCTTCGAAATAGCGCGTGAAAACTCATCATTTTTCATCATTTAGCTGAAAAACGCCCGGAAGCGAAGTCCTTATCGGCGCGCGCGCCAGTCTTAAAAGCAGGGACCGGAACAGAGGTGGAAAGGGCATTGGTAGCGTTTATAATTCCTAATAAAATAATTAAAAGGTATTAAATCATTTTTTGCGCAGTTAGTAAAGAACAAAAAATGAACGAGTAACGGGCCGACCTTTTTGATCTTAAACGTGTTTGTCCATTCTCCAGACCTGTGCTCCCGCGCAGCCGTGAACCCGCCGGCTCGGGCCTGGGCTTGGCCCCGGTGCGGTCGATTGATTGCGGCCAAAGCGGGTCGGCGCGTGCGTCAACCGGCGGGATAGTGGCCGCCGGCCGAGGTTTATCTTCCATGATGGGGCCGTGACGCATAGAATTCGTACATAGGCAGCCGGCACCAGCCCTTCTACCAGGGACCACGAAACCACCAAATGACCGTTCGCCACCTAGACAAGCTGTTCCGGCCGGAATCCGTCGCTGTGATCGGCGCGTCCAACCGTCCTGGGGCGGTGGGAACGGTCGTCATGCGCAACCTCCTTGAAGGGGGATTCTCGGGTCCCATCATGCCGGTTAACCCCAAGCATAAATCTGTTGCCGGGGTCTTGGCCTATCCAGATGTCGACAGCCTGCCGGAGGCTCCGGATTTGGCCGTCCTCTGTACGCCCCCGAATACGGTGCCAACCTTGATAAGCCAGCTGGGTGAACGGGGGACGCGGGCGGGTGTGGTCTTGACGGCGGGCCTTCAAAGGGAAACCGACAATAAAGGCCGTACCCTGACCGAAGCGATGCTGGCGGCGGCTCAGCCGTTCGGAATGCGCGTTCTGGGTCCCAATTGTCTCGGTGTTTTGGTGCCGGGCGCCGGGCTCAATGCCAGCTTCGCCCATTTGCCCGCGCGTCCGGGAGGAATAGCGTTCGTTTCCCAATCGGGCGCGATGTGCACTGCTGTACTTGATTGGGCGCGCGCCCATGATATCGGGTTTTCTCACTTCGTTTCACTGGGCGAATGTGCCGACGTCGAGTTCGGAGATGTCATTGACTACCTTGGCAGCGTTCCCGGAACCCGCGCGATCCTGCTCTATATCGAGTCCATACACGAGCGGCGCAACTTCATGTCGGCGACCCGCGCGGCGGCACGCAATAAACCCGTCATCGTGATCAAAGCGGGCCGCGTCGCGGAGGCCGCCAGGGCCGCGGCCTCCCACACCGGCGCGCTGGCGGGGACCGATGACGTGTTCGACGCCGCTATTCGGCGCGCCGGGATGCTGCGTGTTTACGATATTCAGGAACTGTTCGCCGCGGTGGAAACCTTGGCGCGCGCGCGGCGGTTCGACGGCGAACGCCTGGCGATTCTCACCAACGGCGGAGGTCTCGGGGTGATGGCCGTTGACGACCTCATCGAAAAAAGGGGGCATCTGGCCGAACTGTCGAAAGAAACCATCGAATCTCTCAATCAGGCTCTGCCCGCAACCTGGTCGGGGGGAAACCCGGTGGACATCATCGGAGATGCCCCCGGCGAACGTTACACGAAGGCCCTCGACATCATTGTCAAGGCGGCAGAGGTTGACGCCATCCTGATCATTCACGCGCCGACGGCAATCGCGTCCAGCACCGAAGCCGCCCAAGCGATCATCAACATCGCTAAAGATAATAAAAAGCCCATCCTCACCAGCTGGGTCGGCGAAGAGGCTGTGGCTCCCGCCAGGCGCATGCTCAATGACGGAGGAATTCCCACCTACGATACCCCGGGGCAGGCGGTTCGTGCCTTCATGCACATGGTAGATTATCACCGCAACCAAACGATGTTGATGGAAACGCCCCCCTCGTCGCCTTCCGGGTTTATCCCAGATACGGAAGCCGCGAGGCGTTTGGTGAAAGCGGCCCTGCCGGCCACGGGCTCGAGAATGATGACCGAACCCGATGCCAAGGCGGTACTCGCGGCCTATGGGATACCGGTTATCGAGACCCACGTCGTGGCGACACCTGCAAAAGCCGCCGAAATGGCGGCCGGGATCGGGTTCCCGGTGGCGCTGAAGATACTGTCGCCGAACATCAGCCACAAATCGGACGTGGGCGGCGTGCGGTTATTCCTGGAAACGCCAGAAGCCGTCGAGGCCGCCGCCGAAGCCATGCTGACCACGATCCCGGTCCGGCAGCCAAGTGCTAGCCTCGAAGGCTTTACGGTTCAACGCATGGCGGAACGGCCCGGCGCCCTGGAGCTCATCCTAGGTGTTGCGACCGACCCCATTTTCGGTCCCGTGATTCTTTTCGGCCAGGGAGGAATAGCCGTCGAGGTGATCGGAGACCGGGCGGTTGCCCTTCCACCGTTGAATATGGTGCTGGCCCGCGAGTTGATCTCGCGTACGCGGGTTTCGAAGCTGCTTCGGGGTTACCGGGACCAACCAGCCGCGGACCTGGATGCCATCTGCTTGACCTGCATGCAGATATCCCAGTTGATCGAGGACATCCCCGAGATCGTGGAACTGGACATCAATCCTCTGTTCGCCGATGAAAACGGTGTGCTTGCGCTCGACGCCCGTATCGGTGTCGCATTAACCGTTCACGATGAGTCACGGCGGCTTGCCATTCGACCCTACCCGGAAGAACTGGAGGAGCCTTTTACATTACGTTCGGGGCGGGAGGTGTTGCTGCGGCCCATTCGGCCCGAGGACGAGCCCGAACACCACACGTTCATTTCCAAATTGACTCCGGATGACATCCGATTCCGTTTTTTCGGCCTTATCCACGAACTCCCACACACCCAGATGGCGCGGTACACGCAGATCGATTACGACCGCGAAATGGCCTTTATAGCATCCGCGCCAAAGGACGGGGGAGGAAGGGAGACTCTGGGCGTGGTGCGAATCTTTACGGATCCCGATAACCAGGAAGCCGAATTTGCGATCGTCGTGCGCTCTGACCTCAAGGGCCAGGGACTGGGGACGAAGCTGATGAAAAAGATCATCGCTTACTGCCGCGACCGCGGCACCAAGGCCATCGTTGGTCAGGTGTTGGAGGAAAACGAAGCGATGCGGCGGCTTGCCAGGTCCATAGGCTTCAAGAGTAAGACTATTCTCGGTGAGGGAATCGTGGAGGTGACTTTACCCCTCTAGCCAATGGGGATCGGGCAAGATCAGGGCGTTATGACGGCAGTACGGCAGACACCGGTGTTCGATACACGCCGGCTGAATCGGACATTCTTTCATTACGGTTCTGCCCCCCAGGTGCCCCCAGGCGTTCGCCCGGCGGCCTACGGCACGTAAACCCGCCCCTCCATGATACGCCTGGCCGTGCGGCCGAGCGTCGCGCGTTTGACGGCGTAGTTGTTGCCGTCCAGCTCGACCTTGGCCTCCGTCGTGATGACGCCTGCGGGGTGGCCGATGCGGACTTCGAGATTGTCGCGGGTTTCCGGGCGGCAGGCCTCGTAAACGATGGTGCCGGGAATGCGGCTGGCGATGCCGGTGCAGGCGGTGCTGGTTCCGGCATAGGTCTTGTGCATCTGCTGCATGAACATCAGCCGCGACACGAAATCCACCTCTTCGGCGAGGACCGTGTTTTCGCCGATAACGTTTTCATAGGCCTTAGGTGGCGCGATCATGGCGACGAAGGGCGTCGCCGGGCTGGTTTCCGTTGCCCGGTCGGGATCATCGATCATGCCCATGGCGACCCCGGCATGGGCGCGGATTTTCTCCAGCAGTTCGACCAGCGGCTTGTTGGCGTCGATCTCCGCCGCCGTTTCCGTGCCGGTCATGCCGAGGTCCTGGGCGCGGACGAAGACGTGCGCGTTGCCGATATCGACCATCGAGGCATCGATGACGCCGAGCCCCGGCACGTCGAGCCGGTCCATGGCGTTGCCGGTCGGCAGCAGGGCGCCGGTGCTGGCGTCGGCGGTATCGGCGAAGTCGACCAGAATCGGCGCGCCGGTGCCGGGAACGCCGGGAATGGCATAGTCGCCGTCTTCCTGTGGGCGGCCATCGCGCACCGGCACCTCGGCGATCAGCATGCGGTCCAGGTTGGTGTTGTAAATGCGCACAGGCGTCACCGGTTCGACCGGTTCGACCATGCCTTCCCATATCGCGAATGCCCCGACGCCGGACGTCAGGTTGCCGCAGAGCGAGCGGAAATCGACCGACGGGGCGTCGATCTCGACTTGGCCGAAGGTGTAGCTCAGGTGGGCGCCTTCGGCTCTCGGGTTGTCCTTCGGCGGCGGGCCGATGATGCAGACCTTGCTGGTCAGCGGGTCGGCGCCGCCGAGGCCGTCAATCTGGCGTTTGTCGGGTGAGCCGAAAATCGACAGGATCAATCGTTCCCGCGCGTCCGGGTCCGTGGGCAGGTCCGCCTCTTTCAGATAGACACCCTTGCTGGTGCCGCCCCGCAGGATAACGCATGGAACCGACTTGGACATGTCCGGCCTCGCTCTATGGAAAATTGATCAATCCATCATTTTCGGTGGACCCTGCCACCCCGTCAAACCGCTTTTTCCCGAGGAATGGCCGGTGCGGACCTCTAACCGGCCGCTGGAAACGGCGAAAGCTTAAGCCGGATGCTTTTGGGCCAGGGCTTTGAACGGGATCAGGCACTTGGCGCTTTCGTCCCACAGGGCGAGGCGGAGGCAGGACAAACTGTCCCGCAGGCCAATGCGGTTGAGGGTTTTGAGCGCGGGAATATCGGCGAGACATGCGCCGAGACGATAGTTGGGGATACGGCTGGACAGGTGATGGATATGGTGGATGCCGATGTCGCCGGTAAACCAGCGTAGCGGTTGCGGCAGGTCAAAGTAACTGCTGGCCCGCACCGAGGCTTCGTGGAAGTCCCAGTCCTTCTCCATTTTCCAATAGGTGTATTCAAACTGGTGCTGGACATAAAAAAGCCAGACGCCGACCGTCGAGGACAGCAGGATGATGGGGAGTTGAACCATCAGCAAGTCCAAGTAGCCGAAGCTGTATCCAAGGCCCGTCAGGGCGGCGGCAATGCCGAGGTTGGTGGCCATGACGCCGGTCAACAAGGCGGGATGGCGGCGGATCAGGTCCAGGGGAAGGCGGTATTTGATGATGAACAGATAGATCGGCCCGAACCCCAGTAGGACGGCGGGCATGCGGTAAATGCGGTAGGCCAGGCGTTTCCATGCGGGCAGGGCGGTGTATTCGGCCACGGTGAGGACGCTGACGTCTCCGATGCCCCGTTCTTGCAGGTTGCCGCATGTCGCGTGGTGGATGTTATGGGACTGTCGCCAGTATTCGTGCGGGGTCAGGGTGACGATCCCGATCAGGGCGCCGACAAAATCATTGAGGCGGCGGGACCTGAAGAACGAGCGGTGGCCGCAATCGTGCTGGATGATGAAAAGCCGGGCGGTGAATGCGGCGGCGGGCACCGCCAACAGCAGGGTCGCCCAGTAGGCCTCATCGACGGTGAGCATCATGGCCGCCCAAAGTCCGGCCAATGGAATCACGGTGGTGAGCAGTTGCATGGTGCTCCGCGCCGCTTGCGGCCGGGCGTGGGACCGGGCAATTTGTGACCAATGGCGGATGGTTTCCGGCTGCGTTTGGGAATTGGAGGGCGGAATGCTGGTTGCGGACGCGTCGGCGCCCGACCGTGTATCGGTGAAAATAATCTTTATCCCGTAATTTCTTGATTGGCACCCTTGTCGCATAAAAAAAAGGCGGAATAAAGGCCGGGCATTCCTTCGGTACGGGTTTGTCGGCGGGCGTTGCTGCTCCGTCAGGCCGCTTTTTTCCCGATGATCGCCTGCATCGCGCCCAGGAACCGGGCCACTTCTTCTTCCGTGTTGTAGTGGCACATGGACACCCGGACGCAGTCTTCCAGGTTAAGGGGTTTCAGGATATTGCCGGAGTAGTGGTCGTTTTTCCGCGCGTGCGTCCGAATGCCTTTTTCGCGTAGCGCGCTGACGACCTCGACCGCCGTCATGTTCTCGACGGTGATCGACACCAGGCCTTCGCGCAACGGGTTGTCGGTGCCGCCGATGATGCCGACTTCCGACATCGCCGCTAGGCCGTCCTGGCCGCCGGTGCCATAGAGCATGGCATCGGTCAGGTCTTTTTCGTGGGCATGGATGGCCTGGCCGGCCGCATTGATGCGCTCGCGGCGATCCGTGGAGTCGGTGAAGTGCGCGCCGAGCCAGTCGAAATAGTTCACCACTTCGGAAAAGGTCGCATACGACGCGGTGTCCCGCGTGCCGAGGTCCCATTGATCTTCCGGGGCGCCGATCAGGCTGTCGTGAGGCAGGCTGCCCAGTTTCTCCGACACCCAGGCGATGCCGTAGCCATGCCGCGAGAACACCTTGTAGGGCGAGATGGCGTAGCCGTCGATGCCGTAGGAATCGATATCCAGCCCGCCATGCGCGGCATGCTGGATGCCGTCGACGATGATGTAGCAATCCGGCGAGACGTCGCGGATCAGCTTGGCGATGCCGGCCACGTCGACCGCCATGCCGGTCACCGGCGAGGTGTGCAGGATCGTCGCCACGCGGGTGTCCGCCGTCACGTGCGGGCGGTAATCGTCGGCTGTCACGGTGCCGGTTTCATTATTGTGCGGCACGCGGACGAAGTTGCGATTGGCGATTTTTGACCAGCGGGCGCAGGCGCTGACGGTCGCCGGATGCTCCAGCGTACTGCCGACGACGTCGCCGCCTTCCGGCGCTCCCAGCACGGCGGCGCTGATCAGCCGGAACAACAGTTCGGTGCCGCTCTCGCCGACGAAGACGGGGCCGCGGGCGGCGTTCAGGAAACAACGGATGTCGTCCTTGGCCTGATCGATGATGCGCACCAGTTCGTGCGAGGCCGGGTTGTCGCGGCCCTGGTTGTCGGGGATCGCGGCCAGTTCTTCGGAGCGCTCGACCACGGATTTCAAAGTCAGCGCGCCGCCGGCGTTTTCGAAAAATATGCGCTCACCCTGGTAGGGGCAGTGATCGATGTGGGCGAAACGATCACGAATTTCGTTTATCAATTTTTCGTTGTTTTGAAACATAAAAACAGACCTGTGTGCTTGCTGAAGTGGCTGGTTGCTGTGGAGATTCCGGCGCTAGATAGCCCGAAATCCGCGCCGATGCCAAGTCTATTTGACGCACGAAACTTAACTTACGCCACCTGCCCGCAGGCATGACCGGACGCCCAGGCCCATTGGAAGTTGAAACCGCCCAGGTGACCGGTGACGTCGACGGTCTCGCCGATGAAATAGAGTCCGGGGACGGATCGGGCCTGCATGGTTTTCGACGACAGGTCCCGGGTGTCGACACCGCCGACGGTGACTTCCGCCGTGCGGTTGCCTTCCGATCCGTCGGGCGTGATGCGCCACGCGTTGATGTGTTGGGCCAGGCGGCGCAGAGACTTGTCGGAGGTTTCCGCCAGATGGCCGTCGCAGCCCGCCCATTCGGCCACCTTGTGCGCCAGGCGTTTGGGGATCCATTGGGCCAGCGCCGTGCGGACCTCTTGTCTGGGTTGGCTGTCTCTGGCTTTTTTTAGATGCTCGAACACATCCGTGCCGGGCAGCAAATCAATGGTGATGTGTTGGCCGCCCCGCCAGTACGATGAAATTTGCAGGATCACCGGCCCGCTCAGACCCCGGTGGGTGAACAGCAGGGCTTCGGTGAAGGTGACCTTGCCGCATTTGACCATGGCGTCCAGGGACACTCCGGCCAGTCCATCCAGCAGGGCCAGGGTGGCGGCGTCGAAGGTCAGCGGCACCAGGCCGGGGCGTGGTTCAACCACCCGCAGGCCGAACTGCCGGGCGATGGCGTAGCCGAAGCCGCTCGATCCCATTTTCGGAATGGACGGCCCGCCGGTGGCGATGACCAGGGATTCAGCCGAGAAGGAACCGTGGTCGGTTTCCACGGTGAACAGGCTTTCGGTCTTGGTCACCCGCGTCACGTTGATCGATGTCCGGATGTCGACGCCCCGCGCTTCGTCGAGCAGCATGTCGATGATCTGCTGGGCCGGGCCGTCACAGAACAACTGGCCGTGGTCGCGTTCGTGATAGGTAATGGCGTGCTTTTCCACCAGGGCGATGAAGTCGTGCTGGGTGTAGCGTTTCAGGGCCGAGATGCAAAAGCGCGGATTGTCCGACAGGTAGTCGGCGGGCTGTGCGTGACGGTTGGTGAAGTTGGCGCGGCCGCCGCCGGAGATGCGGATTTTTTCACCCACCTTGGCCGCGTGGTCGAGTACCAGCACCCGGCGTCCGCGCCTGTTGGCCTCTATCGCGCACATCAGGCCGGCCGCCCCGGCGCCGATGATGAGGGTATCAAAATCCGCCATCCGCGAGGTATAGCCGAAGAGCCGGAAAACGCAATCAGATGCCCCGGCTTAAAATTCCAGCTCGTAGGTCAGCAGCGTCCCGAAGGTATCGGTGTCGGTGCCGGCGTTGCGGGTGTGCTTGTAGCCGAGTTCCAATCCGACGCCGATGGGGAAGGTGTAACCGGCGGAGACCTGCAGGTGCTCCTCGTCGGTTTCCGTGCCGTCGGCGGCTTCCGTTTCCTTGAGCGTGGCGGACAGGGCCAGGCTCCAGTCCTTGTAGGTGAATCCCAGCGCCGCCGTCAGGTAGTCGCGGTCCTGATCGCGGGTGCCGTCGGCGTCATCGAAGGTCACGTATTCGACGAACGGCTGCACGGTGATGTCGCCCGGCAGGGTGAATTCATAAGCCCCGTTGACGGCGAAGCGGGTCTCGCTTGTTGCGTCCGCAGTATCGTTGCCCTGATGGACCCAGGCCGCGTGATAGGCAAAGCCCTTTAGGCCGGGAAATTCGCCGCCGTCCAGGGACACCGCGAAGGACGAAAATCCCCCCGTGTTGCCGGGCCCACCGTCGCCCTCGCGGGTTTTCCTGCGACGCGTAAAGGCGCTTTCGGCCAGCCCCGAAGTGTCGAGGAAGAAGGTCTGCGCCGTCAGCGTATGAATGCCTCCGCTGGTGAAGTCGTGGCGGTAGGAACCGCCGAGCGCGATATTCTCGGCCATCTCGTATTCTTCGGCCATGTCGGTGCCGAAGACGCCCGGCGTCACGTCCCAGGCGGAGGCAAAGTTGACGTGCATCTTGCCGCCGGACAGGGTCAACGGCCCGGTTTGGTAAACGACTTTCAGGGTTTCGATATACAGCCCGTGGTCGTCGAACACACGGTCGTCGCCGCTGACCACCGGGTCCTGCACCGGCTGAAAGACCAACCCGGCGTTGATGGATAATTGATCGGTGAGGGTCACGGTGACGTCTGGCACGATCTTGGTGAACAGAGTGTTGAATTCGGCGGTCGCGTCGTCGGACGAAAAGACAAGATCGTTGTGGAATTCGAAGGCGACGCTGCCGGTGATCCCTGGCTTGAACACGGTGTCACCGGCATGTGCCGTTAGCGGGACTGTGTTGAGCGCAAGACAGAAAAGGACCACTCCGGCGCCGGGCCGGATATAGGGATGGGGGGGCATGGCCTTGGTCCTCCTCCTTGATAGCCTACACGTTTATGACACCTTCATCCTAAACCAGAATTCTAGCGGCACCACGCACCCTGTTCGATCCAGCGCATCAACAGCTGGATGTTGGGATGGTTGTTGTCGGCGCCGGGGTCGATGCCGGGCGGCATACGGTTGCGGGTCAGGCGCAGATACAACGGGCTGTTGGTGGAATCGAACGGCACCACGATGGGCAGGCCCGGCTTGCCTTGCTTGCCCCGGGTTTTGGAGAACGCGCCTTTCATGATCGCCTCGTAAGACGTCAGGTTGACCTCGTTGAAGCTTGGCGGGTCGCGGAACGAGCGATGGCATTCTATGCACGGCGCTTCGCCGCCGAAGGCCTTGGGGTCGGAAAACAGGGGCAGGACTTTCTTTTTGAACGTGTCGTCGTTGGCGCCGCCGGAGTCGATCCAGTCCTTGACGGCGTTGATGGCATCGCTTTCGATCGGATGGAAGAACGGCACACCCAGCGGCATACGGTTGTCGCGTAACATGTGAGTCAGCGTGCTGGCCCCCGGCTTGCCGGGGACGATGACGGAACGCGGCGGCTCTTCCGTGGAGCCCCGGAGGATGCCCTCGCACGACGACAGGTCGAGCCCCCGGTAGCTCTTCGCCGGATCGTTGGAACTGTGGCAAACGATGCAAGCCGGCCCGTCGCCGAAGGCGTTGGGCGTACGCATCAGGGTGGCGATGTAGTCATAGGTGATGGGCAGGTCACGTTGCAGAACCAGCGCCTCGACGACGGCGTTGTCGCCGTGGATGTTGAGCTTGCCCAGCTTCATGTCCAGGTACATCTGGTGGGTGACGCTGCCGGAGCCGGGGTCCTGGGCGTGGACGGGGGCCTGTGGCATCAGGAAAAGGGCGGTGAGAGCACACCAAAAAACCGCCCGCCGGAAGATCTCGGCAAGGGTCATTATTTTAGCCTCCTTTTTCAACCGGAGCCTCATTTTCGTCAGGCCTTACCAGAGCAAAAAAACGGGGCGTTCGCTTTGATTTTGGTTAAGGGCATTCAGAATAGGGCAGGGGACGATGAAGAGTTGTGGCGCCTGATTCAAGTCAACACCCGAACCTGAAAATGGTGTATAATGAAACATTGAAAAAACCCATTGGTCGGGAGATTTTGAGATGTATCCATTTTTCGCACTGTCACTACGGATTCAGCAGGCCAGCTTGCAGGCGGCGGCGTCTGCGGGTGCGATGATGTTGGAGGCGTATACGCGTGCCCTCCATCAGCAGTTTGCCTTCCTTGACCACATGCATGCCTACCGCCGGCCTGAGGATCACCCCTTCGCCCTCTACTTCGCCGCGGCCATACCGAAAGCCCGGACAGGGAAGGGCACAAAGGGAAAGGCCGGCAAGGTCCGTTCGCCTTGTCACGGCCCGGACCTGACGAACCATTACGGCCATCGCGCCCACGACGTTGACGTGGAGCATATTTGAGCGGGAGCCCATCCGGGCAGGCGCCGGTTGTCCTAGCGTTTCAGTTGTTCTTTCAGGGTCTCGACGATGATGTCGTTGACGCTGAATTTGCGGTTTTCTTTCTTGCTGCGGCGGACCGCCTCGGCGCGAAGTTTTTCCAGCAGGTCCGCCGGCAGGCTTAGGAAGGTCTTTTTATCAAGGCTTTCTGTTTGTGAAGGTTCTTGGGCGTCTTTCGTGATTTGGGCTTTTGCGGAGCCTGAGGCTTTTGCCCGGGCCGCCAGGCATTCCAGCACCGCGATCCTTTCTTGGGAATAGCTCAGGTATTGGGACAGGGCCGCGCCTTTCAGGACCACCCTGCGCCCGCCACGCGATACCCGGGCCACCTTGCCGCGGCCGCGAATGAGGGTGAGGGAGGTATGCTGGCGTTTAAGCCGTTCCAAATAGGCGTCCCAATCACCGGAAAGCGTCTGGTTCACATGTTGGGTGACGGAATCGTGGGTCAACTCGCCCCAGAAATCGACTTTGGGAAAATCGGGGCAGATCTCCTGGGTCGCGCCTGAACGGGGCAGCATCAAAACCGTCACGCCGATGGCAAGCGCAAACAGGCCGCTTAAAAAAAACGATTTTTGCATGGCGGGAGCCTACCACGCAGCGAACGGGAACGAAAACCCGGCCCTCAGGCGGCTTGGGTGAAACGTCCTTTTTCAGCCCCGCCCATGATGCGGCGGAATTCCTCACCGTTGACATGCACAAGATGGCGGTGGTCGCCGGATTCGAAATAAACCTGATCTTGCGTCATTAGGTCGTCATCGAGCAGTACCCGAAGGGCATAGGCGTTGCCCAGCGGCGGCACCGCGCCCGGATCACAGTCGTCGAATTTTCCGATGACCTCATCTTCCGTTGCCAGTTCCACATCGTGTTGCAGGGTCTCTTTCAGGCTTTCGAGGTCGACGTTGCGGTCCGACGGAACGACGGTCAGGGTCAAAACGCCGTTTTCGTCCTTCACCACGACACCCTTGGCGAGCCGTTCCGGCGGCAAATGGGCGCGCCCGGCGGCACCGATGCTGGTCGGAGCGTAGGGGTGTTCGATAACGTCGTAAACGGCTTCCATCTCGTCGAGATAGTCCTGAACGGTTATGGCCATACCCATGAGCTGCCTCCTTTATTTTCCGGCCGGCGCGTCCCCCAGTACGTGTTCGCGCGGGTCCGTCCGGCCCAAGCGGATGCGTGACGATAGTCCAGTCTAGAGAAGGGCGTGTAAGGCGTCTTTGATGGGGATCAAATGGATGGATTTTACCGGCATCAATGCCCGAGCGGCAGTTCGTGCTGGGCTGTCATGGCGCGGTCCGACGGGAAGTGCAGCGTCACCGTGGTGCCGGCGCCGGGATCACTGGTCAGCGACAGTTCGCCGCCGTGCAGTTCCGTCAGCGACTTGGTCAAGGCCAGTCCGAGCCCGGTTCCCGGCACCGAATTTTCCATCGGCCCATCGGCCTGCTCGAAAGGCAGCAGGATACGGTTCAGGTCTTTCGCAGAAATGCCAATGCCGGTGTCGGCGACGGAGATGCGGATGCCTCCGGAACCATCCAGTCCGGCCTCCAGGGTAATGGTGCCGCCCGCCGGCGTGAACTTGATGGCATTGGACAGCAGGTTGAGAAAAATCTGCTTCAGCCGTAGCGGGTCGCCGCGAAATTCCGGAAGGTTGTCCGCCATTTCCAGGTTGAGGTTGATATCGACCTTTTTCGCTTCTTCCATCATCATCGCCGCGCATTCACGCATGGCGTCCTTGAGGTTGATGTAGCTCTCGTTGATCTCCATGGCGCCGGCCTCGACTTTGGAAACGTCGAGAACCTCGTTGATCAGGTTGAGCAGGTAGCTGCCGGAGCCGTGGATGTCGCTGGCATATTCCTGGTATTTTTTGTTGCCGATCTTGCCGAAAATCTCCTTGGCCATGATTTCCGCGAAGCCGATGATGGAATTCAGGGGGGTGCGCAATTCGTGACTCATGTGGGCCAGGAACTGGCTTTTGGCGGTGTTGGCGTGCTCGGCTTCTTTCAGGGCGTTGAGAAGCTTGCTTTCCGCCTGCAGCCGGTCGCTGACCTCCTGGTGCAGGTCATAGTACTGGCGTTTGATAATCCTGTCGGCGCGCCGGACGACGGCGAACAGCAGCCAGTACAAAAGCCCGAACGCCCACACCAGTCCAATGGATAGGAACGTCACCCGCTGGGAAATGGCTTCGGCCCTGTCCGTGGCGTCGGAATACAACTCGAAGACGCCTTCGACGGTGCCATCCTTTCCCAGGACCGGCAGATATGATTCGACGATGCGCCGGTTCGTGCGCTTGCCGGAAATGCCTGTGATGGTTTCGACGGTCTCGAATTTGCTGGCGGGGCGGGCGTCGCGAATGCTTTCGGCGAAAACCGAACCACGACTGGCGATACGTCCCATCTCGGAAAAATCCGAGGAATAGACGTTCAGGCCGTCGAGCCGGTAGAGCCGCACCTTGACCACGTTGAGCCCCGCCGTCAGCTTTTTCGTCAAAAGGTCGATGACGTTGGATTCCGGGCGGTTCCGCAGGGCCTTACTGTCCTCGGGGGCGCCGGTTTTGATGTACTCCGAAAACTTGGGCCAGATGGCATTGGCCAGCGCCCGCGACAAGCCGACGTTTTCGCGCTCGACGGTCTCCACCATGGCGTCGAGCGACGTCTGGCGGTAGACCAGAACCAGAATCAGTCCAACCCCCAGCAGGGCAAGGCCGCTTGTCAGTGAGAAATATCGTAAGAGCCGAAACACCGGCGGGCCTTCCACAAAAGATATACGTCCCCCATCCCACCAAACTGACGGGCGGGTTCCCCCTGGTCAGTGATGCCGGTCACACACGGGAAGGAAAAAAAATCAGGAACCGTCAACGGGGATGGATTTCGTTCAGGATCGTATGGGCCTGGCGCATAGCGTCCCGGCGCGGCAGGCCGATGGTCATACGCGGGTCATATAAAATCCGCAGCAACAGCCGGTCATGGCCGGTCAGTTCGAAATACCGGCTTTCGTCGTTGAAGATGGACGGACGGACGTTGTTGGAATCGTTAATCAGGCCCATGACCTGCGTCAATTCCTCGACCACGCAGGCGCGCAGCGTCGTTTTGTCGCCATAGGCCGGAAACAGGATGACGGCGGTGCGGATTTCATCGCCTTTCTTGAACACCTGCGCCTCGCAGGTGGATTGACCGGCCTTCAGTCGCCTGAGCGACGGGTCCATGCGGGTCCCCAGTTGCTTGCGCACCACGCCCGTCATGTCGGCCATCGGGTAATAGAGCAGAAACATGTTGAAGCTTTTGGCGTTGATACCCTTGGGCACACGTTTTGCGCGGCGGATCCGCTCCGAATAGGCGAGCCTGGCCGGGTGGCCGGTGAGTTTGCTGATGTCCGCCAAGTGCTGGCGCACGAAGTCCTCGAAATAGGCCGGTGGGCTGCCGTCGATGCGGGCCGTGATCGGGCGCTTCCATTTGCGCACCCGCTCGAAGCGCTGGCGGGTGTATTCGTTGCCGAAGGCGATGATATTGAAGTTGCGGACGATCTGGGCATTGCTGAGGCGCTCGGCGGCCCGGGTGTGGGCGGGTACAAGCAGCGCCGCCGCTAAACACACGGCTAAAACCGCCCCTGAAACCGTATTGGCCGTTCGCTTGATAATGACGTTCATGTCCATGGCGCATCATCCTAGTGCGGCGGCCCCGCCAAGGACAAGAAAAGGGGACAAGAAATCCGGTCACGCGGTTATGATCGCGCCAAAAGCCACGCAGTCTTGTCCCGGCGCAGGCATTATGCATGATGCCTTTAAATATTTTGAGGTTGGCGCCTATGGTGCCGGCCGGCCCGTTTTATAAGGATGTCATGTTATGGTTTTGCGTTTTATTTTTCCCGTACTGCTGGCGGCGCTTTTGTTCGTGACCCCCGTGGCGGCGGCCGACGACCCGGTGGTTGCTGTCGTCAATGGCACTGAAATTCATCTGTCCATGGCCAAGGAGGCACACCAGCGTCTGCCGGAGCAATACCAGCGGGTTCCTTTCGACGTGATTTTTCCGGGCCTGGTCGACAGCCTGATCGACGAACAGTTATCCGCCGCGGCTGCCCGCAAGGACAAGCTGCATGATACGGAACTGTTCAAGGCGCAGATGGCGCGCATCGAAAAACAGGTATTGCAGCGCATGGCCATGAGCAAGGCCATAGAGACCGTCGTTACCGACGAAGCCGTGCGCGCGCGCTACGACGAAGAGATCAAGAAAGCCGCGTCCGGCGAGGAGGTCGAAGCCAGCCATATCCTGGTCAAAACCGAAGACGAGGCCAAAGAGATCATCACCGCGCTTAAAAAGGGCGGCGATTTCGCCGATCTGGCAAAGCAAAAATCCACCGGGCCTTCGGGAAAGGACGGCGGCAAGCTGGGCTTCTTCGGCAAGGGACAGATGGTGCCGGCTTTCGAGAAGGCGGCGTTTGCCCTGAAAGCCGGAACCTATACTGACCCGGCCGTGAAAACCCAATTCGGCTGGCATATCATCAAGGTCGAGAACCGGCGTGCGGCCGAAGCCCCCAGCTTCGAGAAGATGGAGCCGGAACTGCGCACCGCGATGTTCCAGGAAGCGGGCAGCGCGTATATCGAAAAGCTGCGTAAGGGCGCCAAGATCGCCCGCTTCAATCCCGATGGTTCGCCCCGGGATGCCAAAAAGGAACCGAAGGCGGATCCGAAAAAGGCTTCCGAAAAGAAGTAAAAAAAAATCGGCTGACGGCGCGGCGTGGGCGAAGTACCCTTCTGCCATGAGCCAGAAATCATCCAAGGCTAAAGTTTCGCCGCTGGCGCCCGGCGGCTTCCCCGCTATGCCGGTGGTGGCCGGCGTGCGTCTGGCGTCCGGGGCCTGCGGGCTGAAGAAAAGCGGCACAAGCGATCTGTTGTTCGCGGAACTGCCCGACGGCACGTCGGCAGCGGGCGTGTTCACGCAATCGCTGACCGCATCGGCCCCGGTGCAATGGTCTCGGAAAGCGCTGCGCGGCGGACAGGCGCGCGGCCTGGTCGTCAATTCGGGCGGCGCCAACGTGTTTACCGGGCCGCAGGGTATGCAGGCGGTGGAGGAAACCGTCGAGGCGGCGGCCGACCTGCTGGCGACCCGGCCGTCGAAAATCTTCGCCGCCTCCACCGGCGTCATCGGTGAGCCGCTGGCGGTGGAAAAGATTATCGCCGTCCTGCCGGATTTCAAGGCCGCCCAAATGGAAACCGGGGCGGAACCCGATTGGGAAGGGGCGGCGCGTGCGATCATGACCACCGACACCTTCCCCAAGGGGGCGACGGCTAAGGCGAAGATCGGCGGAGTTTCCGTCACCATCAACGGCATCGCCAAGGGGTCCGGCATGATTCACCCCAACATGGCGACCATGCTGGGCTTCATGTTTACCGACGCGGCGCTGTCGCCGGACGTGCTGCAACCCCTTCTGGAAGCGACCGTCAACCGGTCGTTCAATGCCATCACCGTGGATTCCGATACCTCGACCAGCGATACGGTGATGCTGTTCGCCACCGGGGCTGCGGAGCACGGGGCCGTGGATTCAACTGATGATCCGGCGCTGGATGATTTCAAGGACGCGCTGGACCGCGTCGCCACCGATCTGGCGCACCAGATCGTGCGCGACGGCGAAGGGGCGACGAAGTTCATCACCGTCGCCGTGACCGGCGCGGAATCCGAAGCGTCTGCGAAAATTATCGCCTTTTCCATCGCCACCTCGCCGCTGGTCAAGACCGCCATCGCCGGTGAGGACGCCAACTGGGGCCGCATCGTCATGGCCGTGGGCAAAGCCGGTGAGCCCATCAATGCGGACCGCCTGACCATTACCATCGGCGGTATTCCCGTGGCCGTGGCCGGCGGCGCCATCCCCGGCTTCGATGAGACGCCGGTAGCCGAACACATGAAAGGGTCCGAGATCACCATCGCCGTCGATGTCGGGCTTAAGGATGTTGAAGGCGGTTCGGCGACGGTCTGGACCTGCGACCTGACCCACGAATACATCGCGATCAATGCCGATTACCGGTCCTGACCCCAACAGTCCCGACGAGGGCTGCTACGGGGCCGAATTCAAACGCCCCGACGGCGAGGCGGTGACCGTCCTGGTCGTCGCCGTGGCGCTGGTCGACGCCGATGGCCGGGTGCTCATCGCCAAGCGCCCCGAAGGCAAGGCGCTGGCGGGCCTGTGGGGATTTTCCCGCCGCCAGGGGCCTGACGGCGGAATTCCGGAAAGCGCCCCGGGCCGCGAACTTCAGGAAGAATTGGGCATCGACATCACCGAAAGCTGCCTCGCGCCGCTGACCTTCGCGTCGCACGTTTATGACGACTTCCACCTGTTGATGCCTCTGTATGTGTGCCGGGTGTGGAAGGGCGAGATCACGCCGCGCGAGGGTCAGGACCTGAAATGGGTGCGTCCGGTCCGGCTGGTTGATTACGACATGCCGCCCGCCGACGCGCCGCTCATCGCCATGCTGCGCGACCTGTTGTAGAGGCCGGGGAAGGGGATATGCCGGAAAAAACCGTCACCGCCGCTGTTCTGATTATCGGCAACGAAGTGCTGTCGGGCCGGACCCAGGACAGCAACGTGCAGTATTTGGCGCAGGGCCTGAACGATCTGGGCGTGCGCCTGAAGGAAGTCCGCGTCGTGCCCGACGTGGAAGACGATATCGTCGCCGCCGTCAACGCGCTTCGCCAGCGTTTCGATTACCTGTTCACCACCGGCGGCATCGGCCCGACCCACGACGACATGACCTCGGCCTGCATCGCCAAGGCGTTCGGCTTGGCCCTGCTGCGCCACCCCAAGGCCGAAGTCCTGTTGCGAGACCGCTACAAACCCGAAGACATTACCGAGGCGCGCCTGAAAATGGCCGAGACGCCGGAAGGCGCCAGCCTGATAGAAAACCCGGTTTCCGTCGCGCCGGGCTACCGGGTCGAAAACGTTTTCGTGCTGGCCGGCGTGCCGCGCATCATGCAGGCCATGTTCGACAGCCTGAAGGGCGATCTCGTCGGTGGCGCCCCGGTGCTGTCCCATTCGACCGACGCCTACGTCCCGGAAGGCGTCGTCGCCGGACCGCTTGGCGAACTGCAAAAGGCTTTCCCGGACGTCGATATCGGCAGCTATCCGTTCGTGCGCAGCGAGCGGCTCGGCACCTGCCTGGTCGCCCGCTCGCCCGACCAATCCCGGCTCGACGTTGTGGCCGATGCCATCGAAGCCCTGGTCCGGGACCTCGCTGGCGAACCCAATAAACCGAAAGAGGCGAAAGACTCATGATTAAACCAACCGAAGCCGTTCCCGAACTCAACGTCGAAACCGTCGGCGGCGGCACCTGGCGGCTCGCCGAGCAGACGCCGGACACCTTCACCCTTATTGAATTCTACCGCGGTTATCATTGTCCGCGGTGCAAACTCCAGCTCCTCGATCTGGATCATAAGGTTGCGCGTTTTACCGAGCGCGGCTGCGGTGTCATCGCCATCAGCATGGACAGCCGCGAGCGGGCCGAAAAATCCAAGCAGGAATGGGGCCTCGGCGGCCTGACGCTGGGCTACGGCCTGAGCGAGGAAAGCGCGCGCCAATGGGGTCTTTTCATATCTTCGGCTATTCAGGATAAAGAGCCCGGCAATTTCAGCGAACCCGCCATGTTCCTGGTGCGGCCCGACGACACCCTGTTTTCGGCGGTTCTGCACACCACGCCGTTCCACCGGCACCATTTTGCCGACGTCATGGAAGCCATCGACATGATCAAGGCCCGTGATTATCCGCCTAGGGGCGATGCTTAAGAGCGCCTATCGCTCCAGCACGAACCCGGAAACGTCGAGCCGTTCCTGCCAGCCGTGGCGTTCCAGTTCCGGGTCGATGTGTTCCTCTTCCGGATAGCCGATGCACAAATACGCAATCAGCGCCCAGCCGTCCGGCACGTCGAGTATCCCGGCGATCACGTCGGCCTCGAGGATCGACACCCAGCCCATGCCGAGCCCGTGCGCGCGCGAAGCCAGCCACAGCGTGCTGAGCGCGCCGACGACGGAATAGGGCAGCATTTCGGGCATGGTCTTGCGCCCGACGCCGTGCCCGGCTTCTGTTCCGGTGTCGCAGAACACCGCCAGATGCACCGGCGCATCGCGCAGGCCGGAAAGTTTGAGCGCGGCATAGCTTTTCGCCTTTTCGCCGGAATAATCATTCAGCGCGTCGGCGTTGCAGGCCTCGAAATTTTCGATCACGCGGGCGCGGCGCCCCGTGTCGGCGACCTTGACGAAGCGCCACGGCTGGCTGTTGCCGACGCTGGGCGCCAGCGCCGCCAGCCCGATCAATTCATCGACCAGCGTGCCGTCGACCGCATCGGCGCGGAACCGGCGCACATCGCGCCGCCAGCGGATCAGGTCTTCCAGCCGCCGGCGGAAGTCGGCGTCGAAGACGGGGGCTTCGTTATTGGTTTCCGGCGGGTCTTTTTTTGCGGTGGCATCGCTCATGGCCGCCACTTTAACGGCATCAGCGGAACGAGGCGAGGCCCTTGCCATCCCTCTTGCACGATAAGCGGCCCCGGCTTAGGTTCGGCAACAAGCGGGCGTGGTGAAATTGGTAAACACAAGGGACTTAAAATCCCTCGGCCTCACGGCTTTGCCGGTTCAAGTCCGGCCGCCCGCACCAATTCTCTCGGAAAACTCAGGATGCGATTTTGTCTGGCCAGTTTTTCTGGCTGAGGTCGGCGCAGCGGTATGCCGCGTATAGCTGATTGAGCCGGTATTTTTCTATGACGCGCCGGTGCCTGTCGGTAACGAACTCGATCTCTGGGCGTCGATAGTGAAATTTCCGGTTGGCGGAATGCAGGTTGGGAACGTAGAAGGGGGCCGGCTCGTCCGGGAAAAACAGCGCCGCGTTGCTGCCTTTGGCTTCGTCCACGGCCTGCCATTTTTCGAAAATGGCGGGCGAATATAAATCCATTAAATTCAGTCCGGAAAAATATTTTTTCATATTCTCCGGCCTGCTGGCTTCTTCAATTCGGAACACCAGCGGCGATATTCCGAACAGGCGGGCGATGTTTTCGATGCGGTGCCTGTTCAGGGAACTCAGGACGAAGTGCGTCAGGATCTGGCTTTCACCAAGCCGGTGACCCCATTTGCGAAACCAGCTATCCAGACAAACGTCGGGTTCGCGTTCCATAATCACAAGCGAGATGCGCGAAGCCGGAAAGCCCGCCCTGAGCAGCGTGGTGAGAGGGTTGAACAGGCATTCCGGCAAGGAGTAGGGGCCGGATGTTTCCTTGATGAGGACCAGGTCTTGCCCGGTCGGGAGATGCCAATAGGGAATTTCGTCCCCCACCAGATGATGGCGGAGCAAGGCTTTCAGGGGTTGGTAATAGGACGGGATGCCGGCCCGGCCGAGAAGGTTTGCGAAGGCGGTGGAGCCGACACGGCACTTGCCCCAACAGAGGATGATCCGGGGCAGGCTGTCCTGGGGCCGCCAGCTTATGGCCGGAGAAATCCTGCCGGTGATTTCTTCCTTGAGCACGGCCAGGGATGTCTCCGCCGTCTGGAATGGGGTCGCGCTGGTGAACGTCACCTGCTTCAGCTCCGGGCGGTCTTCACAGACCAGCGGCACTAACTGTTCGAGGACGTCCAGGTTTGGCCGGGTTTTTATCAAGGGGAAGGGGCCGGGGTCTGGGCAGGGGCAGGGGCTTTGCCGGGGCGCTCCAACACCGCATCCACCAGCAACAGGAAAAAGCCAACCCACGAGGCGCCAATGACAATCCAGAGGACGTGGCCGTAGCCGAAACGTTCGGCCACCTGGCCAAGGAATACGCTGGCCAGCGTCGCGCCCATGAAAAATGAGAAATTGTATGCCGTGATCGCCTTGGCGCGGTTCGACAGGCGGTCAATCATAAGGGCCTGCAGCACAGGGATATAAATAGCGACGGCAATGCCAAACAGGCCCCCGGCGGTGATCAGGTGCCAGGAAGAATTGGCGAGCATTAGGACCGTGAAGGCCGAAGCCTGGGCCACTGAGGAGATGAGAAGAAGCCTGCTGGCGCCGATGCGGTCGAGAGCGGCGCCGAAGCAAAACCGGATCGTCAACGTGACGACTATATATCCGGTGAAAAATCCCGTGACCGAGGGTAAGCCGAGCCGGTTCACGTAGTCGGCCAGAAACGACATCGCGCAACCGAACCCGACGGCGACGGCGAAGGCGACCGCCAGGAGAAGACCGCATTTGGTTACGATATTTTCAGCCGCCGATGACTGGCCGTGCGGTTCCGGCTGTTTCGCGGGCAGGAAAAACGCCATCACGGATGATGACGCGGCGAGAACAACGCCGAGAAAAAATAACGCCGTAAAACCATACCCATCGACTACAAATTCCGCCATCCAGGGACCGATCGCCTGCGATGAAATAAAGATCGCGCCATGAATCCCCAAGCCCTGGGTGCGGGTTTTCTTCGGCGTTAATAGGGTTACGAAGGTAATGGTGCCAAGCAGCACGCCCGACCAGCTCAATCCCTGGACCAGCCTCAGCCCTATGAAGCAGGCAACGGACTCCGCGCTTGGCATCAAGGCGTAACTGGAGGCCAGCAGCAACGCCCCGCCTAGCACCACCGGGCGGGGGCCGAAGTGCTGGATCAGCCGCGACGCCGGAAGCATGCCGGCCAGGGTGCCGGCGAACCAGGCGCCCATGATGTAGCCGATGTGATCCGCGCTCATGCCAAGGGCGCGAATATGCCAGGGCAGGATCGTCGACAGGAACAGGGCAACGGCGGCAAAAAGCGTAGCCCCGTAAAGCGTCAGGAAGTCAGGGGAGAGGAACAGAGAGCGGGCGGGCGCAGGCGGTGTGTTTTGCCCTTTGCTTTGCCCCGGCGATGCATGCGGAGAGTATACTATCACGGCGAAGCCTTCCCTTTGAGACGAACGGGGAGGACGTTTGATTTCCGCCAATCCTCATCGAGGTATGCGGTCACTTTGTCGTTTGGGCGGACCCCGATGGGCTGGGAGACGGGACTGAAGGATTCGGAAACCCAGATCAGTACATCGCCAAACCAGAGCTCCTGTATCCACATAACGCCGGTCAGGGTGCCCGGTCGCGAAAGCGTGATCTCAAACGACTGGGGGAGTCCCTTGAAACGGGTTCCCTTTTCGTAACCGATGGAGATGACGGGCGCCTCATCGCTGAGGAATGCGCCAGCCCCCCTTTGATAGCGGTATGTGCCCCCGGTGGAACCGGGCATCCAGCTGTAGTCTTCGTGAATGGTGGGCCGACTGCGGGAAAAATGAATTTCTGCCGCTACGGAATCGAAGAGACTGCCGAATTTCAACGAATACCGGTGTTCCAGGCCTGAGATCATCCGGCGCAGATCGCTGATCTCCGACGAGGCGTCATACTGCGGCCAATCACAGGCGACAGCGCGATAGATCACTTTATTGGGGATCATCGCGCAGCCGTCGTTTCCGAAATTGTGCAGCAGATCATCGATAAGAAAAGATCGATCCTCATCGGCAATAATGTGATTGGTGTAGAGGAAGGTCAGCAGAAGGTCGAACCTGCCGGATATCGTTGCTTCATGGTTCGACGACAGATCCCCCTCGATGACGGTGATTTTGCCATCGGCGCGGTTTTCCCGAACCAGTTCCTGGGCCAGAGAGACATGATCGCGGTCGACGGCAAGCACCTCCTTGGCGCCGGCTTCGATGGCAAGCAAGGACAAAAGGCCCGTTCCGCAGCCAGCATCGAGAACCCGGTCTCCGGGTTTGATGGCCCGGATTATGGCGTCCCGAATGGCCAGCGTGCGATCAACGCGCAGAAGAAGGCGGGCATGTGTGGTGGCGTCAAAATGCACATGCCGCGCCGTTCGTCCGGGCGTGCCGGCAGATGAATGGAGGGCGGCGCCAAGCTCATTCACGGTGCGTTCCCCTTGATTGAAACACTACCATTGGTTTAATTATGCCCGAAGAGCGGCGGAGGAAATATCCTGGCGTTGCGCTGCCACCGCATCCGCTTTTTCGAAATCCTCCTGTGTGAAGCCGAACAACCTGGCCCCGTTGCCGAGAATTTTGGCGCCAAGGTCAGGGGTGATGCTCGGGTTTTCCAGGACCCTGTTTGCGACCTCCGGAAAATGAGAATCGAAATGCGGAAAATCACTGCCGACGCATATCGTTTCGGGGCCGCCCAGCATATCGATGGTCGCGCCCAGGTCTTTTTCGCTACCTTCGATGGTGGTGAAACAGTTTCGCTGCCAATACTCCTGGGGGGAGAGGCTAAGAAACGGTGCGTCGGACTCTCTGTGGTGCTCAAGGTCCAGTTCCATGCGCCCAACAAGTCCGGGAGCCCACCAACTCTGGGCTTCGACAAAGACCACTCTCAGTTTTGGAAAAAATTCGAATATTCCGCCTAGAACGAGCGCGGTTGCGGCCATCTGCATTTCTACCGGGTGCCCGGCGACGTGGCGTATGAACCGGTTCTCGCCGAAGCGTTCCTCGTTTGGGGAATGGTAGGAGCCGGTTCCCTCATGAAAGCACAAGGGAACATCAAGCTCTTGAAGGAGTCCGTACAGGGGGTCCCAGTAATTTGAGTGCCAGTAATGCCCGAGCATGTAATTGGGCCGCAAAACAGCGCCGACGGCATTATAGCGTTCCACACACCGGACAAGTTCGGCGCACGCCAAATTGACATCATCGACCGGCAACATCGCGGCCATTTTCAATTGATCCGGACTATGCTGGCAAAAATCGTATAGCCAGTCGTTGTAGGCCTGGCATATGGCTAAAGAAAATCGTGGTTCGCGTTTTTCCGGCGCCATAAAAAAGAGCCCCGCCGTCGGAAAGAGCACGGCGATATCTATGCCTTCCGTTTCCATGGCCATGACGGCCGCTTCTGCATCGAAACCACGCCGGATCGCGAACTCGACGGCGGTATTCCGACGCGCCGCGATCAGCGGGCCTCGGGTCCGGTTATATTGTGAACGGAAGCCGTCGATGCTTGTAGGGCGTCCGTCGATCAGCCAACGGGTCACGCCGGGAGTCCCGGTGCCTTGTGAATTTGACGAGAAAGCCGGGGTCGAAATCCGGTCCTGAAATTCAGCCGCCATAAAATTCTTAAAGAGGTTTGGCGGCTCCATGACGTGCATATCGACATCTACAAACCGGTGACCATTTTTCATTTCAGTCTCCTCGCTTTAAGGTTGTTTATAGGCAAAAGCTATAATACCAGTTTAGCGAGTATAGCGTAACAATTTTACCAGTCAAATAATCTAAATATATGGGCCAAAAAATCCTTATTCAGTATGACATATCGCCAAATTGCGTGCCTTCCGCACGGGCTGTTCAATGTTCACGGTGCGCAGCCGCCAACCGCTTTTACGGATTCTACGGGGCGGATAAATATGTTTCGTATAAGTTGAAAGTTTCTCGAAGCAAATCCGGCCCGGGCCGCGTGGAGCTACACCGGACGCCTGCAACAATTCGGTTTAATTTTGGGAAAACCGCTTTAGGTGGCTTTGGCTTCGACCCGGAACTGCAATTCAGCGGTTCGGTGTAAAATTCGCGCGGGTTTCAGCTTCGCGCCCGGCAGCTTACGGCGGCGAGCGCCTTGCCGGTTTTATCCAGCCCACGGACTTCGATGTCCTGGGTGGGCTTAAGCACGCTCCAGGCGGCGTCGGTTTTCGGTGGGCACTGGCTGCCGAGCTTTTCCAGCAGGGCGTCAAACGGAGTCGACGCAGGACCATCGGGGAGAACGAGGTCGATCCAGACTTCTCCGTCTCTGGGCGCGATGGCGGAGATGGCCCAGCCGTTGGGCGGCGGGGTGCCGGTATAATAGACCTTGAGCCGCGTCGATGCCACCTTGAGCCCTAAGCTGGACTCCGTCACCGGCGTCTTTTGGGAATACATCACCGCGCCCATGAGCAGCACAAAGGCGAGAACGAGCAGGGGTTGGGGACGGCGGCGTCGCATGGGCGTATTAAAAATGGTTTTTGAGCCTCGCGCCAGTTCTTCCCGCAACGCCTTCCCAACAGTTCTTGGCATCAGTCTTCCTTGAAACTTATTGGTCCATCCACGATCATGTGATGTGGCGTATTTCAAGCGTCCGTAACCGTTCTTGAGAATGGCTTTTTGGGGATGACATGGCGAAAAATCTCGCCGGCAAGACATACGAAGTTCTGACCGCCGACGAAAACCGGTGGATTTTCGAATCCTCCTTCGATGTCCGCTCGGCTGCGCTCGAGCACGCCGAGGAACTCCTCCACCAAGGAAATTACGACGGCGTACGCGTAACGTCTGAAAGCGAGCGTACCGGCGAACTGGATGTCATTTTCGAGGAACGCCGCGACCGCGAAAAAATCGTCACCCTTGTCGCCGTGGACGACGCCCCTTTGTGCGAAGAGGTGCTCGATTATTACGGCTTTCCTGCCCGGCGCACGACCGGAAAGCTGCTCCGCCATCTGCTCGATGATCAAGGTTTGACGGCGCTGGAGTTGGCCTTCGATGCCGGCCAGTTGATGATGTTCGAGCGCAACGACAGGCTGTTCGGCCCGGCCATGCAGCGCATCGGCGGCCTTCAGGCCAAGGCTTCGGGGACAAAGCCGATGGATCGCGTCGAGGTGCTTCATAAGGCCTTCGCCGAGATAAAGGAGTGGGCGAAAAAACCGAAAGATGCCGACAAGTACGCGGCCCTGCTGCGATCCAAGGGATTGAACGCGCTGGTGGACGGCGCCACCCAGTGGGAAAACACGCCGGGAAAAGCGCGTCTGGCCATCCTTGGCGCCCTGGCCGGGCTGCTGGCGTCGCGCGGCAATTGGAACGGCAAACTGCTGGCGCTGATTTCCCTGACCCAGAACGACGTGCACGAACGCTCGGTCGAATACGTCGATGAAGTGACTGCGGAAATCCTCGACGGGGCCGAAGCGGTGATGGAGGTTTTGGCCGGTCAGCCTGACGCGGCTTCGGCCAACCGCAGGCTTATTCAGTTGACCCGGGGCAACACGCCGGAACCCGGAAAACAGGTGTCCTGCATTGTCGAACTAAACAACATGATGTCGCGTCTCGACCTGCCGCTGACCTGCCAGGTGCTGCTGGAACGCGTCGCCGCAGGCATTGGCGGCATTCGCCCGCTGACCCGGGAAGGCGGCGATATGGAAAAGGACGCCTTCGCCGGGCTGGTCCGGGAGCTGACCGACGAAGATGGCCTCGCGGGTGGACCGGGCATGTGTGACGCCATCATCAAACGCGCTCGCATGACTCTAAAATCCGGTACCAACGACTTGACCTTTGAACAGGGCATCGATCATTTGCTCGACCTCATGCCCAACCGCGCCGTCCGGCTCGGGTGTCTTCTCGATCTGGCAGCCTCTCCGCTTCGCACTGGGGTAGGCGCCGGGGCCGGGGAACGCGAACTGGTCCATAAGGCCCTGGAACGACTTATTCAACAGCTAGCTTTCATGGCCTCCCTGGTTCCCGACACCAGCAGTTCCGAAACCGTCGCCCGGGTGGTCGAGAAACTGAAACGGCGCGCCGACGGCGTGGAATTGCCCGGCCCCCTGGCGCAGAACCTGCTGGACGCATTGAACGAAATCGCCGGCCGCAAAGGCCACGGTGGAAATGACACGTCCAAAGGGGTTACAAATAGTTACAAGATGAAGGACGGATCCTTGAACGCAAACGACCAGACAGGGGAACGCAAAACGGTCCCCAGCGGCGAGTTGATCTTCGGAGAAGACGAAGTCGGAGATATGGCCTATCTGATTATTTCCGGCGATGTGGAAATCTTCCGCTCGTCGGGAAACCGCGAACGGGTATTGGCGACGCTGGGACGCGGTGAGATCATCGGCGAAATGTCGCTGGTCGATAACGCGCCGCGCGTGGCCTCTGCCAGGGCCTTGTCGGATTGTCAGCTCAGCATGATTTCGCGCGCCTCTCTGAAACAGAGGCTGGACCGGCTGGAGGAAAACGACCGTGTGCTCAGGCGCCTGATTTCCGTCCTCGTCAGCCGCATCCGCGGCCAGGCGGAAAGTCCGGAATAAAAGACAGGCCGGGACCTAGCCACCCTTGCCCCATGGGAAACGCGAGCGGGGCGGCAGGGCGCCGCCGGGTTGCTGGCCTTCACCTTCCAGCCCCATCTCTTTCAGTTGATCGGCGATGCGCAAGCCCTCGTTCCACTTCGCCGTGCGCTCTGCGCGGGTGATGGAGCCCACCTTCAATTGTTCGACGCCCCAGCCGACGGCCAGGTGGACGATGCTGACGTCTTCGGTTTCACCCGACCGGGCCGACACGATAGCCCCGAACCCGGCCTTGCGCGCAGCCTCGAGCGCCGCCTTGGTTTCGCTCAGGGTGCCCACTTGGTTGGGTTTGATCAGTACCGCGTTACACGCTTTATCGCGGGCCGCCGCCCGGATGCGCCCGACGCTGGTGACTAGGAAATCATCGCCGATAACCTGCACCCGCTTACCGACGGCCCAGGTGAAGCGCACCATGCCTTCTTTGTCGCCTTCGGCCATGGGGTCTTCGATGGCGACGATGGGGTAGCGTTCGACCCAGTCCACCAGCATGCCCGACAGTTCGTCGGAATTCAGCGTCCGATCGTCGCGGGCAAGCCGGTAGCGGCCCTTGCTTCCGAACTGACTGGCGGCGATGTCTAGGGAAATCGCCATGTCTTGGCCTGGCTTGAGGCCCGCCGCCTCAATGGCGCGGACCAGCATGTCCAGGGCCTGTTCGTTGTCATCGAAGTCCGGCCACAGGCCGCCTTCGTCGGCGACGCCATGAAGCCGGCCCTCCTCGGCCATCAAACGCGAAGCCGCGCGGTAGACGTCGGCGGTCCATTCCAGGGCCTGGGCATAGGTCTCCGCGCCGGTGGCGGTGACCATGTAATCCTGAACATCGACCCGGCCACCGGCGTGCGCGCCGCCGCCGAAAATCTGAATTTCCGGCAGCGGCAGGAACGGAGCCTGACCGGAATTTTCCTGCTCGTGCAGATATTGCCACAGCGCCATTTTGTAGGCGGCGGCTGCGGCATGGGCCACGGCCAGAGATGTGGCGATCATGGCGTTGCCGCCGAGGCGGCTTTTGTCGGCGGTACCATCGAGCTCGATCAGCGCCTTGTCGATGGCATCCTGATTGGCGGCGTTGAGACCTTTCAGGGCCGGCGCGATGTCTTCGTTGATGGCGGCCAGGGCCTTTTTCACGCCGAACCCGCCGAATGCTTCCCCGCCGTCGCGCCGGTCGACGGCTTCGCCGGTGCCGGTGGACGCGCCGGCCGGCGCAATGGCGCGGCCCCTGGCGTTGTAGTTGAGAAGGACTTCGGCCTCGACGGTCGGCCGTCCCCTGGAATCCCAGACCTGGCGGGCACGGATGGATTTGATTTTGCAGTTATTTTTATTCACACCCATGCTCAAATCTTTCTTGCGTCCAGGTCTTCATTCCACATCCGGCGGATATCGGAAAGCCGCTCCACCGGGTTTTGCAGCCAGGCGCATGCCGAGCCGCGCACGCGTTCCTTATCGCCCTCACGGCTCAGGTATTCAACCGGGGATTTGCCGTCGATACGGGCCAGGAACATTCCGGGCAACAGGCGGGCGGTGCGGGTCTCGATGGCCTGCGCCGGTTCCGCCGTGACGATTTCCAGATAGCTTTCCGCCATGGCATCGAAACATTCAAGAAAGCCGTCTTTGGCGGTGGGCACGGCCAGGCATTTCAGCAGCAGATGGTTGAGACAGAACGCCAGATCGAAAGCCGGATCGCCATACCAGGCGCATTCGGCATCGAGAAACACCGGCCCGTCCGGCCCGGCGAGGATGTTCTTGGGGCTGACGTCGCCGTGCACAAGGGCGGTTCGGGTTTCCGCCGTGGTCAGCACCAGACCTGTCAGGATATCCGCCAGTTCGGGATGTGCCGTTGCCGTGGCCTCAAGATAAGGCGCGAGACGAATGGCGTGAAAAATTTCATCGGTGGCGAAAGCGGCCGCAATTTTGGCATCTCCGGCGGTTGCAGAATGGATGCGGGCCAGCCGTTCACCGACCTGGGCGGCGAAATCGGGCTTGGCTTCGCCATTGAGAAGCTGGTCCTTCCAGCACGGGTAACGGTCCGGGGGCAGATATTGCATGGCGAACATGCCGGCCCCTGCATCGTGGGCGAGAACTTTCGGCACAGCACCGGGAACGATCTCTCCCGCCGTTTCCAGCCAACGCGCCTCATAGGCATTGCGTTCGACCGGCGCGCGCCAGTCCTGTTTGACCCTCAGCTTCGCCAGCGCCTTTTTGACGCAGACCGGGCCGCGCTTAAGGCGGGCAATCCGGATATCGGAGGAAACGCCACCATCGAGCGCTTCCAGCACCGGCGTCTCCCCGCCGTCCAGTAATCCGGCGCGGTCGAGAAAGGACAAAAACTCAACGGGCGTATCGTCCATGGTGTCGGTCATGAGAGTCCCCAAAACGGCGACAAACGGTAAAACAGGGCGAATGATTACGCGATTAATAATTCAAACGCGAAACATCTTGTAACATTTTGAAACGAGTCGGAGAAATGCCGGAAACATGTCCGGGTTAAAGTGGTTTCAATCGAGTTGCCGCTTCCCTCATCGCCCCCCCTCAAGATGGCGGCAGCTCCGGGTCAGGGGCCATACCCCTCGCTCCTGACACCTCCCTGTTGAACTCGCCGGGTTTTCTTTGAAAGCCCGGCGTTTTTTTGGCGTTACTGTGGCCGTCCTTACTTAGGACGTCCTGTGGCCATGTCGTAATCGCGGAAGACATCGGCGACCCGGATCCGGTAATCCAGAAAAATTCCGTCGCGGCCTTCCTGTTGGGCGTTGCGGTGGTCGGCCTTTGCATACCAAGCGTCGACGGCGTCCCGGTCGCGCCAGAACGACAGGGACACGTATTTTTCTTCATCATTGAGGCTCTGGAAGCGTTCGATGGAAATGAATCCATTGGTATTTTCCAGTTCCTTTCGGAGCGCCGTGGCCAGTTCGAAATACCGCTCATTGCGTTCGGGGTTGATCGATACTTCGAAAATCACGGCAATCATGACGAAGGCTCCTTTTTTGAGGCCGCACCGCTTTCGGGGGATAGGGTACGGAGAGTATTCAACGAATGGCTATTGAGGCTCGTTCGAGCGCGGGAGGCTCAGGAAAGGCAGTCGTTGACCGCCAGAATGAAATCCTCAGGCGAGAAGGGTTTGGCCAGGACTTTGTCGGCGCCGAGATAGTTGGACATATCGGAAAAGGACTTTTGGTCGAAATTTCCGCCGCCGCCGCCGGATATGGCAATGATCTTGGTGTCCGGCGAAATATCCCGGATTTCCGAAATGGCGTCATAGCCATGTTTTTTCGGCATCAGAATATCGGTGATTACGATATCTGCGGGTTCCGGGTCGGCGGCCAGATCCCGGAATTGGTTGACGCCGTCTTCGCCATCGGTCGCTTCCAGGACTTCGTGGCCCTTGCTTTCAAGGGCGCAGCGCAGGCTGTAACGCACCATTTCTTCGTCTTCAATGAGTAGAATTTTTGCCATGACGCCTAGTCTTTAACAGATTGGTCTAAAGGGAGATAGACCTCAAATGTTGCTCCATGCCCGGCTTCGCTCTTCACATGGATTGTGCCGGCGTGTTTCTGGATGATCCCAAAGGCGCTGGAAAGCCCGAGCCCCGTGCCTTGGCCAACCCCCTTGGTGGTGAAAAACGGATCGAAGATCTTTTCCAGGGTTTCCGGGTCCATTCCGTGTCCGGTATCGGTGACGGTGAGTTTCGCAAATATCCCTGCATCCAGGCCGGGTACGGGGCTTTCCGCCGTTTCATTGAGGGTGATCCTGCTTAAGGATACGGACAACTCCCCGGCTTTTCCATCCATGTCATCGACCGCGTTGGAGACAAGGTTCATCAGCACCGTTTGAATCTGTGCGGTATCCACGTAAACCTGTCCCGTTTGGGCATCCAGGTTTTCTCTCACGGTTATCGAGGAGGGAATGGTCGAGGCGACAAGGTCCAGGCCTTCGCGGATGATGTGGTACATATCCGCCCGGTTTCGGATCAGTCCCTGTTGGCGGCTGAAAGTGGATATCCGTTGAACCAGTTCCTTGGCTCCACTCGCGGCCTGGCAAATGACGTCCATGTTCCGGTGCTCCTGGCTTTCTTCGTCCAGGCGGTCTTTCACCAACTTTCCAAGAATCAGGATCGGCTGCAGCATGTTGTTCAGGTTATGGGCTATGCCGCCGGCCATGTGGCCTAGGGATTCCATCTTGTTGTGGTGGGTTAATTCATTCTGGGCACGGCGGTAGGCCGAGATGTCGGTGCTGGCGCCACGGTAGCCTAAGAAGGTTCCGTCTTGATCGAACGCCGGCTTTCCGCTGATGGTGATTTGTCGTGTTTTCCCATCCGGCAGTTTCAAAGAGAATTCAAAATTCCTAAATGGCCGCCGGTTTTCCAGATCTTCCTGGTGGCGGTTCCAGGGGCCGGGGTTTTCCATGATGGTTTCCGGCCCGACGAATTCGAACCGTGTCTTTCCAATGATATCCTCCCGCGGCAATTCGTTTTCCTTGAGGAACCGTTCGGATACAGATGTAAAACGAAGGTCTGGTCCCATTTCCCAGAAATGATCGGAAGCGGATTCTGCGATATCCCGGAGCCGCGCCTCGCTTTCACGGAGCGCCGTTTCTGCGTGTTTGAGTTCGGTGATGTCGCTGCGGACCAGGAACGTTCCACCGCCGGATGTCTCATATTCCTGCACGATGACGAAGTTATCGGTTTCGGGATAGTAACGGACAGATGATTCCCTTTTTTCATGTTCCCGAAGACGCCTTTGCACATACTTTTCCATGCCGTCCGGGTCATTTATATTGTGGATGCGTTCACCTGCGGCACGGGCAATGTCCTCGAAGGACGTCCCCGGAACCAGAACGTCGTCCAGGTTTTCTAGGTTTTCCCGGAACGCTGTGTTGCAGAAGACGAATTTGTCTTCGGCGTCGAACAAGGCGACACCATCGAGAATGCTTTCCACCGCATCGCTCAGGCGTTGTTCGCTCTCGCGCAGTGCGTCCTCGATCCGCTTGCGCTCGGTAATGTCGTAAAGATACGTCAGGTGTGCTTTTTGTCCTTCGAATTCCAGCAACGTCGATGTCAGAATCACGAAGTAATGCGTACCGTTGGGCTTGATCAACTCGACTTCGGTCGGGGGCGTGAAACCGGTTTCGTAGAGGCCCTCTTTCAGTCTTTTCCGCTCATCGGGATCGGCGTAGTAGCTTTCGGCGTTTGACGCGAAAAGCTCATCGCGGGTAACACCTTGAATTTCAAGGGATCGTTCATTTGCAAACAGGTGTTTTCCCTCTCTGGTGACGATTAGAACGCCGACGGGGCTGGCTTCCAGCATGCGCCGGGTCAGCGCCTCTTTTTCCCTGAGGTCTTCCTCGATCTGCTTAAGGTCGGTGACCTCGGTGGAGGTAAACAGGGTGCCGCCGTCCGGCGTGCGGCTTTCGTTGATGATGAAGGTCTTTCCGCTGGCCAGGCGGCGATAGAGGGGGCCTTTCGGGTTGCGGTGCTGATCCAGTCTTTCCCGGATGTAGTCTTCCTCGCGGCCGAAGGCGTCGGCGACGTTTCCGCTTTCAACGTTAGTGTGGATGATGTCTTCGAAGCGGACGCCTGGCTGGATAAATTCCCTGCCCAGCGGATGCATATTCGTATACGCCTCGTTGCAGAAGACTAGGCAGTCTTCGGCGTCGAACAGGGCGAACGCCTCCTGCATGGAACCGACGGCGTCCCGGAGGACTCCGTCGATGTCCAAGGTTGGGAGATTCCGGTTTTCGTTTACGGCGTTTTTCGGCGGCACAGCACACCCCTTAGCCCAGGCCCGTAGGGTCGAAACCAATTCAGGGTACGGCTTTGGCGAAAATACCGCAATTTTTATAAGTCAAAATGGAACCGGGCCTCTGGGGAAGAGGCCCGGCCCATGATCAGGGAGAGAGTGGATATATTAGGGAGACTTTGGTCTCTTGATAAACATAGTGATGGATTTCGTGGGGTGGCGCAGTGACCACGGTCACAGGGATAAAAATTTTCCGTATTTAGGCCGGAAACCCGCGGGATTATAGGCGTTATGGGGCTTTTGTGAGCCGCCACAGGGTGTCATGGTTTTCTAAATGGAGTAAACTTCCTCCCGGGAGAGGAATATGGCGGCAGGTATGGAATTCCAGATGTGGGCGGTGTTTGCCCTCATTGTCACGGGGCTGGTATTTTATGTCTCCGAGCGCGTGACGATGGAGGTCATCTCCATCGGCATCATCTGCGTGCTTTTGGTCTTTTTCCATTTTTTCCCGGTTGTCGGTGCGGACGGGCAATCCGTCCTGACCTCGAAGCGGATTCTTGAAGGCTTCGCCAATCCGGCCCTGATTACGGTGCTGGCCCTGCTGGTGCTGGGCCAGGGCATGATCCGCACGGGCATTCTGGAACGCGGCGCCGGGTGGTTCCTGCAATGGAGCCATGGCCATGTGTCCGCCGTGGTGGCCGTTGTCGTCTCTCTGGTCCTGGTCGCCATCATCAGCGCCTTTCTTAACAATACGCCGGTGGTGGTCATCTTCATTCCCATCATGCAGGTGCTGGCGGCCCGGTTCGGCCAGTCGGTCAGCAAGATCATGATACCCTTGAGCTTCACGGCTATCCTGGGCGGCATGACGACACTGATCGGATCGTCGACGAACCTGTTGGTCAACAGCGCCCTGATCGAGTTGAAAATGACGCCGTTCGGGTTTTTCGATTTCTCCGTGCCGGGTCTGGTGCTGGCGTCGGTGGGGGTGTTGTATGTGGTTCTCATCGTGCCTCGCCTGCTGCCGGACCGCGCCAGCATGGCCGATAACATCGTCACCGGTGACCATAAGCATTTCGTTGCGCAGATCACCGTATCGGCGGATTCCGACCTGATCGGCAAGGATGCGCCGGGCGGCCATTTCCCCAGTCTGCCGGAAAAGACGCTGCGCATGGTGCAGCGCGGCGAGCAGGCGATTCTGCCGCCGTTCGAGGGTTTCATTGTCCAGCCCGGAGATGTGCTGGTGATCGCCGCGACCCGAAAAGCGCTGGGCGAATTTTTGGCCAAGGATCCGGGCCTGCTGTACCCGGACCTGGAAGAAGGCCGCGAGGTTCCCGGCCAGGTGACCTCCACCGGGCGTTGGGAAGAAAGCGGGCAGGCCCTGGCGGAAGTGATGGTCGCGCCGGCGTCGCGGATGATCAACCTGACGCTGCCGCAGATCGGATTCCGTTACAAAACCCACTGCATCGTGCTTGGCATCCAGCGGCGTTCCCGGATGCTGCGCCAGCGTATCACCGATGTCCGCCTGCAGGCCGGGGACGTTTTGCTGTTGCAGGGACAGCCCGACGACATCACCCGGCTTCGGCGCAACCGGGACGTGGTTCTGGTAGAGGGCACGGCCGAGGAACTTCCCGCCCTTGAGCACGCCAAGCGGGCCGGTTTAATTTTCTTTATCGTTGTGGTTCTCGCCGCCACGGGGGTGGTGCCGATCGTGGCGGCAGCCATGACGGGGGCCATCGCCATGGTGACGACGGGCGTGCTGAACGTGCGTCAGGCGGCGCGCGCCATCGATTCCAAAATTGTTACCGCCATCGCCGCCGCCATCGCCATGAGCGTCGCATTGCAGGACACCGGCGGGGCTGCGTTGCTGGCCCATAGCCTGATCGCGGCCCTGGCCGGGGCCGCGCCGGCGGTGGTGCTGTCGGTGTTTTTCCTGATCGCGGCCATTATGACCAACATCATTTCCAACAACGCCATCGCCGTCCTGTTCACGCCCATCGGCGTCGGTCTGGCGCTGGAACTGGGCATTCAGCCCCATATCTTCGCCGTCGCCGTGGTGCTGGCGGCAAACTGCTCGTTCGCCTCTCCCCTGGGCTACCAGACGAACCTTCTGGTGATGGGGCCGGGGCATTACCGGTTCGCCGACTTCGCGCGCGCCGGGCTGCCGATGATCGTGTTGTTGTGGCTGGCGTTTTCGTTCTTCGCGCCGTGGTATTACGGGATATAGGACGCCCTCGGCTTAAGCGGCGAAGGCTTTTTTCAGATGCCCGGGAATTTGAATGAGCGGTAGCACGGCGCTGCACAGGCCGGCCTTGGCGACGGCGCCCGGCATGCCCCAGACGACGCTGCTGGCATGGTCCTGGGCGATGATGGTGCCGCCGGCTTTTGTCACGGCCTCGCTGCCCGCCTGGCCGTCTTGTCCCATGCCGGTCAGGACCAGGCCTATGGTCTTAGGCCCGTATATTATTGCAGCGCTTTTAAACAAGGGGTCGGCCGACGGGCGGCAGTAGTTGACAGGCGTATCCTGATTGAGGCGGATGCACACAGCGCCTCCGTTGGCGGCATCGCGTTCAAGCACCATGTGGTAATCGCCCGGCGCGACATAGACATGCCCGGCCTTAACCGGCTCGCCATCTTTCCCTTCGACGCAGGGCCGCCCGCAGATCCGGGTGATGTTCTGCGCCAGCGAGCCGGTGAACACCGGCGGCATGTGTTGAGCGATCAGGATCGGCACCGTGACGGAACGGTCCAGTCCGCCGAATACAGACGCCAACGCCTGCGGCCCGCCTGTGGAACTGGCGATAACCAGAATGTCCGGTGTCACCGTCGAGGCCGGGCGCAGGGTGATCGGGGCGTCGTCGTCAAACGTGGGCGCTTTCTTCGCCTGGCGTCCGCCTTCGTCGCGCCGGGCTTGGCCGAGTTCGAACGCCGTCTCCGCCAGATTATGCTGGAAAACGGCAAGGCTGGAATCCTTCGTGTGGGCGGCCGGTGTTTGCAGAAATTCCACGGCGCCCCGTTCCATTCCCTCCAGTCCCGTCTTCACGTTGGTGAAGGTGAGGGTGGAGACCATGATGATCCGGGCCTTGGCGTCGATGCGAAGAAGCCTGGAAATAGTGGTCAGGGAGAGTTTCGGATCGCCGCCGATGTCGATGACGATGACCTCGGCCTCTGTGTTGCGGAACTGGGCGACGGCCTTTTCGCCATCGGCGGGCCGGATGGCGATTTGGATGCGCGGATCGCGCTCAAGAATGCCGCCGACGAGATCGCCGACGACCTTGGAGTCGCCGATCACCATGGCCTGGACCGGGTCTTTTTTGGAGGGGGAGGAGGACATGATTTTTGGCGTCTGATGGGGGCTGTTGCTGAATCTACGGGGTGTTTTAATTGGAAAGCAATAGACCGGATAAGGAAACCTTTTTCGGTAAAAGGACAGCTTGACGGCGAAATGGCCCAGGCCTATAAGACCGGTGGGCCACGCCCCCCCAACGGGGCGCGACCTTTCTGTGAGGAAAGGAGACAATTGTGAACACACCTCAGAAACCGGACACCCGTCCGGCCAATCCCCGTTTTTCATCCGGACCCTGCACCAAGCCTCCCGGCTGGTCGCTGAACGATCTCAAGGACGCCTTCGTCGGCCGCTCCCACCGCCACGCCACCGGCAAGGAGAAGCTGAAGGAAGTCCTGACCCGCACCCGTGATATTCTGGGTATCCCCGACGGCCACCATATCGCCATCGTCCCCGGTTCAGACACCGGGGCCATGGAAATGGCGCTGTGGTCGATGCTGGGGACGCGCGGCGTTGACCTGCTGGCGTGGGACAACTTCGGCGCTACCTGGGCCACGGATGCTGCCAAGCATCTGAAAATCGACGGCGCCCGCGTTATCGAGGCCGCTTATGGCGACCTGCCCGACTTAAGCGAGGTCGATTTCGCCAACGATGTGGTCTTTACCTGGAACGGCACCACGTCCGGCGTCTGCGTGCCCAACGCAGACTGGATCGCGGCGGACCGCCAAGGCCTGACCTTTTGCGACGCCACGTCGGCGGCCTTCGCCATGGACCTGGACTGGGACAAGCTCGACGTCACCACCTGGTCGTGGCAGAAGGCGATGGGTGGTGAGGCGGCGCATGGCATGTTGGTGCTCGGCCCCCGCGCCGTCGAACGGTTGGAAAGTTACACGCCGCCGTGGCCGCTGCCGAAAGTGTTCCGGCTGACCAAGAACGGAAAATTTGATCCGGCCCCGTTCGAAGGCCTGACCATCAACACGCCGTCCATGCTTTGTGTCGAAGATGCCCTGAACAGTTTGAAATGGGCGGAATCCATGGGCGGGCTGAAAGGCCTGATGGCCCGCGTCGAGGTCAATTCAAAAGCCACCTTCGCCTGGGTCGAAGGCGCGGACTGGGTCGATTTTCTGGCCTCCGATGCGGCGTCGCGCTCGACGACATCCGTGACGTTGCAGATCACCGACCCCTGGCTCGCCGATCAGGATGAAGACTTTCGCAAGAACGTCGGCAAGCGCCTGGGTGCGTTGCTCGATGAAGAAGGTGTGGCCTTTGATATCGCTAATCACATGGCGGCGCCTCCGGGCCTGCGTCTGTGGAACGGGGCAACGGTGGAGACATCCGACCTGAACGCCCTGTTCCCGTGGCTGGACTGGGGCTGGGCGGCGCTCAAGGAGAAGGAGGACGGAAATGCCTAAAGTCCTGATCTCCGACAAGATGAGCCCGCTGGCTGAGGAATGTTTTAAACAGGCCGGGATCGAGGTCGATGTCATTACCGGGCTCGACAAGCAGGGCCTGGCCGACATCATCGGCGACTATGACGGGCTGGCGATCCGCTCGGCAACCAAGGTGACATCGAAGGTGCTGGAGGCTGCGAAAAACCTGAAAGTCATCGGCCGCGCCGGCATCGGCGTCGATAATATCGATGTCGACGCTGCCACGGCAAAAGGCATCGTTGTCATGAACACGCCGTTCGGCAATTCCATCACCACGGCGGAGCACGCCATTTCCATGATGCTGGCCGTAGCGCGCCAAATCCCCCAGGCCAATGCCTCGACCCATGAGGGCAAGTGGGAAAAATCCCGCTTCATGGGCGTCGAGCTGATGGGCAAGACGCTGGGCATTATCGGCTGCGGCAACATCGGTGCCGTCGTCGCCGACCGCGCCCAGGGCCTGAAGATGAAGGTCATCGCCTATGATCCTTTCCTGACGCCGGAACGCGCAGAGGATCTGGGCGTTGAGAAGGTCGAACTGCCGGAATTGTTCAAGCGGGCCGATTTTATCAGCCTACACACGCCGCTGACCGACGCCACCCGCGATATCCTCAACGAACGCGCGTTTAAGAAAATGAAAAAGGGCGTGCGCATCATCAACTGCGCGCGCGGCGGCCTGATCGTCGAGGAAGACCTGAAGGTGGCGCTGGAAAACGGCGATGTGGCGGGGGCGGCGCTGGACGTGTTCGCCCACGAGCCGGCCGAGGAAAACCCGCTGTTCGGCATGGACAACGTCGTCGCCACGCCGCATCTCGGTGCGGCGACGACGGAAGCCCAGGAAAAGGTGGCAGGGCAGGTCGCCGAGCAGATCGCCGATTTCCTCAACACCGGGGCCGTGACCAACGCGCTCAACATGGCGTCCGTGTCGGCGGAAGATGCGCCTAAGCTGAAACCCTATATGGTGCTGGCCCACCAATTGGGCAGCTTTGCGGGCCAGGCGACCCATTCGGCAATCAAGGAAGTTACCATCGCCTATGAAGGGCTGTGCGGCGAGCTTAACTGCCGGCCCCTGACGGCGATCGTCCTACAGGGCCTTTTGTCACCGCAAATGGAAGGCGTCAACATGGTCAACGCGCCGACCATAGCCAAGGAGCGCGATATTCACATCCGCGAAGTCCGTTCCGACGAAGCCGGCGCCTTTCAGACCCTGATGACCCTGACTCTGACCACCGAGACCCAGACCCGGACCATTGCCGGCACGCTGTTCAACGAGGAACCGCGCCTGGTCGAGATCAAGGGCATACCCATCGACGCTAAGTTGGCGCCGAACATGCTCTACATCACCAACCGGGATAAACCGGGCCTGATCGGGGCTTTGGGAACGCTGATGGGGGATGCCGGTATCAACATCGCCACTTTCCATCTGGGCCGCGCCGAAGAAGGCGGTGACGCCATCGCGCTGATCGAAACCGACGGGACGCCGCCGCCGGACGTGCTGGAAAAAATCACCGCGCTCGAGCACGTCGTCACCGTCGTGCCGATGACGTTCTAGTCGGAGTCGCCAAGCACCTTCAGCCGTTCCTGATAATCCTTGGTGGTGATATCACCGCGTGCGTAGCGTTCCCTGAGGATGTCCTGCGGCGTTTTGCGCGGTTTGCCATTGTGGGCGGAGCGGGGGCCACCCGTTCCGCGCATGATCAGCACCACGGCGACGACGATGGCGGCGATGACAAGGATCATTATCAACGGCCCGAACAATCCGTGTCCGCCCATCCCGTAGCCATGGCGGTAGCCGCCGCCCGGGCCGCCACCGTTGGCCCAGGCGACCATGGGCGTCAGCATTACCGCCACCGGCAGCAGAAGCGCCGTGGCGGCGGTTGTCCATCGGGATATTGTTTGCATCGTGATCCTCCTTGAGTGGTTGGCCTTTAAGGTTTCGAAATGGTACGGCGGGATGGGCGCATCCCGCAACGTCGTTGTTTAAAAAGGCTCAAAAAAGAAGGCCAATGCATTTGGACCCCAAGCCTTTTGGGTGTTAGACTTTTCCCAAGCCCGCGAAAAAATCGAATGGGCAGGCTAGGGAGTTTCGGCTGTCATGGAAAAAGTTCTCCTGATGGACGCCAAGGAGTGTACGGGCTGTATGCAGTGCGAAATGGCCTGCAGCTATCAGACCGAAAACGCCTTTAACCCGATCAAGGCGCGCATCAAGGTTTTCGAGTTCAAGGAACAAAGCCTGTTTGTTCCCTACACCTGCACCCAGTGCGCGGAAGCCTGGTGCATGGCGGTGTGTCCCGTCGATGCGATCTCGGTGGATGACAAGACCGGAGCCAAGATCGTCAACAACGACACCTGTGTCGGCTGCAAGGTGTGCACCATCGCGTGCCCCTTCGGCACCATCAATTACAACCCCGACAGCGGCAAGGTCCTCAAATGCGACCTCTGCGGCGGGGACCCGGCCTGTGTGAAAATGTGCCCGACCACGGCCTTGAGCTTCGTCGAGGCGGAAAAGGCGGGAGAAGTCAAAATGCGCGCGTGGGCGGAAAAAACAGAGCCTGATTTACAAACATCAGAGTAACTAGGGAGATTTTGCTATGTCATGGACCAAGAAAATTCTACGGGTCAACCTGACCAACGGCACCTGCGAGAGCGAGCCCCTGAATATGGAATGGGCGAACCAGTACCTCGGCCAAAGGGGACTGGCGACCAAGTACCTGGTCGAGGAAACCGACCCCAAGGTTGATCCCCTGTCGCCGGACAACAAGTTGATCATGGCGACGGGGCCGTTGACCGGCACCATCGCACCCACGGGCGGGCGGTATTCGGTGGTGACCAAGGGCGCGCTGACCGGCGCTATCGCGTGTTCCAATTCCGGCGGGTTTTTCGGCGCCGAGGTCAAGAACGCCGGTTGGGACATGATTATTTTTGAAGGCAAATCGGACAAGCCGGTCTATTTGAACATCAGGAACGAAAATGCCGAACTCATTGACGCCGGTGACCTGTGGGGCAAGTCGGTGTGGGAAACGGAAGATATGATCCGCGAAGCCCAGGGCGACAACGATGTCCGCATCGCCTCCATCGGCAAGACCGGAGAAAACCAGCTTCTGTTGGCCTGCATCGTCAACGACAAGGACCGGGCCGCCGGGCGTTCCGGCGTCGGCGCCGTAATGGGGTCCAAAAACCTGAAGGCGGTCTGCGTACGCGGTACCTTGGGCGTTCAGGTCCGGGACGGCATGGAATTCATGCAGGCCACCAACGCGGCCAAGAAAATCCTGGCCGAAAATGCGGTCACCGGCGAAGGGTTGCCGACCTACGGCACCCAGGTGTTGATGAACGTGATCAACGAAACCGGCGCGCTTCCGACCCACAACGCCGGCGACGTCCAGTTCGAGGGCGCGTCGAAGATCGGCGGCGAGGCCATGCATGAAATCCGGGAATCCGACGGCAAGGCCAATCTGGTTTCCAACCATGCCTGTTTCTCGTGCCCGATTTCGTGTGCCCGGGTGTCACAGATCGACCCCACGCACTTCACCGTTCAGGGCAAGCCGAAGTACCTGGAGCCGTCCGGCGGGCTGGAATATGAGAGTGCTTGGAGTCTGGGCGCGGCGACCGGCGTCGATGACCTGGAGGCGTTGACCTATTGCAACTTTATTTGCAACGAACAGGGCTTCGACCCGATCTCGTTCGGGTCCACCGTCGCCGCCGCCATGGAACTCTATGAAAAGGGCACAATCACCAACGATGATACCGGCGGTATCGAGCTGAAATTCGGTTCCACCGAAGCCCTGGTCCAGATCATCGAGGCCACGGCCAATGGCGAAGGCTTCGGTCTGGAAGTCGGAATGGGCTCCAAGCGGTTGTGCGAAAAGTACGGCGACCCGGACCTGTCGATGACGGTCAAGGGCCAGGAATTCCCGGCTTATGATCCACGCGGCATTCAGGGCATGGGGCTGGCCTACGCCACGTCCAATCGCGGCGCGTGCCATCTGCGCGGCTACACCGTGGCGTCGGAAATCCTGGGCATCCCCGAGAAAACCGATCCCCTGGTGACCGACGGCAAGGCCGGACTGGTCAAGGCCTTCCAGGACGCCACAGCGGCCGTGGATTCGTCGGGCACCTGCGTGTTCACCACGTTTGCGCTGACGCTCGACGACATCGCGCCGGAAATCGCCGCCGCCTGCGAAGGCGACTGGACGGCGGATTCTCTGGTCGAGGTCGGCGAGCGGATCTGGAACATGGAACGCCAGTACAACCTGGATGCGGGTTTCACCGGCAAGGACGACCTGTTGCCGAAACGCCTGCTGAAAGACGCGGCCAAGACCGGCCCGGCGAAAGGGTTGACCAACGGCCTCGATAAGATGCTGCCGGAATACTATGAACTGCGCGGCTGGGACGCCAATGGCGTTCCGTCGGATGAAACCAAGAGCCGCCTTTCACTGTAACAGGCGTTGTAAACGACGCCACAAGGTCGGGAGCCGGAGGTTGATGCCATGAAACACGTCATCGCCGGCTCCGGTCCGGCGGCGGTCGCCGCTGCTGAAACGCTGAGAAAAACCGACTCCGAAGCCGACATCGTCCTGATCGGCGACGAGCCGGAACCGCCCTATGGCCGGATGGCAATCCCCTATTTCCTGGTCGGTAATATCGACGAGGCGGGAACGTATCTGCGCAAAACGCCGGACCACTTTGAGGGCCTGAAAATCCTTATCAAACAGGACCGCGTCACCGGGATTTCCGTTGATGCGGGCGAGGTCGCGCTGGAAGGCGGCGGCGCGGAGGCTTTCGACACGCTTCTGATCGCCACCGGCGGCGCCCCGGTTAAACCTCCGGTAGATGGCCTGGACCTGTCCGGCGTGCATCACTGCTGGACCCTGGCCGATGCCCGCGCCATTGCCGGGCGCGCCAACGAAGGCGCATCGGTGGTCCTCATCGGGGCCGGGTTCATCGCCTGCATTATCCTGGAAAGCCTGCTTCGCCGTGGTGTCGCCCTGACCGTGATCGAGCGAGAAAAGCGCATGGTGCCGCACATGATGGATGACACCGCCGCCGACATGCTGAAACGCTGGTGCGAAGACAAGGGTGTGACCATCAAAACCGCAACCCAGGTGGCCAAGGTGGAAGAGGGAAAAGCGGGTGACGGGCTTGTGGTGCACCTGGACAATGGCGAACAGGTGGACGCGGCGCTGGTCGTGGTCGCCGCCGGAACCCGATCCAATATCGGTTTTTTGGAGGGCAGCGGAATTAAGGTCGAAGATGGCATTGTCGTCGATGAATTCCTGAAAACGTCGGCGGATACCGTCTATGCCGCCGGGGACTGCGCCCAGGGTCCGGATTTTTCCGGCGGCTGGGCGGTGCACGGCATTCAGCCGACGGCGGCAGAACACGGGCGCATCGCGGGCCTCAACATGGCCGGGCGGGCGACCCCGTATAAGGGCAGCCTGTCCATGAACGTGCTGGATACGGCGGGCCTGATCTCCGCCTCCTTCGGGCGCTGGCAGGGGGTGGAGGGCGGCGACTTCGCCGAAAACATTGTCGAAAAGGATTTCCGCTATATCCGGCTTGCGTTTGAGGACGACCGCGTGATCGGCGCGCTGACGCTGGGTCGCACCAACCACATCGGCGTGTTGCGCGGGCTGATCCAGACGCCTGTTCATCTGGGTGCATGGAAAGACAAGCTGATGAATGACCCGCACAAGATCATGGAGGCCTATCTGGCCCAGGCGGGAAAAAGGGCACAGGATTACACATGAAGAACCGGGTCAAGTTGTACGCGAACCTGGGTAAGTATCTGCCCGACGGCACGGCCGAAGGCCCGACCGGAAACGAGGCCGACCTGGAGTTCGACGACGGCGTCACCGTCGGCGGGGTTCTTGAGCAATTGGCCGTGCCCCGGGAGCATTGCCATCTGGTGCTGGTCAACGGCATCTTCGTGCCGCCCGGCGAGCGGGATGGCTGGGCGCTGAAAGAAGACGATCATCTGGCCGTGTGGCCGCCCGTTGCGGGGGGCTGATGTCTGATTCCTGTTTTATCGAAAAAGAGATGGCGCTGACCCACGCCGATTTCTTCCGCATCATCGCGCGCGCGTTGGGCACGGAAGATTTCGAAACGGCGGACTCAGGCGTGGTTCTGGCGGATGGCGATAAACGCCTGGAAATCACCATTGGCGCGGAACGCACCCGCAAGATCGCGATGATGGAAATCCCCGCCTGCGACGTGCGCCTGGAATTTTTCGGCTATTCGGAAACGGATCGCGAAGCGGCGCTCCACCTGTTCGACCTGATGTTCCGGAAAGGCGGAGGGTAGGGCGTTATTTCCGCCCCTTTTTATCCGGTGCGTAGGGATTTTTGCCGGCGCGCTGGTGGATACGGATCGGCACGGCGGGCATGTCGAAGGATTCCCTGAGTCCGTTGATCAGGTAGCGCACGTAGCTTTCCGGCAGCGCGTCCTTCTGGCTGACGAAGGCGATGAAGGTCGGCGGGCGGGCCTTGGCCTGGGTGATGTAGCGCAGTTTGATGCGCCGCCCCTTGGATATCGGCGGCGGATGGCTTTCTGTCATGCCTTCGAGCCAGCGGTTGAGTTCGCCCGTATCGATCCGGTGGTTCCAGATTTCATGGACCCTGGTCACCGCCGGCAGCAGGCCGCCCAGGCCGCGCCCATTGATCGCCGAACAGGTGATGACGGGAATGCCCCGGACCTGCGGCAGGGAGGTTTGCAGGCGGTCCTTAATCTCACCCATGGCCTTTTTCTTGTCTTTGGTGGCGTCCCACTTGTTGACGGCGATGACGAGCGCGCGGCCTTCTTCGATGACCAGGCGCGCGATCGACAGGTCCTGTTTTTCCAGGCCCAAGGTTCCGTCGAGCACCAGCACCACGACTTCGGCGAAGCGGATCGAATGCAGGGTGTCGCCGACGGAGAGTTCTTCCAGCTTCTTCTTGACGCGCGCCTTGCGGCGCATGCCGGCGGTATCGATCAGGCGGATAGCGCGGCCTTCGAAATTCCAGGAAATGGATATGGAATCCCGCGTGATGCCGGCTTCCGGGCCGGTCAGCATGCGCTCTTCACCCAACAGCGTGTTGACCATGGTCGATTTGCCGACGTTGGGCCGCCCGACGATGGCCATTTGCAGGGGGCGGTCCTTCCAGGCATCCGGATCCTCTTCTTCATCGGTCTCTTCGCTTACCGCCAGTGCCGCTTCGTCGCGGTACGGCAACAGCGCATCATAGAGATCGCTCAGCCCTTCGCCGTGTTCAGCCGACAGCGGCACCGGGTCGCCGAGCCCCAGGCTATAGGCTTCCAGTAAACCGCCCTGTCCGGCGCCGCCCTCGCATTTGTTGGCGACCAGGATGGTCGGTGTGGCTTGCTTGCGCA